>NZ_CP197413.1:0-329500 GCF_052161635.1 Lacunimicrobium album
ATGCCCGAACAATCTCTCCCCGGCAATTCTCTCCCCAATGAGTCTCTTCCAATTGAGGCTCTCACCGCGCTGATCCAGGCCCAGCTCTCCGAGCACATCGGTGCTCACCGTTACCAGCAGTGGTTCGATAAGACTGTCTGGAAACTCGATGGTGATCAGCTGACGGTTTGCGTGGCACACCAGATCCTTCTGGGCTGGGTCTCCAAACAGTACCGCAAAGTCATCGAGCAACTCGCGCAGCCGATCCTCGGCCGTCGAGTCACGGTGGAGTTCGCCATCGATGCGAATCTGGCTGGCCTTCAAACGAAGGTTGAGAACGTGACGGCTGTCACTCCCGTGGCATCACCGAAATCGACTTCCATCAAGAAGCTCGATGCACGCCCTCAAACGTCTCGTGACATCAGCACGGATATCAGTCGTAACCTGACCAGTCCCACTCGCACGACCCGTGCGAACGGCTCGCGTCCACGTCGTCTGTTCCAGTTCGATGACTTCATCGTCGGACCGTGCAACAAGCTGGCGTATACGACCGCTCGTAATATCGCGTCACAGCCGCTCGAAGACTTCAGCACGCTGTACGTCGCGGGCACGATCGGGACCGGTAAGACCGCGCTCCTGCAATCGATTTACGCTGAAATCACGAAGCATCATCCTGAACTCAAGGTTCTCTACCTGACGGCTGAAGACTTCGGAAATCAGTATGCCATCGCGTTGCAGTCCAAGGCGCTCGCATCCTTCCGCAGCAAGTTCCGTCAGATCGATATCCTCATCATTGATGACATTGATTTCCTGATCGGTAAAAACAACTTTCAACAGGAGTTGCTTAACACCATTCGCACGTTGGAACAACGGGGTCTGAAGCTCATCGTCAGCGCGGATCGACATGCACGGATGCTGCCGGGGTTCTCGGAAGAACTATGCAATCGGCTGATATCTGGTGTCTTCACGAAGCTTCAGGCCCCTGATTTTGGAACGCTCAAGCAAATCGCGCAAGGACTCTGTCTGAAGCTCAACTTCGACCTGTCGGAGCCCGTCATCGATTTCGTCAGCAAGCGTTTCCACCGAACCTTCCGCGAACTGCAGGGGGCGATCAACTCGCTCCACGCTCATTCGCTGATGCAAGGCTCACCACTGTCACTGTCAGCCGCCAAGCAGGTTCTCTCGGAACTGTTGCGAGACAGCACACGTATCATCCGTCTGAGCGATATCGAACAGGCTGTCTCAGAAATGTTCGGCCTGGATGTCGCGACGATGAAGTCCGCCAGCCGGGCTCGTCAGGTCTGTCAGGCACGCATGATCGCGATGTACCTGTCGCGCCATCTCCTGAAGGTCTCCTTCAACGAGATCGGCACCCACTTTGGCGGTCGCAATCACTCGACCGTCGTCACGGCAGAACGCAAGGTCCGCGAGTGGATCAAGCGGGACGAGCAGTTTCCAGTCGCCACACAAATGTGGGCGATCAGTGACCTGCTGAGCAATATCGAGCAGCAGCTGATGGTGGTTTGAGGTCGCAGCCCAAACGTAACGTCTGGTAAAAACAAAAAGGAGAAGCGACCGGGGGGTGACGCTTCTCCTTTTTTGTTGTCAGGCGGTTGGGAAGACCGCCGTCACACGAAGTGATTTAGTAACGCTGCGTGCTCCCGCTCGGCGAAATGACAGGCAGCTGCGTGTTCGAAGTCTGCTGGCCGGTCTGATAGCCAGAGTTCGGCTGCGTCATCCTGGAGTTATTCGGGGCGTAATTGCCAGTCCCGCTTTGCGGATTCCCCTGATTGGGATTCCATTGTGGCAGGTTGCCAGTCTGTTGCAGTGCACTTCCACCCTGTCGTTGGGGATTCCACTGAGGCAGGCTTTGCTGCATGTTACTGGTCTGCTGAGGTGTCATCCCCTGGCTGCGAATGTTCGGAGCCTGGCTGGAGTTGTTCATCGGCTCCTCAGGTTGTGTCGGAGAACCACCGCCGCGTTGACGATACATGTGATCCTGCCACGACATCGTCCCCTGTCCATCCTGTGAACCGGATTGACCATTGTAACCCGAGCTCGTCATCGAAGGAGTCACGACCTGCTGTGAACTTGGCTGATGATTGAACTGCGGCGAGAGGGCAGACTGCTGATACATCTGCTGATATTCACGCTGATGCTGGGCTGCCTGCTGCTGATAAGGATCATTCTGGAACGCAGGCTGAGAAGGCATCGTTCCGCCGAGTTGCTGAATACCGTTGTTGTTCTGCGACGGGACCAGATTTCCATCCGCTGATTTGTATTGCGTATGGACAGCCTGCTGCATCATGTCGTTCTGCTGAAACTGACTATTCATATCCGGAGCCTGACGGTTCCAGTTATTCGGCATATTCCCGCCCAGGAACGAATCACTCCCCGGCAGCGAGCGACTTGTCGACTGTGGAGCGGCGGCGTTCGTAGAAGGATTCATCATCGCATTCGGATTGTTCGAAAACGAAGACGGTTGTCCCAGAAAACCTTGCGGCGGATTCTGCGTATTGGCAGAACTGTCGACAGGGAACATCTGACCGCCGCCGGCATTCATCCCCATCTGCATCGCTTTGGCTTGAGCAGCGTCAAAGGCATTCATGGATGCCGAAGACTGGTTGGATGGCATTGGCTGCGACTGCACAGACGGTGATCCCATTGAGGGCGGATACGGAGTTCGCTGACCATTCATCGGATTTTCCGATGGGGAAGACATCGAACGGTCCTGAGGTCGTTGTTGCTGCGACTGCATCGTCGGCTGTTGTTGATTCATGGACGATGGATTGTTCTCGACGTTCCAGGGAGTCGAGAACGGATTCGATCGATTGTTTTGTGACGGCGGATTCTGCGACGGCATGTTCTGACCGACGTAACCGTTGGTCTGTTCAACCCGGTTCTGCATCATGCCGGCCGACTGCTGATAGTCCGCATTCTGAAAACCACCATTCGGCATGCCGCTGTTCTGGAAGCCCCCGTTTTGGAAGCCCCCATGATTCGGCTGGCTGAATTGCTGTTGCGAACCCATATTGCCAGCATACTGTTGATCCAGTTGCTGATTGGGCTGATAAGGCTGCATCGGCTCAGGACGTGGGAGACGTTGATCCTGTTGAAAGTTCTGCGGATGATATTGCCCCTGCATCCCGCGAGGATCCGGTGCGCTGATCGGCGGATTTTGTGCGAGTTGCGTATTCATCGAATCATAGGAAGGATTCGAATCCATATTTCGCGATGGCACATTCCGCTGCATGTCATCTTGATCAATCGCCATCAACTGCTGCTTGAGTCGATTGTCATCAATCGACTGAGCCACCATCTGTGCCTGATGAGTCTGGTTGTATCGCTGAGCATCCCGCTGATTGGTTTTTCCACGAGCGATATCCCGTTCACGGGCGGCAGCCATGTCATCGAGAATCTGCTGGGTCTGCTTGTTCGGGCTCTTGCCCCCTTTGGAGGCCAACTGGAACGGACTGGCAGTCTTGCCACCAAGGACTTTGTTCAACTGAGCGCGAGCATCCGCTTCACTGGAGACATTCCGATACATCGCGATCGCGCGATCTTCGTCACCCACCTGGGCGTACATGTCACCAAGATTGATCGATGCTTTGCGGTGCTGAGGATCTTTCTCGAGGGCAGTTCGCAGATAGTCTTCGCTCTGCGCGTATTTCTTCTGCAGCAGATAGCTATAGCCAAGGTTGGCCAGGAGATCGACGTTGTTCGGGTCGTAGCGCAACGCTGTCTTGTAATACTGTTCGGCGAGCTGATATTGCCCCTGCTGATCCGCAATGATCGCCAGGCCATGATTGGCATCAGCATGATCAGGACGATAGCTGAGAACGACTTCGTAATCCTGCTGAGCGGCACCAAAGTCACCCTTGGCGAGGTGAGCCTCAGCAGAGGTGAGCTTTTCCTGAACGATCTGAACGGCTGAGACAGTTTTGTCTTTCGCAACCGGTGTAGAACCCGGCGTCCCGTTGAAAGCCATTTTCTGCTGAGAGTCTGCGCGTTGTTGCATCTGCTTCTGGTTGAACGCAGACTGCATCCCTGAGGTCTGGCATCCTGCCGAACCTGCCAGGGCGACCGCGACGGCTAAACGAATCAGCCGTGAATGGGCCAACGTGCGTCGATTGGAATTGAGCATTGAGGAGGCTCGCTTGTCGGAGAGAAGACAGGAACGCACCACGAGCGTGACTCGTGGAACGTTAAAATGAAGAGCGGGAGTTGCGTGACGAAAAGATGGGCCCGCCACAACGCGCAAGGTAGGAAACGCGTCTCCGCTTTTCAGAAAGGTGGGCGGGGTTATAAAACCGAGCCAGCCGAAGGTCGATAGCTCTTAAGCGCTGAGGCTGACAACAGGCCGAATCGTTGTAACTTTGATAATGGTTGTTGCCATCATGGCACGTTTTACAAGTAAGAATTGCAAAGCCATACTCTCGCCTGAATTCGTATGTCCCCCAATGTGACGACGAGGCCGTCAAAACAGGCCCTCTTTGCGGTTTTTCAGGCTTTGGCACCACGTTCGCTATTAAACGCTCTCGGTGAATGAGAGAGATGGGATTCGTGACGCTAGAGGTGGCGAAGCGTTTCCCCAAGTGACTGCGGGACACTCCCCCAGGGAGCTGTCCAACTCTGTCTAAAGACGCCGAGTGACTTCGCTCACTCGGCGTCTTTTATTCTGCGCACTGCCGAAAGAGAGACTGGAACGCAGAGCACGCCGAGGCCGGAAGAATATTCTTTTACCAAACGCAACTTGAAATAGCGCGGTCTCCAAAAGTCGTGCCATGCTCACAGCTTTGGGGCTGTCTTTTATACACAAGTCTGTGAACAGGGCACCCGACATACTTGGTCCCCTGTGTCAACCACAAGATATTGGGCATTAGTCGTACTTCGAGGCCCAAGGATTTGTGGTTCCCAACTTGTGTATAAAAGACAGCAGCTTTGGGTGAGCATGCTGCTTCGTTTGACGTTGGAGCGTTCAGAACATGCTTACTCAAAGCCGCCGCAAGCATGGCACGTAGGGAGAAAATATTTTTCCTATCGCGCAGCGAAAAAGGCGAACCCCTGACGAGAGGTTCGCCTTCGCAAATTCCTATTACAATTAGCTTTAAGGCAAAAACGCCATTCTTGCCACGGTGTTCCGACTAAACAGTGATCCGGCTAAGAAGCTGATGGAACATAGCTGTTTGAAGTCACGGGAGCAGACGAACCATTGCCTTCATAAGGACTATGGGCAGGCTCAGTCGCCGGAACATGATTGGTGGACGGAGTATGGCTGATTGCCGGGGCGTGACTGATTGCCGGGGCATGGTTAGTTGCCGGAGCATGATTGGTAAAGGAGGCAGGTTCCGCAGTATGGCCAGCAAACGCTGGGGTTCGCATGACGCGTTCGTCTTCAGCTCGCTCGAGCTCGCGTACCTTTTCTTCCATCTCTTTGCCCGGCTTGAATGTCACGACAAATTTCGAGCCGACGAAAACCTGATCACCAGTGCGCGGATTGCGGGCCTTGCGGGCGGCACGTTTCTTGACTTCAAAGACACCAAAGTTTCTCAGCTCGATGCGGTGCTCAGAATCTTCAACAAGGGTCTTGATGATCGCGTCAAACGTCTTCTGGACGATGTCTTTGACCTTCAGCTGCGTCTCGCCCATCTCGTCGGAAATCTGTTTGACGATCTCTTTCTTGGTCACAGCGATATCTCCAAAGGTGACTGAGAAGGCTCAGCGGGCAATGCGACAAAATCTGTACGCATCGTCAGTCGAAGAGTTCTCGATGGCTGCGAGACAGAATACCAATTTGAATCAGTCTCGTCTGCAACTAGTGAATTCACAAGTATTAACGTCCTCAGTGTAAGCACGCGAATCCGACGATGTCAACCCGACGAAATTGGAAATTCACTGATTGACACATCGTTCCCTGATTCGCTCCACAATCCCTAAACTGGTCTTGTCGTGTACAAATTAAGACGTTCATGGGGCAAACGAATCGACTTCATTCATCACTTTTTGCACCTGTCGGCGACTGTTGAGACTGCGTTTCAACGAACCGTGTCAGATGCACATGCAGCGGTCGATAATCCCAGGTCAGATCATGAAGATGGTGAACCTCTTTCAGCTCATTGGTAAACTGCTCGGCAATCTCTGGCCCGACTGTCATTTCATACTTCGGGTCACAAAAATAAACACGACACCCGAGTGGGCGTTTCTCTCGAGCCGTGCAAAGCCCCCTAATTTGAAACGGGCAGGAGGCATCATCAATGACTGCCCCCTCCGGAAGTCCCTCAGAAACCAGGAGATCGAGCTCTGGTTGCGACAGGAAAAGCGTGTGATCATATTCACGAAACCGACAACATCGCCCACTCACCTGACACACCGGCGCATGCCGGGCAATCTCCGCCTGCATCCGGTCATAAATGCCCTTGATCTCATCAATCACAGGTAACGGCGTCATCAACAATTCCCCCGGCGAGCGGGGGGTGTCAACCCCCTGTCTTATTCTTCTTAAATTCGCTTCTATTGCAATCTCAACAACTGCATTCTCAACAACTTACAGCGAACGCTGCTCGCGGTTCTGCTCAATGATTTCCAGACTGACCAGCTTGCCCTTATTAATTCCAGGACACCCTTTCCCGACATCATTCCAGGCATCGACCGACGTCAGATGCCGATCCCAGAACGGCCACGTCCGACACTGAATCGGCCTCACCGGATAGATCCTGCATCCCCGCGAGTTCGGATCAAAGTAATAACAGTCTCCGTTGGGATAGTCTTTGATCGAAACCTTCCCGTTAAGATACTTGGTCGCGAGAAGTCGAATCGCGCCAACGGGTTCGTTCAAATGATCCGCAATCGCCTGAATCTCAGCATCATTCACCCACACCGCACCGGGCGATCCGGTGCAGCAGTTGCCGCATTGTGTACATTGAAAGCGCAAACCTTCATGATACCACGGAAGCTCAGCGTTCTCTTCTGACATGAAAGACTCAGATGACGACGACATAGGCAAAACCACAACCAGCAGATCACGAAAACGGTTAGTATATCGATCCTCGCCACTCCCGTCGCCTGGCGAATTCATCGAACATCAAAATCCTGTTAACGACTGCAACCCCATGTGGCGTCAAAGAGAGATGTCAGCCGTGATCCTCGCGGGCGGCGCCGGTCAACGCCTCGGCTGCCCCAAAGCTGCGATGGAATTTCGCCCGGGCGAGACGCTCCTGGCCCGCAAAGTCAGTCAGTTACGTCCTCACTTCGAACGCATCATCATCGTTGCCAACCAGTCCGTCCATGACACCCAACCTTTTCCCGACATGGACACCCTGACTGATCACAGCGACTATCAAGGTCCCCTCGTCGCCCTTGCTCCCGTCTTCCAGTCCTATGCTGCCCGTACTGAAAAGCTCTTCATCACGGGTTGCGACTTCCCCTTCTTCCGGCCGAAATCGATCCGTCTCCTCGACGAAAAACTATCAAACAACGACCTGGCCCTCTTCAACCATGCAGACCACCTGATCCCCTTAGCCGCCATCTACCGGACTCGACTCTCCGGTCACCTCAACGATCTTGTCGCCAGCGGGGAACGTCGGCTCATGCGATTCATCGACACCTGCTCAAGATCGATTCTTTCCTCGGTCGCATTACAAACCTTCGATCCAGAGTTCACATCACTTTTGAATGTCAACACCCCCGAAGACCTCGCCACCGCCCGCGCACTTGACAACGCCGACCTCTAACCTTCTTTTTTGACTTCTTCCAATGTCACCAGCGGGAACTCTCCCATTCCCCGTCTCACTGTTCGGTAGTTTTCCGACGAAGACGGATCCTGCTTATACAAAAAAATCTCCAGCACATCGTAATCGCGATCAAATCCCACTGCACGGACTCGCTCCGCGATCCCATTGACCCGCTCCAGCACGGCGGCATCGTCCTTCAAATCCAGCGTCGACCGCATGAGCACCCGCAGCCTCTTCGTCGAATTCTCCAGGTGACTCTTATAGGCCCCACCCTCAACCCGGACCTGCGTCTGGGGAAACGTTTCCGAAAGATCCGCGACCAGCGGCAAAAACGGCGTCGCAGCGATCGTCAGGTAGATCCACAGCCCCAGCGCAAAGACCAGCCCCAGGGCAAACATCCCCAAAACTACGCGGCTGCCAGACGTCGTACGAGCAGGTGTCGATTCCATGGCAGGATTGTAAACAGGAAGACTACACAAGGGCCAGTAACCCTCAGAATAAGTACGACCGTCCAAAATTCCATTTCAGGACAGGATTTGCGAACCCAACCGGTCGGGCGCTTGTCTTTGAACTGACGAAATAGTATCGTACTTCCGTCAGCATGATGTCACTTTTGCCCGCGTGGTGGAACTGGCAGACACGCCAGCTTGAGGGGCTGGTGAGAGCAATCTCGTGAAGGTTCGAATCCTTTCGCGGGCACTTGTGACCTCCTGCTGACCGCTTCTATCGCGTCCATCCGCTATCGACGCCAGTTTTTCCGCTAAGACGAGCCGAATCTTATCCAGCGAGTTTCTCTCAAAGTGACATGCTTGCAGCTTTGAGCAAGCATGTTCTGAACGCTCCAATATCAAACGAAGCAGCATGCTCACCCCAAAGCTGTGAGCATGGCACGACTTTTTTCGACCGCGCTGGCTTAAACTACGGTATCAAGCTCGCCAGAACTCATATCCCGTCTTCTGAATAAACACATCTTCCAGCGTCGGAGTTCCCAGCGTCAATTGAGTGATGCGACTGCCAAAGCTATTGAGCAGCGGAGCCAGCAGTGTTTCCGCCTCGGAATGCTCGATGCGAAGCTCGTCCGGCAGCGTGCGAACTTCAACCTGAAGCCGAGTTTTGATCTCATCGGCCAGCGACCTGAGTTCAGCAGACTTGATCGTGATAAATCGGGACCCCAGCGACGATTTCAGATCGTCCGGACGCCCCTCTGCGATCAGCTTGCCCTCTGAAAGTAGCGCGAGTGTATCGCAGCGGTCTGCTTCTTCCATCAGGTGTGTTGAAAGAATGATCGTCGTCTCGCCGTTTTGACGAATCAGATCGAGGAACCGCCACAGGTCAATCCGGGCAGCAGGGTCTAGCCCCGTCGAAGGTTCATCCAACAGCAAAATCCGGGGCTGATGCAGCAGGCTTTTCGCGATCTCGACACGTCGCTTCAACCCGCCAGACAGCGTCTCGACACGGTCTTTGCGACGTTCAATGATGCCCAGCTCTTTGAGCACCTCATCGATTCGCTGCTTGCGATGTGACGAACTCAATCCGTACAGGCGAGACTGGTGCAGCAGGTTCTCATCAACCGTCAGCTTAGGGTCCAGACTCGGCGATTGAAACGTAACCCCCAGCAGCCGACGCACCTGATCCGCTTGCGACTTCAAATCATGACCGAGAATGCTGACATCACCAGCCTGCAACGGCAGCAGCGTTGATAGTAGACGAAACAATGTCGTCTTGCCCGATCCATTCGGCCCCAAAAGTCCAAACAGCTTCCCCGCAGGAACATCGATCGAAAGCTCACTCAGCGCAGTGCGACTGCCGTAGGCAAAGGAAACTTGGCTCAGGGAGATCGCAGTCGTTGTCATGGAATCAATGTCCGCTGTGAGCAGTCAGCGGCTTGTCAGAAGCAGTGGTGTCCGGCGTGACCTGCAGATTCGGATCGTTGACGTAATACTGCGTGGAGAGATCCGGGTAAAGCGAAATCGGCAGCAGGATCGCCATCGAAATCGTCGGAGCCAGCAAGAGATACTTCCAGCCCCCTTCGAACTTCACGTGCATGAAGTACAGGATGACGTAAATCGCCTTCGCGAGCGCGACCGACATCGCAATCGCGACAATCAATACCTTCAATCCTGAAAACGGAATGAAGTCCGCCGCCACCGAGACCAGCGTCAAACCACACAACGTCAGGAAAATCGGCATATAGTTAGCCGAGTCATGGTGTTCGTCGAAGGCGGGACTGGCTTCGGTGTGTGTCATTGGTCGTTGTCTCGAGCAGCAATTATTTAGAAATTACGTTGAGTGGCGAAATCCGCCAGCTCTTCGAGAATATCGCGGGCCGGGCTGGCAGGCAACACTTGAAGCTCCTGACGGGCGTTGGCTGCGAACTCGAACGCCTTCTGCTGCGTGTATTCCAGCGCATCGCTGGTCGCAAGATAGGTCATCAGCTGCTTGACCGATTGTTCATCCGGCTGAGAAAGAAGCTCGCGAATGACCTGTCCCTGCTCCGGCGTTGATTGAGAAAGCAGCCTGATCAGCGGCAGAGTGAGTTTCTGCTTTTGGAGGTCCGTTCCCAGCGTTTTGCCAGTTTCCCCTTCTGTCCCGGTCATGTCCAGCACGTCATCAGCGATCTGAAACGCCATGCCTAGAAGATGACCGTATTGAGTCATCGCTTTGACGACTTCATCCGCCCCATCGGCATAGAGGGCACCAAGTTCGCAGGCGACTGCACAAAGTTCGCCCGTCTTGCCATCGATAATGCGGAAATATTCGTCTTCGCTCAGATCGAAATTCCCTCGACTGCGAATCTGTGACAGTTCCCCTTCGCAGACGATATTCGTCGAGCGACCAATCAAGCGGCAGGCTCGCGTCGTCTCAAGGGAGGCAGCCAGGTGAAACGCGTGAGTGAAAAGATAATCGCCGAACAAAACGCTCGTCTCGTTGTTCCAGCGGTTATTCAGGGTCGCAACGTGTCGACGAGTTTCCGCTTCATCCAGAACATCATCATGAACCAGCGTCGCGGTGTGAATCATCTCGACGACGGCAGCCAGAGTATAGTGAGCCGGGTTGATGTCTCGAACAGCTTTGGCGGTCAGAAGCAACAGAATCGGGCGGAGCCGTTTGCCGGTGAAGCGGGCCGCGTGAGCCAGCAAATCTTCGACGTATCCGTTTTGAGATTTCAGTTCCGCATGGAAGACCTTCTCGACCTCCAGAAGATCAGCCCCGATCAGATGCCTGATGCGGCCGAAAAGCTCATGCTGAAGTGTCGATGTAGACATGATTCACTCAAATGGCAATGGTTGTTTGCGACCCGCCTGTCAGACGCCTTAACAGGCATCCCGATACTCGTCTGCTGCGCAGGATGACAGGCTAATGTAGACGATCAATCGACGTTTTCCTAGTCCATGCAGGAACTTGTGTTGATCCTCCATCCTGCTGCATCAACCGAAATTCGAGTGGCAACATTAACAGGCAAACCAAGCCAAAGAAAAGTTAAGACATAACCAAATGTTCATTGGCCGTACATTATGTCGTACGCGTAAAATCCCCTGACTTCCCCCCCGATTTCGAGACAAGTCGAACATCGGTGATTTCCATCCCGCGGTCAATCGCTTTGCACATATCGTAAACCGTTAGCGCCGCCGTCGTCACCGCTGTCAATGCCTCCATCTCGACGCCGGTCTTTGCAGTCACCTTCACCGTCGCCGTGATCTGGACCGTCCTCTCAGAGGTCATCTCAAACCCAACTGTCACCCCCTCCAGCGGCAGCGGGTGACACAGTGGAATCAGGTGAGACGTCTGCTTGGCCCCCATAATCCCCGCCAGTCGGGCCACTTCCAGGACATCCCCTTTGGCAAATGCCTTGTCCTGAATCTTCAGCAACGTCTCCGCCTGCATCCTCACCGTCGCCTCCGCAACCGCGACCCGCTGGGTAACGCCCTTCTCCCCCACATCCACCATGCGGGAAGCACCAGTTTCATCAAAATGAGTCAATGGAGACATCAAGAAAACTCGTTCTAAATCTGTCCCTTCTCCCCCGGGGAGAAGGTGTCGGCGCTTCGACGACGGATGAGGGAATGCGCCAGGCGAGAGTAGACAACGGGAGCACACAGTCGACAGGCATGAGTCTCACAACTGCGAATACGGCACATCAAACGTATTCCCATCCTTCATGTTCCCCGATTCATACCCCTTTTGAAACCACTTCATCCGTTGTTCACTCGTGCCGTGGGTAAAGGAATCAGGCTGGACGTAACCCTGTGACTGCTTTTGCAGACGGTCGTCACCGATCGCTTGTGCAGCATTGATCGCTTCTCGCAGATCTCCATTTTCCAGGATGTCTTTCATCTGCTGAGCATGATGAGCCCAGACCCCCGCGAGGAAGTCCGCCTGCAGTTCCAGTCGTACAGACAACTGATTCTGCTCCTCTTCGGACACCCGGCCACGCATCGAGTCGACTTTGGCAGTGAAGCCAGTCAGTCGCTGGACATGGTGACCAACTTCGTGAGCAATAACATACGCCTGTGCAAAATCCCCTTCCGCACCAAACCGGTTTTGAAGCTCGTTGTAAAAGCTCAGGTCGATATAAACTTTCTGATCAGCCGGGCAGTAAAACGGCCCGGTTGCCGATGAGGCGTATCCGCAACCAGACTGCGTCGACTGCGAAAACAGAACCAGCGTTGGCTCGCGATACTGTTCATTGAGCTGCTCTTGAAACACCTTATTCCAGACATCTTCAGTATCAGCAAAAACGACTTTCACAAAACTGGCCAGCTTGTTCTCTTCCGGAGTGATTTCATGCTCACCCCCTTGCTGTTGCTGAACCACTGCAGGTCCCTGCTGCAGGACGACACGCAGGATTTGACCGAAATCCGCTCCGCTGAACCAGAGAATCGCGACCATGACCAAAAGGCCCATCCCCCCACCGACGCCGCCGACCATGCGTTGTCCGGGTTGTCCTCGTCGATCGTCTACATTCGAGCTCTCTCGTCGTCCTTGCCAGCGCATGGGTGTCGTCCTGTGAGTGGAGATGGTTGTGGAGTGACGATTTTAGACACTCCCCCAGTCACATCGCACGCGCAAACTCAGCGATTTTTAAGAAGAGCAACCACGGATAAACACGGATTCACACCGATGAAGTCATGATGAACGGCCGACCAAGCATTGCTTCGCTTAAAGCACAGTTTTTATCCGTGTCGATCCGTGTTGATCCGTGTTGATCCGTGGTTCGTATTCTGTCTTCTAAACCCAGTTCTGAACCGGTGGGAAATACAGCCAGAAGATCAGCGCAACTGGCGAGGCATACATAATACTGTCGAGGATATCCAGAATCCCGCCAAAGCCCGGCATGAGTTTGCTGGAATCCTTCTGGCCGAGGTCGCGTTTGATCAGAGATTCAAACAGGTCACCCACAATCCCGACCACGCCCAGGACAAGACCATAAACAGCCGACCAGAGAATGGGGCACCGCGTCCACGTGGGATCAAACATTTTGGGTGCCAGCGACAGCCACAAAACAGACAACAGCGTCGAACCGATCAGTGCACCACGAAACCCCCACCAGGTTTTGGCAGGACTGAGACGTGGCGTCATCTTGTTTTTTCCAAACATGCGTCCGAAGGCATAAGCGCCGATGTCGCCCCCCTTCGTCGCGATAATGACGGACGTCAGAATCAGATAGCCAGCGTTCGGGCTGATGACCCACCGAAACTGGGCCATGATCGACAATAACAGCCCGACATAAACCAGACACAACAACTCCGCCGCGACGACCGTCAGGTTCTGCCCCGGCGCCCGATAGCGGTGCGTCGATGCAAAGAAGATCGCCATCACCCCCACCGAGAACGTCACCAGCAACTGGGCGATATTCGCCATCGGCGTGAACGTCGCCATCCCTGCCGACGAGGCCACCGGGAGGAACCAGTTCGAAGCAATCAAGACCGCCACCAGCGATTGAATCAGCGTTGGACGAATTGTAATTCCGCTGACTCGAAACAGATGGAGCATTTCGCGCGTCGAGCCGAATCCCAGCCCCAACCCGACCGCCAGCAGAATCGGAGCAGCGACTCCGATCGCATGGTCAGCCGCGAAAACGACCAGCAGCATCGCGATCACAATCATCGAAACGATGACTCGTTTCAGCAAACCCCGTGACTGACGACCAGACGCAGTCACCGCCTGGTCAGCGATCGGAACAGTAGGAATCGTCATGACGTCACACTTTTTGCAGCAGCAGGCGACGAAGTCGATTCAACAGCAGCAGCTTGATCCTTGAGTCCACCAAAGCGTCGTTCCCGACCAGCATATTCCAGAAGCGCCTGATGAAAGTCTGGCACTCGAAACTCCGGCCAGAATTTCTGCGTGACATAAATCTCTGCGTAACTGATCTGCCACAGCAGGAAGTTACTGATCCTCATTTCACCCGCCGTCCGGATCAGCAAATCGGGATCGACCATGCCAGCCGTCTGCAAAGCAGATGACACCGTCTCGTCGTTGATCTCATTGGGAGAAATCTCTCCTGCCTGCACCCGGGTCGCGATCGTCCGAATCGCGGAAACAATCTCTTGGCGACTGCCATAGTTGAGCGCCAAGCACAGCTTCATGCCGGTATTTTTTGTCGTCAGTTGTCGAGTCAGTTCGACCTCTTGAATCACGGCCGGCCCAAGTTGTTCGACATCCCCGATCGTCGAGAACCGGATATTCTGATCGACAATCAGCTTGCGCTCTTGAACCAGGAAGTGACGCAACAGGCTCATCAGGAAGTCGAATTCCGTCTTCGGACGCTTCCAGTTTTCGCTCGAAAAACAATACAGCGTCAGCTGGCCGATCCCTAACCGGACTGCTTCTTCAACAATAATCCGCACGGACTGTACCCCGCGACGGTGACCTTCCACTCGCGGCCATCCTTGTCGACGCGCCCAGCGACCGTTTCCGTCCATGATAATCGCAATGTGTCGGGGGAGCAGTTCCGGATCGATCTGCGCAACGCGACCGGCGAGCTCTTCAGTCGTCGGAGCCGCAGGGCTATCGACTTTCTGCTTTTCCCCAAAACCCAAAAGAGACATGCGATCAATTCTGCCTGGCGGCGTTGTGGCCACATTCAACGAGCAAACGGTTCAACGAGCAAATCAATTCTCACCGCGAAGTGTAGCAGTTGCCAGGCAGGAGGGTAAAGCTTGAGAAACGATCCCGTAGAAATTGGGAAGGATGAGCAAGCAGAGCAGTTCAATTTTGCACACCATCACCTCCGACCGCGTAGGCCTGAATTCACGAGACACACGGAACTCAGATGACGTCTGATGTCTATCGGGATAGCCGAGAGCGTCGGTCCTGCCAAAGGACATCGTACTTCATCAGGTTCTTATCGAAGAACTCGATCAAGTCCTTCTTCAACTGCGGCGTCCGTGTTGCCAGCGCGACCCCGTTCAGATTCGAGTCGTACTGCTTGAGAACAACCCGAGCCTTGTTTTCCTGATGGGCCTGCAAAACCTTATCAAGTCGCTCGGCCTGCTTCACGGTCGCAGTATCCTGCGTCCCATAGGCAGAGAAGAACGCAATCTGTCGCATTGGGGCGGTCAGCCCGCGAAGGGAAACATTCGCATTCACGCCCGGGAGTTGCATGATCGGAGAAATCATCGCGATGGCGTGAACGTCCTGACCTCGCGGCGTTCGCATCATCGCTGTCGGTGCATCATCATAAGGCAGCTTGTTCCAATCAAGTTCTGCAAACGCCAGGGCAATCGGAACGCTCATGTCCGAGGCGATAATCCCAAGCTTTCGGACGTTCAGATTCTTTCTCTGATGTTCGTCCAGCAGGAAATTCTTGACCGCTTCCAGATCGAATCCAGCCATATTGGGATACTGGTTGGGACGCAGATCCGTGGTGTCGAACTTCTGACCATTAGCCGTCGTCTTGCTGTTACCGTGCATCCGCAGGTCGACGATCACAACGGCATACCCCAGTTCCTGCAGAGTCTTTCCGTAATCGTTTTTCCAGGCCAGGGCATTGCTGTTTTCACCATGGACAATCATGATCACCGGCGCATCCTGCATGCCAGGCTGACTGTAATACTCGACCGAAATCAGCCACCCGTCGCCAGTGGTCAACTGCTTCTGCTCGACCGCTGGAGCTGCAGGAGGTTGGGCCCCGAACGCCGTATTCAGACCTGTGGCTGACACGAGCGTCAGCATCGCGATCGAAAAACTTCGTCGGGAAAGAATCGGAAGACTTGGATGTGGTGTCATGGCAGAGTTCCTCACAGCGTCGATTTTCGATACAGTCAACGTTCGTTACACAGTGACCGTCCAACAAATTGACCTTAAAATTTCGGTGACTGGGTGGCCCGCAATCATTCTTCATCCTACACAGGCGGCCAGTCAGAACACAGCGTAATTTTCCAGACAGGACATCCGAAAGCCCGTTCGGTGGTCAGCGTGGCCATCAAGATGGTATAAACTCTCTGTCTTAACGGACGCAATGTTCATTCCTGAGGCTTCCCAAGAGCAGATCCGACCTGATTAAGCCCATGAAACTCAACGGACTGATCATCACTGGAACCGACACGGATGTCGGGAAGACGTACGTCTCTTCTCTGATTATCCAGCAACTGGCTGCACTGACGGAACGTGTCGGGGCCTATAAACCCGTCTGCAGCGGCGCTTCCTTTAACTCCCAGGGTGAGCCCGTCTGGCAGGATGTCGTCGAGCTAAAGACGTCTCTCCCCAAGGAATACCCGCAGGACTGGATTTGTCCTCAACGCTTCCTGGCAGCCTACGCCCCCTCAATTGCCGCCCGTGCCGAGCAGAAACGTGTCGATGACCGCCTGTTGATTGGCGGACTGAAAGTCTGGCAGGGACAAGTCGATTATCTTGTCCTCGAAGGGGCTGGCGGACTGCTCTCGCCGCTGTCCGATGCCCACAATCTCGCGGATATGGCCGAGATTATTCGCTTCCCGATCATTATCGTCGCCCCTAATCAGGTCGGCGTCATCAACCACACTCTGCTGACCGTCGAAGCGGCAAAGAGTCGCGGTTTGCAGGTCGGTGGCATCATCATGAATACCGTACAACCCGATCCGGAAACACTGCTTGAGACGATGCACGCTGAGGAAATCGCTCTCAGAACCGATGTTCCGATCCTCGGGATTATCCCGTATGCCAGCGAAATGATGTTGCAGCCCAATGGGCATCCTGCGACAATCGACTGGATGAAATTGATGTCCAGAACCGGCCTTTGAAGGGTCCGCCATCTGGAGAGGGTGATTTCGATTTCAAGTTTTTCCATTGCAGGGACGCAAGGTATGGCCAGCGAATCACATTCGTTTGATGACGTTACGGAGTTCCGTTCATCTGCTTCCGCTTCTGAAGAATCAGGCAATAAGCCCGCAGGAGCCGACTGGTTTTCGTTCCAGGATCAGACCGATCTGGAAGAGCTTAAACGCAAAGTCGAGATGCTCAAAGCCCAGGCAGGCGCCCCTCGCCAGAAACCGGCTACAACACCAGCTCCCGCGTTCAAGCCAGCGCCAGAGCCAGTCGTCAGACAACAGCCTGCCTTCAGTTCCCTGGTGGATGATGTCACGCTGGATGCTCCAGTAGCACCAACGCCAGCCCGCCCAAAATTCCAGATGCCAGCTCTCCCCTCTCTGGATCAAACCCCCGGCGACGACATCCGCCCTCTCTTCTCGGCAAAGCCCGTCGAAACAGCCCCTCCAAAGGCTGCGACACCGACACCGCTCGAAACATTCCGACCAGCTGCACCTCCCGTCATGCCAGCCGCACGACCAGTCGCCCCGGCTGCACCTGCACCCGTCGCAGCTCGTCCCATCCCGCCCGCACCGGTTTCTGCTCCGACTCCGATGCCAGCCATGCCGACGGTTCCTCGTATGACCGCCAGTCAGGATCCAGCCCCCCCATCGCTGCTCAAACCAGCTGCCCCAGTGAATCGCCCTACGATAGCGGCGCCCGGCTCGACAACAAATCCACCGCACGACCGCCAGCCCATGCCGCGTCGCACATCCGCTGAGTCACCGACGACTGCTGCTGCTCCACAGGTCTCTGCTGAAGAACTGCGTGGCTCCTTCAGAAAACACACGCCGAGCAAACGATCCGGCGTTTCTTACTCACTGTTTACCATGACCTTCATGTACGCCGTCACGGTCAGCACCGTCTGCGGCTATCTCGCCTTCGAGCGTTTCACAGGACGTCCGGATGTCCTCGAATCACTCCCCGATGTCCCCGTGCCCAGCATCAACGGCCAGGCCGGCTATCGACTCGTCCCTGAGAAGGCGACGATGCCCGCCGGTCACCAACTCAGCCTGGGTGAAGGTCGACGCTTCGGCCATGTCAAAATCACCCCGATCAAAGTCGAGCAACTCTCCAGCGATGCCGGTTCAAAAGCATCACAACTCGCTCTTTGGGTCCGAGTCGAGAACCTCTCAGCCGACCAGACTTTTGCTCCGCTCGATGAGCGTCTGATGACAACCAAAGTCGCAGATCCTGTTCAGCCCGGCGTCCTGCGTTCCAACTCGTTCCTCGGCATGTCGAACACCGAAACCGGCTTCCAGCAAGCCGCTTTGATGCTCAAGGCCAATGATCCTTCTCTGGCCAAACAGGATCAGCTCTTCGGTTACTTCCCCGAAGTTGCTCCCGGCGAATGGTACGAAACAGCCATCGTCTGCGAATCCGTCGAACTCGCCGAAGCCACCCAGGACCAGTTTCACTGGCGCCTCCAGCTTCGCAAAGGCATCGCCGCAGAATCAGGTCAGGCAGTGACCACAGTCGTCGAAGTCAATTTCAATCCAAGCGACGTGCAACACCCCGCCATGCCAATCGCCTCCCGATAATACGCGGCTTTCATTCCTTCTCCCCCGGGGAGCAGCTTTGAGTCCCTTCTCCCCCGGGGAGAAGGTGGCGGCGCTTCGCCGACGGATGAGGGATCTCTGCGAATTGAACAGTGCCCACATTCCGCCCCTCCGACTAATCTCTCGCTAACAATAGAATCGTCGAAACGCCCCACAACAACCGTGTTGCGAAAAAGCATCATCAACGGATTTCGTGAGGATCTGGTGAATTCGGGGTTGAATCTGTCGAATCACCTTGGCAGCGCACCACGCCAGATATTTTAATGGAGTAGACTTTCTCCATCCGGTTTGTCTGACGAGAGTGTTTCGGGTTTGCTTATGAAATCACTGATGATGTCGAATCGCTTCTGGGCCCTTCTGACGATGCTCGTCACTTACTGGATGGTCCTCCTGTACGCGACCCACATGCCCGTCGAATATGTTGAGTCCGTCGAAGTCTCCGACAAGTTCATGCACGTCGCTGCCTATGCCGTCCTGTCATTTCTTTTAGCAAGCACGCTGCACTGCCTCAACTGGCGATTCAGGGCGATCGTCCCAACCGTCCTGCTGACAACGATGATCTACGGCGGGATCGACGAAACAACGCAACCCTGGTTCGGTCGAGTCGCAGACATCGTCGACTGGTCCGCCGATCAGGCTGGCGGCGTCCTCGGAATCATCCTCTACCTCGTCGCCACCGCCACGGTGCGTTCCCTACGAAAACTCATCATGCCCCAACCCGCCATCGAAGCCAGCTGATTAGTCCCTGTAGGGTGCCGGTGAGTCTTCGAACCGCACTAAGTGACCGCACAAAAAAGGCGGCTCACTGGCCGCCTTTCTCGAAACTCTCGCGTTATCCATTCTTCTCGGTCAACGGCTTACGCCACTCGCGACCATCCTTCGACAGCAGCTCTTCTGCCTTCTTCGGACCCCACGTCCCCGCAGCATACGGCTCCGGCTGGAAGTCCGGCTCGGTCTCCCAACGCTTGAGAACGGGATCAACAAACGCCCACGCCGCTTCGAGTTCATCGCTGCGTGTAAACAGCGTGGAATCCCCTCGCAGGACATCGAGCAGCAGTCGCTCATAGGCCTCCGGCAGACCTGTCACGAATTCGTCGCTGTACTTGAAGTCCATCGTGACCGGGTGAATCTGGTACTGCATCCCCGGACGCTTGGTGCTCGTCTTCAGCGAGATCGCTTCCTGCGGCTGAATCCGGAAGATCAGCATGTTGGGACGTGCTTCGACCAGCTCGCAAATATCCCCTTCACACTCGACCGTCGTGAACAAATTCAGCGGCGGATGCTTGAACTGAATCGCGATTTCACTGACCCGCTTGGGCAACCGCTTCCCCGTCCTCAGATAAAACGGCACCCCAGACCAGCGCCAGTTATCAACCGCAACTTCCATCGCGACAAACGTCTCTCGCGTAGAATCGGGCGGAATCCTCTCTTCCTCGCGATACCCCTTGGCATCTTCGTTGCCAACTTTTGCAGCCGTGTATTGACCCGCGATCGCCCAGTCATCAATCTTGCTCGCTCCCGGTGACAGGGTCTGCAGAACCTTCAGCTTTTCGTCCCGAATTTCATTCCCACGGAACAGAGCAGGGGGTTCCATCGCGATCAGACACAACAGCTGCAGGACGTGATTCTGCAGCACGTCACGCAGTGCACCTGACTTGTCATAATAACCACCTCGCCCACGTTCCATCCCCTGCGACTCGGCCACCGTGATCTCGATGTGATCAACATGGTTGCGGTTGAGCAGCGGCTCGAAGATCGAATTGCCAAAGCGGAACAGCAGGATGTTCTGAACCGTTTCTTTGCCCAGATAGTGATCGATGCGGTAGATCTGATCTTCATGCAGCATCGACTTCAGGCCGCTGCTGAGTTCAATCGCTGATTCCAGATCATGCCCGAATGGCTTTTCAAACACGACACGCAGCCAGTTCGGATCGGTCTGATCAGGGATCATGCCGGCTTCACTGAGCGCCGTCACCGAGGGCAGGAACAGGCTCGGGTCAGTCGCCATGTAAACCAGACGTCGTCCCGAAAGCCCCGCTTTGGCTTCGAGTGCTTCCACATCCGATTTGAGTTTTCGAAACTGCTCGGGATCATCGAGATCGACTCGCTTGTAATAAAGGTTCGCGCTGAACTCCGCCCATTCGTCAGCCGAGATCTCTCCCGTACGCGAGGCCTGCTGACAGGCATCGAACATCTCCTGGCGGAACTCGTCGTCCGTCTTCTCGCGACGAGCCACGCCGATGATCTGCGATTTGTCTGGCAGGAACCTTGTCTTCCAGAGTGTGTAAAGGGCAGGCAGAAGCTTGCGAGCCGTCAGGTCACCCGACGCCCCGAAAATCATAATCGTGGCACTCTGGGCAGCAAGCGAACTGGAAGTCTGTTGGCGTCGACTCGGAGCGGACATATCGGAAGCCTTTGGCAATGGTGTCTTGATCAATCGCGTGACCGGGAGGGCAACGGCGTGCGTTGAGAAACTTCAACTGTGAAAAAGACATGATGGCTGCGCAAGTTTTCTTTTTCCTGCACACCTGATGAAGTCTATCAACTGGCGAATCGTTGCAACGCGGGACAGCGGCTCGGACGGAGCCTCGCCCTCCCGTTAAGACGGCAGGAGTCTTCAGACCTTACAGTCGTCAAACCCTCGACGGCGTCCCGCTAGTTTGAGGAATCATGCCGATGATGTCTACCCTTGGTCCCTCTCTCAACAACTTTCATCCGCGCTATGACCTCGTCATGATGGAGAAGCGTTGATGAGTCGGATAATCTATGTCAAACCATGGATGTGATTTTCTCAAAGGACACACCCCACGATGACGCGACTCCTCGGACTGTTGCTCGGACTTTTCGCGACGATTCAAACCACGTTCGCTCAGACCGCTGATTACGACGTCGCCATCTATGGAGCAACCCCCAGCGGGATTGCCGCCGCGATCGCCGCCGCCGAGGATGGCTGCAAAGTCCTGCTGGTCGAACCGACTGACCGCATCGGCGGCCTCGTCACCAACGGCTTGTCGCATACCGACTTTCACTCTCTCGAAAGTCTCACCGGCGCCTTCTGGAATTTCGCCCAGCGCGTCGAATCCTATTACAAAGCCACCTACGGCGAAGGCTCCACCCAACACCTCGCCTCCTTCCACGGCACATTCGGCGAACCCAAGATCAACCTCATGGTCTTCGAAACAATGCTCGCCGAACATCCTTCGATTGTCCTCGAGAAGAAAGCACTTCTCAGAGGTGTCGAAATGGGCAACGGCAAACGAGAATCCAGCCGCCACATCGCCATCCTGATGCTCGGCGGTCGCAATCTGAAAGCAGACATCATCCACGCCAACGTCTTCATCGACGCCAGCTACGAAGGCGACCTGATGGCCTTGACGACTCTAAATTGGACAACAGGACGCGAGTCAAAAAACCAGTTCGGCGAACCCCTCGCCCCCGAGAATCCTGACGACCAACTCCAGGCCTACAACTTCCGCTGGATCATGACCCAGGACGAAACCAACCGCGTCCTTCCCCAGCCGCCGAAAGGATACCAGCGGGAAAACTTCATTGACGTCGTGAAGCATCTCGAATCAGGATCGATTCAGAAAATCTTCGGCTACCCCTCCAAGTGCATTTTCAAAGCCCAGACCCCCGCGCTCCCCAATGGAAAATATGACATCAACGATGTCTCCCGAGGCCAGGTCCGCTTATCGCTGCCCGGCAAAAATAAAGCATGGCCCGTCGCAGATCTCCGTACCCGCGAAGAAATCCATCAGGAACATCTCAGCGACCAGCTGGGCCTCCTCTACTTCTTGCAAAACGATGACGCGGTCCCTTCAAAGTTCCGCGAAGAAGCCCGTAGCTGGGGCTTCTGTCGCGACGAATTCAAAGACACCGGCCACATCCCAGAGCAACTCTATGTCCGCGAAGCCCGACGCATGGTCGGCGTCCATACCTATAAAGAACAGGATTCCGACGCTATCCCCGGCGATGCCCGCGCCGTCTTCCACCCCACCTCGATCGCCATGGGCGACTACGGCAACAACTGCCACGGCACCGCCCATGAAGGCGGTCGCTTCGACGGCAAACACGTCGGCGAGTTCTATAAGAAAGTTCCGCCATACCAGATCCCCTATGGCGTCCTGCTCCCCAAAGACGTCGACAACCTCCTCGTCTGCGGAGCCGTCAGTTCCTCACACGTCGGCTTCTGCGCCCTGCGACTGGAACCCATCTGGATGTCCCTGGGACAAGCAGCCGGACACGCCGCTGCGCTGGCCGATCAAAACAAACTGCCCGTACAAGATGTCAACATCGTGCAACTGCAACGCCGCCTTCACACCGCCGACAGCGCCACGATCTACGTCAGCGACGTCCGCCCCGGCCATCCCGATTTCCAAGCCGTCCAGTGGTGGGGAAGTCTAGGCGGCTTTCACGGCATCGAACCAGCCCCTGCCGACCCTCGTGGCAAAACCCTCCACGGCCAATACTCCGAAGCCGCCCCCGGTCACGAAGCCAAACTCGACGAACCCCTCACCGACGATCTCCGCAATCGCTGGATGACGATCGCCAACAACGCCAAAATCGCCATCCCCCAAGCCCCCCAAACCCGCGGCGACTTCATCCGCACCGCGTTTCAGCCATAAGCTCAGCATTTGAATTGGTCTCTAAAAATGTCTCGCCGCCGTCACCGGGAGGGCGAGGCTCCGTCCGAGCCGCTTCTTTGCATTGCGAAACTCCAACCGCGCGCAAGACCTTGCTGGCCTCAACGTGTGCCACGGCTGTGTCAGCCGTGCAAGCGCGCACTAAACGTCCATTTTCACAGCTCACCCATCCTCGCCACACAATCAATGATCATCGATTCGCTGATGACCCGTCGCCATGAGCGTAAGCGGCTCGGACGGAGCCTCGCCCTCCCGAACGAATGCCGATTCCCATCTTTCAATCGTAAACCGGCCAACCTTCATACCCAACCATCGGCTTCACCGGCGGCGGAACCCAACCTGGTTGCCCCATGCCATAATAGCCTTCCATCGGCATCGCATACGGCCCCCAATGAATAATCTGGGGCTGGTAGTTCATCGTCGGGGCGCTGGAGATCACACCACGTTGACCACCGTACGAACCCCCTTGAGCAATCGAACTGCTCGGTGCAGGTTTCGGTGCGGTCAGCGGAGCAGGGGGCTTGATATCCCCTTCAATAACCCAGATATTGCGGAAACGGACCGGGTTCTGGTGGTCCTGCAGGTTGATCGGCATCGGGTTCGGCGCTTCTTTTTGACCAGCACCCGTCTTCGCGATGATCTCATAATCACTGTGAATCGGCACCCCGTTTAACCAGACAGTGATGCGGGCGTTCTCCGTCTTCTTCCCTTCTGCATCGAAGCGGGCCGCACGAAACCAGATGTCATAGGTCTGCCAGCTCAACGGCGGCAGCGCCATGTTGAGTTCCGGCTGCTGCTGACGATAGATCGACCCGATGTCGTTGAACTGCATCTGGCGTCCAAACGAATCGAGAATCTGCAGTTCGTAACGACGTTGAATATAGACGCCGCTATTCCCACGATCCTGATCGATCCCGTCTGGCTTAAACGCCAGCTGGAACTCGAGGTGCATGCGGAAGTCCTGGTATTCGTTTCTGGTCATGGCTCCTTCTTTAAGGAGGTCGCCTTCGGTCTTGGCATCTTTCCAGAGATCGGTCTTGGAGCCGTTGAAGAGGATCTGCGCTTTGGCAGGGGGCTTGAGCCCCAGCGTCGGGCTGAGTCGCTGCACCTTTTCCAGCGATCCCCACAGCGGCTTCTTGACCGCCGACGCAGAAACAACTGGCTCGACAGTCGCGGTCGTCCCATCGACGCTCAGCGTGTAATCATCACTGACAAAGACAACGATCCCGTCAGCGGGCGTCGCTTTCAGTCGTACCGGATCCTTCTTATCCCAACCTTCTCCGGGCAGGCCCCCTTGATACAGGACGGCTTCAAAATCTGCCTTACCTTTATCAATGACCTGCAGTCCGAATCGCGTCATCGGCGCAGAGGACTTCAGTTTAGCACTGCCGAAGTATTCTCCCTGCAGCCAGTAGGTCGACGGGGCTTTCTCGACATCCAGGTAAGCTGGGGGCTTTGGCTTGGAGGCGGGCTTCTGCTGAGCCACCGCAGGCAAGGCAATCAGCGCAAAAGTGCAGGCAGTCACAAAAGAACGCGTCGCAAACCCAAAGAATGTCATGTCAAAAACCCGGCGCAGTTAAAATGGGCAAATATCAACACCTGCCACGATAATCTCGGAAGACAAGAACGTCCAGCAAAACCCGAGATTCTGGGCTAATGCAAAATTCAAGAACTCGGATGATCCCTACAACCGGGTGGTCCAGCCGTTCATGGCTGGATCGGCGAAGCCGACAAGAAGCGTCGCCATACGGAAGCTGTTGACGTCACCACGTCAAATCGAAATGAATGCGTATGGAGTCGTCTCTTGTGACTTTGTCACCCAGCCATGAACGGCTGGGCCACCAGAAATCTTCCGAATATCGCTCTCCTGTCGCGCCGGGTGCCACTGGCTATGCCAGTGTTCTTCAGTTCCAAAGCGTGATGATTATCAAGTAATCGTGGAAAGTCCCCTCAAAATGTCGACGACGGCAGGGATAGCATCAATAACCATTCGGCACTGGCACAGCCAGTGGCACCCCGACGGGAAACTCGACAAAAAACCATTCAGCTCAGCCCCTTCTTTCTCCTCTCGACTCACTCCCAACTCCTCTCTCGCGCAGCCCCCGGCAGTAAGACTTGCAAACTTGAGGCAAAATGTCAAAAAGCGGCTGGACGGTATTTTTTTTATGAGATAAACACCGCCTCTCACTTCGAGCAAGGCCCAACGAGGGTGGCTTCGGCTGCCTCCGCCTACCTGTTTCGGGCAACGCTCTATCCTGTCTGACTCGCCTTTCTGATCTCCTCTCCTTTCTCCCGATTTCCCCTCCACCACCCCCCTAAAATAGTCTCGGAGACATCGTCCATGTCCGCGAGTGCGCCCGGGTTTCGCGCTTCTTTGTCGCGCACCCTTCCACTCCTGTTCCCGGTGATGCTGATGGCCTCAGTTCTGGTCCTCATCACGCCGCTGCCACCTATGCTGTTGGACCTGCTCATCGCAGCCAACATCACGGTGTCGGTGATCATATTGCTGACGACGATTCACGTGACCAATCCTCTTGAATTCAGTGTCTTCCCAGCCGTGCTTTTGGGAACCACCCTTTCCCGCCTGGTCCTCAACGTCGCTTCCTCGCGTCTGATCCTTTCTCACGCCGCGACCGATGGCACCGGAGCAGCCGGAGGCGTCATCGAAGCCTTTGGTGAATTCGTCGCGGGTGGATCTCCCACAATCGGCGTCGTCATCTTTGTCATCCTGGTCGTCATTCAATTCGTCGTTATTACAAAAGGGGCAACCCGTATCAGCGAAGTGGCTGCCCGCTTTGCCCTGGACGGAATGCCCGGTAAGCAGATGGCGATCGATGCCGACCTCAACGCCGGCCTGATCACTCAGGAAGCCGCCAAGCAACGACGCATCGAAGTCGCCTCGCAAGCCGACTTCTACGGAGCCATGGACGGTGCCAGTAAATTCGTCCGCGGCGATGCCATCGCTGGTATCATCATCACCATCATCAACATCGTCGGCGGCCTGATCATCGGCGTCGTCAACTATGGCATGACCTTCTCTGAAGCAGGCATGGTCTTCACGACCCTGACGATCGGCGATGGTCTGGTCACTCAGATCCCTGCCTTCCTGATCTCACTGGCCGCCGGTCTGATCGTCACTCGAACCTCAAACGACTCCGACCTCTCCGGCGACATCATCGGCCAACTCTTCCGTCACCCGACAGCCATGTACCTCTCCGCTGCCTTCCTGCTGGCACTCTCCTTCACCGGACTGCCACAAGCCCCGTTGATGGTTCTTGGCGCTGGCCTGGTTTTCACCGGCTTCATGATTCAGCAGAACGCCTCGAAAGCCCTGACCGCCAAAGCCGAAACCGAACAAAAGAAAACCGACGCCAAACCAGAACCCAAACCAGAAGACAACCTCCACGTTGATCCGATGGAACTGGAACTAGGCGTCATGCTCATTCGCCTGGCTGACCCCAGCTCTGGCGGCGATCTCCTCGACCGCGTCACCCGCGTGCGTCACAAGATCGCTCAGGAAATGGGCATCATCCTGCCGAAGGTCCGCATCCGTGACAACATCCGCCTAGCCCAACGCAACTACCAGATCAAGATCCGCGGCGTCCAGGTCGCAGAAGCCGAGATTCATCCCAAGATGCTGCTCGCCATCGACACCGGCGACGTCAAAGGATCCGTACCTGGCCTGGAAACCAAAGAGCCAGCCTTCGGTCGCCCTGCTCGCTGGATCGAACCAAGCCTGCGGGAACGAGCCGAGATGCTCGGCTTCAGCGTCGTCGAGCCCTCCGCCGTCGTCGTCACGCACTTGACTGAAGTCGTCCGTGAATACGCCGACGAACTCCTGACTCGCCAGCAGGTCCACGAACTCCTCGACCTCCTCAAGCAGAGTTCACCAAAAATCGTTGAAGACCTCATCCCCGATCTTCTCAAAACACACCACGTCCATCAGATCCTCGGCAACCTGCTGCGTGAACGCATCGCGATCCGCGACCTGGAAACAATCCTCCAGACACTCAGCGACTACGCCGACCGCACCAAAGACCTGACCATCCTGACCGAATACGTCCGACATGCCCTCTCTCGCACGATCTGTCAGCAGTACCGCGATAACACCCGAACACTGCACGTCGTCACGATCGATCCTGCCCTCGAAGACATCCTCGCTGGCGGGTTCGATTTCACCGACCGTGGCTTGCTCGTCAAGCTCTCCCCACAAGTCAGCGACGCCGTCACCCGAGAACTCGTCAATCAACTTCCGAAACTCACCGGCAAAGGCTTCTCTCCGATCGTCCTGTGTAGCCCGCAGATTCGTGCAGGCCTCCGACAGATCACCGCCTCGGCCCTTCCCAAGCTGGTTGTCATGAGCCTCAACGAAGTCACACGAGACACAAATATCGAATCCCATGGTCAACTGAGCGTCGACAGTATCAAGTCGATTCCAGCCCGGCCGCAGAAAGTCAAAGTCTAGTAATTAGGAATTGGTAATTGGTAATTAGCCGATCCGCTTCGCCAGATTTTACGTTTCTGGCGAATTACTAATTACCAATTACTAATTACGAACCAGATTGAATTCCTATGGCGAAATCAACAACACAACCGAGATCAGGCGAGCAGCGAGATGTGCACGTCTTCCGTGCACCAACGATGCAGGAAGCTTTGACACGCGTCCGTCGTTCATTGGGCCCCGATGCCGTCATCCTGCAGACTCGCCAAGTGGAGAAGAAAGGCATTCTCCCCTGGCAGAAGGCGACCGTTGAAACCGAGATCACCGCCGCCAATGACATCGAAGTTCCAGACGTCAACCAACGCGTCGCTGAGTTCAACCGCCTGCGTCGACAAGCCGAAGCAGGACAATCAGGTGAATCCATCCCCGCTCACCTCACACAAGCCCTCTCCAGCCAGCAGGACGAAGTCGAGATCCGCTCCTCCATCCCGATGCCCCCACGACGCGAACCCCTCACCATTCCCCCCGCAGCGAAAAAAGTCCCGCTCGCCCCGACTCCTGCACTAGCCCCAGTCGCTGCTCCCACGATCCAGGCACAATCAACCGCCATCCTCAGCGAGACATTGATCCTGCAGAAAAAAGAACTCGAAGCCCGTCTGAGCGGTGTGGAAAAGTTGTTGACAACTTTGACCACCCAGATGCGAACCAAGCTCAACGAATCGATCCCGGACGACGTCCATCACCTCTACACCGGCCTGATCGACGCCGACATCGACGAAGCCTCTGCCAAGTCTTTGTGCCTGGAACTCAAACGCATCGCCTCTCCCGAACAACTGCGAGACAAAGACATCGCCACCCGTCTCATGGGTGGACTGATCGAATCCAAAATCGCCTGCGTCGGCCCCATGTCACTGGCTCACGGCCAACAGAAAGTCGTCGCCCTCATCGGCCCGACCGGCGTCGGCAAGACCACAACCATCGCCAAGCTCGCAGCGAATTACCGCCTCCAGGAAGGGGTCCAGATGGGCCTCATCACCATCGACACCTACCGCATCGCTGCGGTCGAACAACTCAAGACCTACGCCGAAATCATCGACCTCCAGATGAAAGTCGTCACCTCGCCGAGCGAACTGAAAAAAGCCCTCGACGAAATGAGCCACCTCGACCTCGTCCTGATCGATACCGCAGGTCGCAGCCCCAAAGACGAACTCAAGATTCACGAACTCAAAGCCCTTCTGTCTCCTGCCTTCGTCGACGAAGTTCACCTCGTCCTCTCAGCGACCTCCAGCCTGAAGTCCCTCGAAACAATTGTCGAACGCTTCTCGGTCGTGAAACTCGATTCCCTGATCGTCACCAAGCTCGATGAATCCGTCGCCCCCGGCGTCCTGTTCTCCTTGCAACAACGCTGCGGCCTGCAATACAGCTATCTGACCACCGGCCAGGACGTCCCTGAAGACATCGAAGCCGCCCACGGATCAACCATCAGTCAGCTGATCATGCAACACTGCAGAACACAAGACGCTCAATCATCTGCCGCCACGACCACTCAATATGGAAGGGCCGCCTGATGTTGGTCGATCAAGCCTCCGTACTACGATCCAGAGTCCGTCAGCAAACCGCCCAGACGACATCCAACCGCTGGACGCGAGCCGAAGTCGCTCCCGTCGAGATCAAGTCCCCACGCACGATCCTCGTCAGCAGCGGCAAAGGGGGCGCCGGTAAATCCAGCGTCGCTCTCAACCTGGGACTCTCCCTGGCGGAAACCGGCAAACGAGTCATGCTCGTCGATGCCTCCGCAGGCCTGTCTCACCTCGACCTTCTCTGTGGCCTGAACGCCTATTGGAATCTCGAACACGTCATCACCGGCTCTCGTTTCCTCAATGATGTCCTCCTGAACGTCATGGAAAACGTCGACCTCATCACAGGCCTGTCGTCCGCCATCGAAACCGGCCTGCGAGTCCCTGCTCAGAAAGCCAAGCTGACCTCTCAACTCGATCGCATCGCCAGCAATGTCGATTACGTCGTCATCGATTCCTCCTGCGGCCTCTCCTCACTCAACCGACAACTCATCAATGCCGTCGATCTCGCCTACATCGTGACGACTCTCGAAGCAACCGCCCTCGCCGATTCCTACTCGATGCTGAAGTCCCTGGCTGGCCAGCCACTGGAAACGCGCATCGAACTGGTCGTCAATCGCAGCGAGACCTCCACAGCCCAGGCCGCCTACGCCAATCTGAAACAAACGATGACGATGTTCCTGCATCGAGACATGCCACTGGCTGGCTCGATTCCTGAAGACGTTCACGTTCAAAAAGCGGTGATGAGCCGCTACCCACTGGTGATCTCCCATCCGGAGTCACCAGCCGCTCAGGCGATCAAGCAATTGACTCGTCGAGCTGTCTCTTTGATGGGACGTCAACGCGATCAGGGGCCGTTCTTTCGGCGTCTGATGAGTTGATTGCTCCCCTGTTTCTTCCCACCTCTTACTCCCTTCTTTACTTCCCCTCTTCTACCCGCCTCTCCTCCTTTCCCGTCCGAATTTCCCCTCCTGTTAATCTTTACCGATTAAGCAAATTGTTCCTGAAAAACTGATTTTGACGTGTCGGGTTAGCCGATATCTGATGCAGAGCATGCCCGTGCTCAGGTCCACCTGTCGACAGTCAGAACTCACCCGAGTCCTGACCCGATCGCGGACTGCCAGCAGGGTAAAGAAATGCCACAGCGACTGCAGACGATGACGGATCTGACCCAGGTTGATGCACCAAGCCAGGTTGACAGTCACTCATAGCAGTCACTCGTCCGACGAGGGACCGCAATCGCGATCATCAAAGAGAAATTGACTTCGTTCAACCTCTCTTCGACTTACCTGGTGCCAGTCCATCATGACACTGCAATTCGGATATCGATGTGCCCTGATTGCGGTCGTGGTCACGTTGATGAAAGCCTGCCTCCTCAAGATCGATTTGATCTCCGGAATGCAGGTCGCCTTGATCAACCTGATTATCTATTTCCTCCTCGGCATCGGAATCGGCTGGCTGTCACGCCATCTGGTTCATGAAACCGTCCAGACGGAAATGGCGATCAAGACCTCAACCATGACACTCGACATGTTCCTTCCCCCCACTTCTGACGGATGAATCACACACACCTCTCAGCGACTTCACCACCTCATTCGAAGTCACTGACCGATTCTTCCACGACCACACAGAAGTCTGATACTTCCCTCTCAACCACCACAAAATTGTCATAGACAGAGCATCGCGGAGACCGTCCATGGAGGAAAATATGACCACCAAGGTGACTGCTGATGTTACGGACGTCTGGCTGGAATTTAAGCAAGACCAGTCGAACAAACGACTCCGTAACAAACTCATCGAGCGTTACCTTCCGTTGGTTCGCTTCAACGCAGAAAGAGTCTGGCAGAAACTGCCGGATGGCGTTGATCTGAATGACCTGATCTCGGCCGGAGTCTTCGGCTTGATGGATGCCATCGAAGCCTTCGACCTCAGCCGCGGAGTGAAGTTCGAAACTTACTGCGTCCCCCGTATTCGCGGAGCCATGCTCGACGAACTGCGCACCATGGACTGGGTCCCACGCCTGGTCCGCAGTAAAGCCAGTAAAGTCGAAGCCGCTCGTAAACAGGTCGAAGCCGAAGTTGGTCGCACCCCGACCGACATCGAAATCGCAGCCAAACTGGGCCTGCCGACCGAAGAATACGAGAAGATGAAAACGGAAGCCTCCGCCGTCAACCTCGTCTCACTCAATAAGAAGTGGTACGAAACCGACAGCTATAAAGACGTCCGCGAAGTCGATATTCTCGAAGACGCCAAAGGCGAAGACCCCACCGGCGGTATCCAGAAACGCGACGTCATGAAACTGGTCACCAAAGGCCTGTCTCGTAACGAGCGTCTCATCATCATCCTCTATTACTACGAGGAACTGACGATGAAGGAAATCGGCACCACCCTGGGACTCTCCGAGTCGCGAGTCAGCCAGATGCACTCAGGCATCGTCAACCGCCTGAAAGATCAACTCCGACGCCGACGCCCAGAATTCGCCTAAATCTTACCCCCTCTCCCCCCGGGAGAGGGCTGGGGTGAGGGCTCTCGGGGCTCCTGATCATTCTCACTGAACGACCACAAACACAGCCTGGATGACCAAACGTCATCGAGGCTGTGTTTGTTTTTGCGCCCGCTGCTGCAACAGCGCCTGATACGCTTTCGCCCGATAAGCTTCAATCTGCGGCCGCTCGTACGTCGCCGGCGGCAGCCTCGCTAAAAGGGCATCGTACGCGCGCACGGCCTCTTCATAGCGTTCCAGATTCGCATACGTTCCAGCCAGTGTCTGTCCAAAATCCATCCGCAGCGGCTCAAGTTGACACGCCTTCTCGAAGTGCTTGATCGCGACATCAAACTTGCCAAACGCCATGTTGTAAGCTCCCAGATCATGCTGGATGTCACCATCACGCGGATTCAGATCCTGGGCTTTATAGAAATGCGTTCCCGCAAGATCCATCTTCCCGCTGATCGCATACAGCCGTCCCAGGCTCTCATGCGTAATCGCATCGCGATCATTGTACTTCAACGAAGTTTCCAGCGTTTCTCTCGCCAGATCGTACTGCCCCAGATCCTTCTGCGCATTCCCCACGTTCCGATAAACCTCCGCAAATTCCTGGTCAGGAGGCAATGGAATGATTCGCTTCAGCAGGTCCAGACCTCGCTCAAACGCGACGAGTGCCTTATCAGGCTGCTTGAAGACATTGTAGTAATGCCCCAGGTTGCGCCACGCCCGCTCATTATTCGGAGCAGCTTCAACGACACTCTGCCACAACGAAATCTCGTCTCGATAATCCAGATTCCGCTGGTAAGTCAAATACCCCAGACCCATCGTCCACGCCAGCATCACACAGCCATACCCGGTCACTCCAAAGTCAGGCAGACTCTCTCGAAACAACTTCGAAAGCCCAAGACAGATCAGCGCGACAACACTGATCAAAGGCAGATACATCCGATGCTCGAGCGCCATATCGTTGATCGGCATAATGCTCGACGTCGGCGCCAGTATGAAAAAGAAACTCAGGATCAAAAAACCCGCCGTCGCTCTCAACCAGCTCAGATACACACCGCAGGCAAACACACCCGCCAGGATCACACCCCAGGTGACATAGATCGCAGGATTACTCTGAACCAGCCAGCGATAATCCAGACACAACGGATCAGGCCAGACAGCCAGTTTCACGTAAAAAGGAATGATCTCCAGTTGTGTCCGAAAATACTCCCATTTCGTGAACCCCTCAAAATGAAACCCGGCAGAGACAGTCGGATCTTTGACCACTTCACTGGCACCACTACTACTCGCCACCGAAGAAACAGCCACCGTAACCGGTCGATTGAGAACCGGTACCAGCGCGTCATACAAACCATAAAACCCGACCAGCGTCAGCCCCGCATAAAACCACCACCGACGCGCAAGAATCTTCCCAACTGAAGGTTCCAGAAAAACATAGTCCAGCAGGATCGCAACGCCGGTCACCGTCACCATGACCTGCTTGCATCCCATTCCCAGCCACGCACAAACCAGCCCCGCCACCAGCCAGAGCTGATATCGCCCACCCTGTCGCCCACAATGTTGAACAGCATGAATCAGACACAACAGCGTCATGAGGAAGAACATCCCCATCATCGATTCGCAGCGCTGAATGACATACGTCACCGCCTGCGTATTCAGAGGATGCACCCCCCAGACAGATGCCACACTCAACGGCAGCATCCATCCCCAGACCGGCTGACGCTCGACCAGACCAGACAGCTTGATCTTCGTCAGTCGTCTCACGATCTCAAACAGCGTCAACACGGCGATCACATGGGCAAACAAATTCACCCAGTGATAACTCCACAACTGAAATCCGCTGATCTGGTAATTGCACCACAACGTCCAGCGAATAAACGGCCGATCAATCGCCGGTCGAAACAGACTCGGCATCTCCGGCTTAATGATCTCGGCACTATTCTTGATGAAAGGGTCATCATCAAAAATCGCGATCCCATCGTACGCATTGGAATAGGCCGCAACCGTCACGACGATGAGAAAAAAAGCACACAACCCCCATCGATTCCACGAGAATGAAGCCTCGGCTGGAATCAACGGCGTTCTCAAAGTCTCAGACGCCTCAGCGGTCGTCACGGCTGTTCTGGATTTGTGCTTGCTCATCAAGAATCATGATGAGATCAGACGTCAGACTTTGCAACGCAGACGATGCACATCCGTGGATGAAGAATCGGTGAAGTACACCTCTGCATCATCTCGTCACCATCAAACCGGCACTGCGACCTGACGGGTACATTCGGTGATCAGACCATAAAGACGCTGCTTATCAACCGGCTTGGTCAGATACTCCGTGCAACCAGCAGCCAGGCATTTATCCCGATCCCCCGTCATTGCATGAGCCGTCAACGCAATGATCGGAATCTCATAACCTTTTTGACGCAAAGTCGTCGAAGCCGTATACCCATCCATAATCGGCATCTGCATATCCATCAGCACCAGTTCGAACGGATTTCCAGCCAGCTCAGCCGCCTCGACTTCATCCACAGCAGACAGCCCATTGTCGACAACCGTGATCGTACAGCTCGCCTTCTTGAGCAGAAACGTCAGCAAACGCTGATTATCCAGCCCATCTTCTGCCAGCAGAACCCGGCAGTTCAACGCAGGCCCGTCTGTGTTCGGCTTCGGTGCAATCGGTGCAGCCACAGCATTCAACAGATGTTCGCTCAGACTCGGCACAGCAGCGACACTCGAATCATCCTCAGCTTGATAGCAGATCGTAGGAACCCGTTCACAGGCCATCGACACCACTTCGCCCACCGAAATCGTCACGATGAATTCACTACCCACATTCTGAACGCTGCTGACCTGAATGTCCCCACCCAGCATGTTCGCCAACCGCTTGCTGATCGCCAGCCCAAGACCCGTTCCGCCAAAGCGTCGCGTCATCGAATTGTCAGCCTGTGTAAACGGCTGGAACAGTTTGCTGATCTGGTCGGGCATCATACCTATGCCAGTATCTTTGATTCGGAATTCCAGGCTCGCCTGGTTTTGTCGTAGATCCAGACTATTCAGGATCCCGGTCGACCACACCATCCGAGTCGCAATCTCGACACATCCCGTCTCCGTGAACTTCACCGCATTTCCCAGCAGGTTCACCAGAATCTGTCGCAGACGCATCGGATCGGTCTGAATCATCGAAGGCAACTCACCATCAAACGTCGCCTTGAGAGTCAGCCCTTTCTCGACCGCACGGTTCTTCAGCAGCGTGACAATATCCTCGACAAGGTTCGAAGGAGAGCATTCAATCAGCTCAATATCCATCTTCCCCGCTTCAATCTTCGACAGATCAAGCAGATCGTTGATCAGGTTGAGCAGGTACTCTCCGTTACGCTTGATCGTCTGCAGATATTCAGCCGACGCCGGCGTATGCTCTTCTTCGAGCACGACATCCGTATAACCAAGGATCGCAGTCATCGGAGTACGGATTTCGTGGCTCATATTCGCCAGGAATTCACTCTTCGTACGAGTCGATTCTTCCGCACGCTGACGTGATTCCGCCAGCTCGTCCACCAGTTGAGACAGGTGACTGGCGTGAGCTTCTTCCTGTTCCTTGGCGTCTTTCAGTTCTTCCGTATAGCGCATCAGCTCCTGTTCGATTTCCTTACGACAGGTCACATTCTCAATCGTTCCCAGGTACACCGTCTCATCGGGCAGCTGCACCAGCTTCAGCCGGAATCGCAACCAGACAGGACCTTCTTCAATATGGCTCGTCGAACAGTATTCACCCAGGAAACAGCGATTTGCACTTTGTGAAAAGACAAACATCCTCTCTGCTTCCAAACGGTAATCCTGTCGAATCATGTCCGTCCAGTGCACCGGATTCTCGCTGCTCGCCCATTCGAAATCCGGAAACAGATTCTGCAGATATTTATTCGCACTGAGAACATTTCCCGTCAACGTCATTTCAAACGTCCCCAGCGGCAGCGCCTCGCTGATACAGCGCCGACGTTCTTCCTCACGTCGCGTTCCCGAAATCATCGCTTTCAAACAGGCCGTCTGACGTCGAGAGTTCTCAAGAAACTCATCAATCACTTCCATCGAGTTCTTACGGAAAAAGTGAATCAGCAGGCTCATCACCGTGCCCAGCAGCAGCAACTGGCAAATCAAAAGCAACGCCTCCTCGCGTGGAGCAATCCCATACAACCCAGCCGCTAAAGACAGACACCCAACCAGCGAAATCACGAGGTTGACCGTCGAAAGATGGATAATCCCCATCGACATCAGGCTCCCCATGAAAAACACCTCACTGGCCAGCGTTCCCGAGGTCACCACCAGCCGCGCATAAAGCGCGACATTGAGCATCGTCAGCAAATGCGTATGCCAGGAGACAGCCGTCGGGGCCGCCCAGGATTTCAAGACAAGTTCCAACAGCAGAAACAGCGAACACCCCATCAACATTTCAAAGATGGTAATGTGAGCAACCACAGCAGTCCGCGCACCAGGATCCAGTGACGCCAGGTTGAGCGCCACCAGACCGACATAAACCACAAACAGCAGCCGATTGACCAGCACCACACGCAATTGTGCCAGATTCAGAATTCGATTCCGCAGTGACGGAGTCGTCTCGCAGGTACAAGCTGCATCTGGACAGTCACTTGCATCTTGCAATGACCCGCACGAACCAACATCAGTGACGCATCGGGATTTCATAAAGTGATACTTCTCAGACGCAACTTACCCGAACCGGGTGAAAGCCAGGGAACCCCATACGCCTCCCCGACGTCATCGTCTGAAAAGGGAATCATCAAGTTTCTCTGGAGAGGAATGAAACGCGACAAACGAATTCCAGCATTTCGTATCAACTTGCCACATCGCTCTTTACGACTGGCATATCGTTCGAAATAATGAAAATTGCGCACGTTTCTTTCAGTAACCATAGGTTGCGTTTTGGAAACATCAGGCGTTTTGTCAGGGAAATCAATCTACTCGACGAATTCAGCATGAAAAATCGTCAGAGGCGGGATTTCCAGACTGAATACTTGTGATCCACCACCATCGCTGTTAGCCTGTTGATAACCGCAGATTCAAGACACCTGTCCCACCTCCTCTCGTTGCGACGCTTTGCCGATCGCGATCAATGCCATGATGGAATTGTCGGAATGAATGAGCTCAACAAGTCGGCTGAGCATTCCTCATATCGTGTTCGTCTTTTGCTCTTGAGCCTCACGGTTCTCGTAGCTGGCCTATTCACATTGCTCAGTCCAGAATCTGGATTCGCACAGACTCCCCCAGATGCCCCCGCTGCAGTCCCTGCACCGACCGGCTTTAAAGACGTCACTGCCTACCCACCCCTGCCAAAACCATTCTCTCGCGGGAATTTCACCCCTCAGGGCGGCAGCAAAACAGGCCCGTACCTCAACTTCTTTATCCTGGCCTTCCTGACCGCGATTTTCCTCCTGTGGTCATGGTCGACCAGCTGGGCCTATAAAGACGGCAAAGCCCTCAAACTCAACACCGACCAGTGGTGCAGCATCATGCTCGTCGCTGGCTTCGTCACCTTATTACTGGCCTTCCAGCTTCCCAATGCCATTCTGGCCTGCCTGGTCGCCGTCCTCGGATACGCAGTCCCCATCGGCGTCTACGTCAAAGAGCGAAACGACGTCGTCCCCGAATCTGCCAAGGTCCTGACCCCCAAACACATTCGCAATCTCTCGATCCGCTTCCTCGCCCGCATGGGGATCCGCGTCGGAACCACCAAAGCCATGGAATCTGCCATCGGCCCACCGATCTCCTTCATCGGGAAATCAGCCTCCGGCCCAGACCGCGGTGCTGACCGCAATCGACAGGTCGAAACGTCTCGTGGCTATCTGTCTGCCAAAGAACTCATTTACGACGCCATTCTCCGACGCGCAACCGACGTCCACCTCGAACCCAAAGAAGACGAAGTCTCCGTCCGCCTGCGGATCGACGGCATGATGTACCCGACCGAGCCCTACGACAAAGGCACCGGCGAAGCCATCATCAACATCTTCAAAGTCCTCTCCGCCATGGACATCACCGAACGACGTCGTCCTCAGGACGGCTCGTTCCGAGCCGAAATGGACCTCCGGGAAATCGACTTCCGCGTCGCGACGCAGGGAACCCGCTTCGGCGAAAAAATGGTCATGCGTATTCTCGACCAGGGCAACTCGGTCACCAGCCTCGCCCAGCTCGGTATGCGTAAGCAGGTCCAGGAACGCCTCGCCAAGGTCATCTCTCAACCGCACGGACTCTTCCTCGCCAGTGGACCGACCGGGGCAGGTAAGTCGACGACGCTGTACTCGGCGCTCCACGAAATCGACGCGATGCAGACCAACATCATCACCGTCGAAGACCCCATCGAATACAAGATGGCCAACGTCACTCAGATCGAGATCAACAAGAAGTCCGGACAGTCCTTCGCCACTGCACTCCGCAGTATCCTGCGTCAAGACCCCGATGTCGTCATGATCGGCGAAATTCGAGACAACGAAACCGCAGGCATCGCCTGTCAGGCCGCCAACACCGGTCACATGGTCTTCTCGACCGTCCACGCCAACGACACCTTCTCCGCCCTCTTCCGCATGCTCGAACTGGGCGTCGAAACCTACGTCGTCGCAGACTCAGTTTCAGCCATCGTCGGCCAGCGCCTCGCTCGACGTCTCTGTCCGGATTGCAAACTCCCTTATAAGCCAAACCCCGAGTCTCTCAAGGCAGCCAACATCTCGACCACCAAGATCGAGAACTTCTTCAAGCCGCCCACCGATCGAGAACTCGATTGCACAACCTGCGGCAACCTCGGCTACAAAGGCCGTGTCGGAGTCTATGAGTTCCTCGAAGTCAACGACCGCATTCGTGACCTCGTCCGCGAAAAAGCACCGATGAACACAATGAAAGCCGAAGCCCGCAAAAACGGAATGCTCTCGATGAAAGAAGAAGGCCTCCGCCTCGTCGTCTCCGGCCTGACCTCGATCGACGAACTCCTCCGAGTCGTCAAATAACCATTCATTCTATTCTCCATCCTTTTAACTGAGCCCTGAGTCCAACTCATGATCGACCTCCTGTTACTTGTGATCCTCGGCGTTGTCACGTGGTGCGTGGCCAGCGAAGGACCCTGGGGAGCAGCCTTCACCTTGATCATCGTCCTGATCTCAGGATTACTGGCGATGAACTTCTTCGAGCCCCTCGCCGTCGTCCTCGAAAAGACCCTCGAACTGGGAAGCGACTGGAAGGCCCGCTGGGACTTCATTGCTCTTTCCCTCCTGTTCGCAGGGGGAATCTTCGGACTCCGCGCCGCCACCGATTACCTCCACCCGGGCTTCATTCCCGTCCATCCACTGCTTCACGACGGACTCCGCTGGGGAGCAGGCCTCCTCACCGGCTATGTCACCATGGCCATCCTCCTAACCTTCGTTCACACCGCATCACTCCCCCGTGACTTCCTCGGCTTCAAACCCGAACGCAAAAACCTGCTCGGCATCGCCGCTCCCGACCACCAATGGCTCGGCTTCGTCCAATACGTCTCCGAGAATGGCATGTCCCGCGGTAAAAATGGCCCGATCTTCGATGGCCCCGAATACGCCGTCATCGCCGGCCAACCCCCTCAAATCTGGCCATCCTTCCCTATCCGCTACGCCTACCGCCGCGAACAAATCGCCGGCGGATCTCAAGCCGCCGCACCGGTCGACCCACTGCAGCAAATGCAACCCGTCAACCGCCGCCCCGCCCCCGGCTCCGGCTTCTGATACCGATCTAAGAATGAGACTGACATAAGAACCATGAAAATGACCTGCGAATGATGATCTTCGAACCCACATTCGTCTCCCCGCTCCCATCGCTGGCCCAGTCAGCCAGAGCGGCTCGACTCAATGTGGCTCGTCTCCTCCTCATCATCGTTGCCCTCGTCAGCTTCGTCGAAGCAGGCCTTTCCTACCGCGCGAACCTGAGAGAAATCGACCGCGGACTCGCCGGCGAAGTCCAGGCACTCCGCGACAACGGTTACTTCGTCGACCAGGCCCAACTCGCCCAGACGCGCGAACGCATGCGCAAAGTCGCTCACCTCAACTTCGCGATCTTCGCGACCCTCTCAACCATCTATCTCTTTTCGGGCCTCTTCATCGCCAGCGCCCCCGTCGCGCTGCCACTCCTCTCGCTCATCCTATACATCTCGTCCTGGGCCATCTTCTGCGTCATGGACCCCGCAAATCTCTTCCAGTCGATCGTCATCAAGCTCCTGGTCATCCCCTTCCTCTTTCGCATCTGCCTCACCGGTTATGCCTTCACCAAAGGCGAACAGACCAGCGAACTCGACTCGCTTCACACCTCCCGCCGCGGACGCCCCACAGGCTTCCTCATCGTCCTCCTCGCCTACGGCATCCTTCTCTTCTCTACCGTCATCACTTTCCTCTCTCTGACCCTTCAGGAAACCTACAACTACGACATCGACGAAACCGCCATGTTCCTCGGCTCCGGCGCCTTCTGCATCACTCTCGTCGCCTTGACCTCGTATCTCGTCGCACCCGTCCCCAAACTCCCCGCACGTTCCGATCTCTCCAAACGCCTCGCCTGGTCCCTCGCGTTACCCGCCGTCGCCGCCTCGGTCGCCTTGAGCATCAGCTACACCAATCTCCTCAACAGCTATTTTCAAATCCCCACCACCTACACCCTCGGCTCCCTCTTCGCCAGCAATCCCCTCTACATCCTTCTCTTCTACTGCCTCCTCCCCGCGACCTATGAAGAATTCTTCTTCCGCCGCAACATGCTCAACTACATCGTCCCGATGACGAATCCCCATACCGCCATCTGGCTCGTCGCCGCCGCCTTCGGCATGTCCCACCTCGGCCAGATCTTCTCGATCCCCTACCTCATCGTCGCGGGTGCCCTCTTCGGCTACCTCCGTTATTACTCCCGCTCGATGACACTCCCGATCATCGCCCACACCATCCACAACTCCGCCATCTTCCTGTGGCACTTTTCTCATACACCCTGATCTCTTTGATCCTGAGCGAGGCTCCCGTGGACATCGCCGACGAACTCAAACCTCACCTGGCCGCCGCCCGCGCCACCTACAGCGAAAGCGAAGTCCACGCTTTCCCCTCCCGCGAAGGCGCCAAGCTCTCCTGGTCCGAACGCCTCAACCACTTCTGGACCTCCGCCAACAATCAGGCCGGCGTCATCATCACCCCCGAAGGCCTCGCCCTCAAACAAGGTAACATCCTCGGCTACGCATCCTGGTCCGAAATCCAGCGCGTCTCCTACCGCGAACACAAAGCCTTCCAACTCACCGACCCCAACAACCACCTCACCCTCACCGTCCCCGGCTGCGACATTCACCTCCCCGACATCTACACCACAACCCTGGAAAACCTCCACCAACTCATCCTCAAACACTGGTCCCCCTCCCTTCTCCCCCCGGGAGAAGGTGGCAGCGCTTCGCTGACGGATGAGGGAATCGCGCCAGTAACCTTTCTATAAACTAACGGACTTCACGAGGGCAGCTCGATACTTCATTCCGAACGTCCCCTCTCCCTTGAGGAGAGCCGTCTTTCGTCCCTTCTCCCTTGATGTGGAAGCAAGGAGTTCGCTCTCGCCAATCAGGCGAGAGTGAACGACGCGGTAGTCTTCTCAGGAATGGTGCCCGAAGGGCGGATGAGGGTGGCGCATAGGCACTCACCCGCCCCCAATTCTTCGCGAAACATCAGACAAAATCCCTCTCCGCCCCCGCATCCTTCCGCCCCGCGCCGGAAATCCATAAAATGAACGCTCACTCCGTCCTTCGTCTTTGAGGTGGAAGTAAGGCGACCCGCTCCCCCTCAACCCAAAAACAAAAAACATCCCCTCACCCTCGGTGACACCCTGTGTTCCCCGTGGTGAACCCTCCCCAAATATCAAAGGCTCCTCCATGTCCCAGTTCCGCACCGAAGTCGACTCCATGGGCGAAGTCAAAGTCCCCGCCCAGGCCTACTACTCCGCTCAAACCCAGCGCGCCGTCGAAAACTTCCCCATCTCCGGCTGGCCCCTCCACTCTGACCTCATCCACGCCATGGGCCTCGTCAAATACGCCTGCGGCATCGCCAACCGCGACCTCGGCAAACTGACCGGCACCGGCAAGAACCCCCTCAGCGACGCCCAGGTCCAGGCCATGCTGACCGCCGCTCAGGAAGTCGCAGCCGGCAAGTTCGACAACCAGTTCCCCATCGACGTCTTCCAGACAGGCTCGGGCACCTCGTCGAACATGAACGTCAACGAAGTCATCTCCAACCGCGCCATCGAAATCATGGGCGGCGACCGCTTCGACGCCAAGAAACCGATTCACCCCAACGACCACGTCAACATGGGCCAGTCCACCAACGACACCTTCCCGACCGCGATCCATGTCGCCGTCGGCATTGCGATCAAAGAAAAACTGATCCCCGCCCTCCAGTCCTTCCACAAGGTCCTCGACGACAAAGCCCGCGCCTGGGACAAGATCATCAAGATCGGCCGCACTCACCTCGCCGACGCCACCCCGATCCGCCTCGGCCAGGAATTCTCCGGCTTCGCTAGACAACTCGAAATGTCCCTCGACCGCGCCGAACTGGCCCTCTCCAGCATCCTCGAACTCCCCGTCGGCGGCACAGCCGTCGGCACCGGCATCAACACCCATCCCGAGTTCGGCGACCGCGTCGCCAAGGTCCTCGCAGAACAGACCAAGATCGATTTCGTCGAAGCCGTCAACCACTTCGAAGGCAACGCCCAGCGCGACGGCCTCGTCGAATGCCACGCCCTCCTCAAGACCATCGCCAACACCCTCTTCAACGTCTCCAACAACATCCGCTGGCTCGGCTCCGGCCCACGCTGCGGCTTCTACGAAGTCAAACTCCCCGACCGCCAACCCGGCTCCTCGATCATGCCCGGCAAGGTCAACCCCGTCATGTGCGAATCCATGATGCAGGTCACTGCAAGAGTCATCGGCAACGACCAGACCCTGACCATGTGCGGCGCCACCGGCGGCCAGTTCCAACTCAACATCATGATGCCCGTCATGGGCCAGACCACCCTCGAATCGATCATGCTCCTGTCCAACTGCACCAACGCCTTCGTCGAATTCTGCGCCATCGAAATGGAAGCCAACGAAGAAGCCTGCGAAGCCAGCGTCGAAAAATCCCTCGCCATGGTCACCAGCCTCAACCCCCACATCGGCTACGAAAAAGCCGCCAAACTCGCCAAAGAAGCGTTTGCCAGCGGTCAGACGATTCGGGAACTCTGCATCGAGCAAAAAATCCTGGAAGAGGCGGTGCTGAATGAGGCACTCAATCCAATGAGCATGACGGAGCCGCATTGATTCGCAGTTAAGGGAAATTCCACTTGTCAGACAAAAAATGTAAGACTCGTATTGCTTGGTGGAACACTGGACTATCGCCATCGAAAGGACAACGAAAGCACAACCTGACCAAGCAAATCTTGATCGTTGTTGAAGAGCTCTTCAATAACAAGATGATTGACCTCGTTGTATTGGCTGAAGTATCGCCAGATGACATCATCTGGCTTGCGCAGAACCTGTCGATCAGCGTAAGGACGATTGTCGAAGATGATCGAAAAGTTGGAATTGGCGTTCTTTATAGATCGGAAAACATTTCAATTTCCGATCCATTTCCAGTGAGACTGACCTGCAAATTCAATGAGAATGACCTCACCAAAATGTTGCGGATCTCATTCGTCTCACACGGTCGGCATAAGGTTACGTTGTATATGTGCCACTGGCCATCTCGGCTCAAAGACGACGTTAATCGTCCCAAACGAGAAGAGTTGGCGAAATTTTTACGATCTCAAATCGACAGTGATTTAGAAAAAGCCCAGCAAGAAAATCACCTATTGGTCATTGGTGACTTTAATGCTGAGCCCTTTGACAAGGAATTGAGTGAAATTCTGAAAACGTCAAGAGATCGCAAAAAAGTGGTTAAAAAACGCTCGCTTCTATATAATCCATTTTGGCGAGCACTTGGAGAACGAACCACGGATCTCAATCGCAGCCCAAGATTTTCCGTAGGCACTTATTTTTATGATGATCATTGGTTAACAACTGGATTTTTATTTGATCAAGCCATGGTAAGCAGTTCACTCGTGACTGGAACTGATTTTATTCTGAATGAAGACGAAACACAGATCTACGAAACAGAACAATTGGCATCGAAAAACTTTTCTGGAATCGCAAAAGGGTTCGATCATTTACCAATCGTTGTTTCACTGCAAGCACAAATGGTTAAAGGTTAGTGCATGATTGATTTTGCAAAAGCCATCGAAAAGGGCCTGTCAAATTCCGAAATCACCAGGCGGAATCGCCGGGAGATTGAGGAAGTTATTGCTCAATTATCCTCACAGCTATCTGAACACACCAAAGGTAGTATCAAAAAAGTAGAGATGAGAGCCCGCGTCGATTATATCGACGATGATAAGTCGCATCCTATTCGATCATACGATGCCATTGTCGCAACGAATGATCGAGGTAATGCGATCGCGCTTTGCGAAATTCGTCTCGGCGAAGCAGTCTATCCAGCGATCATCGAATATGGGCGACGAATTGTCAGCTGCCACTCCAGGAACGATTTCGAACAAGCGGTCGTCGAACTTCTCGAAGATCCAACGACTGGCGAGAAGGTTTTCTCGCTGCTTAATTCTACTGACGATTAGCGATCATGTCCTCCGTGGTTAAACCTCTCCAGCATCCCTCCAAGACCCATGCCCACCCCCCGCCGCGCCCTCCCCACCGACATCCCCCGCATGATCGCCCTCTACCGCGACACCATCCACCGCGTCAACGCGCAGCACTACACCCCCGCCCAACTCGCCGCCTGGGCGCCTGACGTCATCGACGAAGCCGCCTGGCAAACCCGTACCGCCAATTATCACGTCCTTCTCACAGAAGACGACACCGGCCACCTCACCGGCTTCGCAGAACTCGGAGACGCCGGTTACATCGACTGCTTCTTCGTCAGCGCCGGCCACCAGCGCACCGGCCTCGGCCGCACCCTCATGACCCACCTCGAACAACTCGCCCGCTCCCGCGGCGACACCCAGCTCCACGCCAACGTCAGCATCACCGCCAAACCTTTCTTCGAACACCACGGCTTCACGGTCATCACCCCGCAACAAGTCACCCTCCGCCACCAAACCTTCAAAAACTACCGCATGCAAAAACCACTCACATAACCTCCCTTCTCCCCCCGGGAGAAGGTGCCGAAGGCGGATGAGGGCATCGCGCCAACAAGCCTTCTATAAATTCAAAAGACATCCGAAGGCGCCCTCCCACCCCATTCCCAAGTCCCCTCTCCCTTGAGGGGAGCTACATTCCGTCCCTTCTCCCTTGAGGGGAGAAGGTGCCCGAAGGGCGGATGAGGGTGAGCGCTAGGCACAAATCGACGCCCATTGCCCCAAACGCCGCCATGCCATCTCGCTCCTCTCTTATCCGCGTCAATCTGCGTACATCTGCGGTTCATTTCCCTTCTTCCCCCCGCTTCCCACGAACACTCCCCCCCTCTCCTGCGGTTACATCTTCCAAACACCGTCCACCTCCCCGATCTCGCTCCCTCGGAAGGCCAAACGACATGTCGAAAGTCCTGCTCACTTTCCTGCTGTTTCTCTCCCTCGCATCCCCCACACTTGCCGACGAGTTCTCCGAGATCGGCGTCAACCTCGCCGGCGGCGAGTTCGGCAAAGGCCTCGGCGTCTTCAACAAGGATTACACCTACCCGACGTCCAAGCAGTTCGATTACTGCCAGTCCAAAGGCATCTCGATCGTCCGCGTCCCCTTCAAGTGGGAACGCGTCCAACCCAAACTCATGGACCCGCTCAACGACGACGAAGTCAAACGCCTCCAGGCCGTCATCGACCTCGGCAAACAGCGAGGCATCCTCGTCCTCCTCGATATGCACAACTACGCCCGCTACAACGGCAAACTGATCGGCACCGAAGACGTCCCCAACACCGCCTATGCCGACGTTTGGCAGAAGCTCGCGACGGCCTTCAAAGCCGAGGGTGACCGTCTCGCCTACGGCATCATGAACGAACCCCACGGCACCAAAGGTCTCTGGCCCGCCGCCGCTCAGGCTGCCGTCGACGCGATCCGCTCTGTCGACCAGACGCATTTCATCACCGTCAACGGCGATGGCTACAGCGGCGCCCACTCCTGGCGCAAGCTCAACGAAACCCTCCTCCTCAACGACCCAGCCGACAAACTCATCTACGAAGCCCACCAGTACTTCGACCACAACAACTCCGGCACCTACACCAAGACCTACGACACCGACGGCGTCACTCCCGAAACCGGCGTCAAACGCCTCCAGCCCTTCTTCGACTGGCTCAAAGAACACAACAAACGCGGCATGATCGGCGAGTTCGGCATCCCCGACAACGACCCCCGCTGGCTCGTCGTCATGGACAACGCACTGGCTGCCATGAAAAAGCACAACGTCGGCGGCACCTACTGGGCAGCCGGCGGCTGGTGGGGCAAGTATCCCCTCAGCATCGAACCCAAAGACGGCCAGGACCGCCCCCAGATGGCCGTCCTCGACTACTACCTCAGCGAATCACCCGACTCCTCGAAGAAGCCCTGGCTCGGAGCCGCCCGCCTCGCTGATACCGACGCCGAAAAGGCCCGCCAGGACGACGCAACCCTCGGCAAACGCATCTACGACTTCCGCGACAAAGCCGAGTCCTACCACTACAAAAACGAAGAATCGACCTTCACCAGCGAACTCTCAACCGAAGGCGAAACCAGATCCCGCATCATCAAGATTCGCCACAATGGCAACCCTGCCTACATCGGCCTCGGCCTGTACTTCGGCACTCTGAAACTCACGGGCACAACCCAGTTCATCCTCGAAGCAAAAGCCGAAACTCCCTGCTCCCTCGAAGTCAAAATCCACACCACCACCGGCAAGAAATACTCCCACTCCTACAACATCACCCAGGACTGGCAGCCCCTCAACATCCCCTTCACCGACTTCCAAAACAATTCCGATTCCCTCGCCACCACCGACCAGATCCAGAAAATCGAACTCCAACCCTCCACCACCAAAACCGGCAACAAGATCTACCTGACCACCTTCCGCCTCAAGTAACATCAGCACCAACAAAAACGGAAAAGGCCCTGCCGACGAAATGTCCGACAGGGCCTTTTTTCATGAGTCACAAAACTACTCGCCCAGCACCGCCGGAACGTCGGCCGCTTCCACCGCAGCAGCATTCGCGGGTCCCTCTCCGAACTTCGTGAGCACATCAGGATTGGCAAAGTAGACGTAAATACTCGTCACAATGACAACCAGCATCAACCCGCAGGGCACTGTCCCCTTCCACGGAGTCATGTCGACGGCCTTAACATCCTGCTGCTCAAACGGAACTTTCAAAGGCCACATTTCGCCGATGAGGAGCATGATGATGATCAACCAGGCAAAGACGACGCCCAGGAAATGGAACTCGTGCATCGAGGCGACAATCTTGTCGAACGGCGAAACAAAGTACCCCAGACTGATCACGCCAAAGCCAACCAAAAGGGCAATCTTAGCCGCGATCGGCGGAACCCGCTTGGTCGTCATGCCGATCAGACAGACAGCGAAGATCGGAATGAAATACATACCATTCATCTTCTGAAGGTATTGGAAAATCCCTGGACTGCTCGGATCAGTTGGTTCCAGCATGGGGGCAACAAGCATCGCAGCAATCGCGATCAACGTTCCAAAGACCGTGCTCGAAAACACCACCTGACGATCAGTCGCTTTCGGATTCAAAAACCGCTTGTACAACCCCAAGCTGAAGAGCGTACAAGTACTGTTAAGAGCCGAGTTGAAGCTCGAAAGAATCGCCCCGACCATCACCGCGGCAAAGAACCCCGTCAACCACGGCGGCAGCACTTGACTGACCAGCTTGCCATACGCCTCGTTTTGAGGAACGTTCTGTCCTGCAAACATCGTAAAGGCAATCATGCCGGGAACAACCAGGAACAGCGGCCCCAGCAGTTTGAGCAGGCCTGTGAGAAGCACCCCCTTCTGACCTTCAGCAAGACTGCTGGCTCCGAACGTTCTTTGAATGATCTGCTGGTTAGTGGTCCAGTAAAAGGCATTCAAAAGAATGATCCCGGAAAACAGCGTCCCGAACGGAACGGTCGACGTATTGCTTCCAATCGAGTTGAAACGCTCCCGCTGACTATCAACGAAGAGCTTATAACCTTCACCAAACCCTCCATCACCACCCAGCATGTTGAGGGCAAAGAACGGGATCATCAACCCGCCAACCAGCAGGCCGATTCCGTTGAGCGTGTCGGAAACCGCGACCGATTTCAGGCCACCGAACAGGGCATAAATCGAACCCACAATCCCCACGACCCACACCGTGACGATCATGACGAACATCTTCGGCTCAAACCCCATGACCTTGTCCTGGGCGGATTGAAGTCCCAGCAGCGATGGAACATCAAGAATGTCCACCAGTCCTTTGGCACCGGTGTAAAGAATGACCGGCAGTAGAATCGCAACATACGCCACCAGAAAGATCAGGTTCGTAATCACCTGCGTCTGGCTGTCGAAACGGATCTCCAGGTATTCCGGCACAGTCGTCACACCGCTTTTCAGGAATCGCGGCAGGAAAAAGAAAGCCATCGCCACCAGCGTAAACACGGCCCACACTTCCCAGACCATGACGCATAGACCGTCCTGGTAAGCCGCTCCGTTCAACCCCACCAGCTGCTCTGTCGACAGGTTCGTCAACAACAACGAACCGGCGATCAAAGGGAACGTCAGAGAACGCCCGGCCAGAAAGTACCCCGCGGACGAATCGTGGTCGTCTTTACGGGTAATAAAGTACGTCAGGACGCCCACCAGCGCCGTGAAAAACAGAAATGAGCCGATCGTGAGCACGCCGATTTCCTTCGTAAGATGACGCCAAAAAGGCCGGAATGGATCGAAGGGTCATCATACGAGAATTGACGAGGCAACGGGAGCAACATGAAAGCGTTGCGATATTTTTCTTTGAAATTATGTAAAAACGCGAAGCATTGTGCTAATGAATTGTGATCCGGCGTCAATCATTCTGAAACAGGGGCGTACTGAAATACCGTTCCATTCTGTCTGGAAAGATCGTCACGATCGTTTTCAAATGCGGATGCTTTTCACGTAACAACTGACCAGCAGCATAGTTAAGTCCAGAACTCGGCCCGACAGGAAACCCCTTGGTGATCAGTTTCCGTGTTGTCGTCATCGCCAGCGTGTCATCGACTTCAATCTCTATCAGCCCTTCGATTTTCGCTTCCCGAAAGATGGTCGACAGCCCATCCACAACACCCGGAATCTTCCCCGAAAAGCTGCAGCACTCGACATCGGAAATCAACTGCCGACTAATCGGCTTCGCCAAAACAGCCGTCACGTTACAACCGAAGTCCTTGAGCCCCAGATAGTTACCGACCAGCGTCCCACCCGTCCCGACTCCCGAGACAAACGCATCAATACACTCCGTCTCCAGTTCATGGGCGATCTCCTGCGCCGTCTGAGTCTGGTGTGCCCGCGCGTTGTCGAAGTTTTCAAACTGACGCGGCAGAAAGCCCTGATGCTCTTCCGCCAGCATTTTGCACACCTTCAACGAGCCCAGAATTCCCTCGTCTTTCGGCGTGAGAACGACTCTCGCGCCATACGCCGAGATACTCTTGATCCGCTCCTGACTGACCCCCTCGGGCATGACCGCAATGAACTTCAGGCCCAGATGCGCACTGACCATTGCCAGCGAAATACTCGTCGATCCACTCGAAGCTTCGATGACGTATTGCCCTCGCTTGAGAGTCCCGTTGCGCATTGCCTTACCGAGGATGAAAAACGACAGTCGGTCCTTGGTCGAGCCAGAAGGCTGCAGGTATTCCAGCTTGGCGTAGATCGGCTCGCATCCGTCAAGGCTGATCGGAACCAAAGGGGTATTCAACGGAGACAGCATACATCAGCCTGACGACATAAAAACAAACAGGGCCATAGAAGACCCTGTTTGTACGATATCAAGATGGCGACGTAAAGCAGCGAAATCTAAGATGTTACTGCGGCTTCCCGCCTTTCTCTCCAAACGCCCAGAGAATCGTCTCGGGCAGGATCGCTTTGCCGTGGTTACCGGAGTGGTAGCCATGGCCAGTCACAAATTCGTAGTCATAACCGGCAAAGTTCAGAGCAGCCGCCATGTCCTGATTCGCGATGAACCAGTGGCCCAGCTGGTTGTCGACATCGTTATCGCCGTCCTGCAGGAAGACACGAATCGGCTTGCGAGGATGAGTCTTCCTCAGCAGGGCAGGGTAGTCATGAGCGGTCTTCCAGGGACCGAAAGCATCGCCTGTCGGCAGCTGCGTTGATTCGGGTGTTGGATAGGCGTTCAACGGACGGAAATCGCAGAAGCTGCCAATGAAGCTGATGACATGGCCAAACAGGTCCGGACGATACCACGCACACGTAAATGCACAGCTCCCTCCTGAAGAGGCCCCGCAGACGGCATGATGCTCAGGCTTCTCAGAGAACGGGTACTTCTCGCGCACGATCGGCAGGATCTCTTCGTCCAGGAAGTTCACATAGCGTGGCGTGCAGGTGTCGTATTCATTGCTGCGATTGGACTGACCTGCCTGGCCGGGCTTTGATGGTGGTCGAGTGCCCGGATTGACAAAGACTGCAATCGTGACCGGAATCTGTTTCTTGGCAATCAGGTTATCAAGCACCGTGCAGGCATTGCGGTATCCGCCCCCATCATGAAAGACGATGAGCCCGGTTTCTTCCGCGTTCTTCGGATCATACTGCGACGGCACATAGACCCACCATTGACGCGTAACGCCAGGGTAATGCGTCTTGCCGGTGTGTTGACCCATATCGATTAGCTGCCCCTTGGGCACGTTGGGCTGCTCGACGGAATCGGGATGCACCGGATAGGTCTCAAACCCAAACCGACCACCCCCGCCACCTGCTGGATAGCGAATGCCATCGACATCAAACCGATAATTGACCCCCGTCTGATCCGGGAACTTCTCAGCGGCGACAAAGTAGTTCGTCCCCTCCAGCTTGATCATCGGCCAACGATCTTTCTGTGTCACAACAGTGACAGCCTTCGCAGCAGGTGATTCGAAGACCCAGAATGCATAGCCGCCACCCTCTTTGATGCGCTCGATCAGATGGTCCTGGTTGCCATCTGTCAACTTCTTGCCTTGATACTTCTTCGCAACAAAAGCTTTTAATCCCGCCAATTCCTCAGAACTCACGTTCTGATCGGAAATCGCGCTATAAGCAGACTTCACAGAGTCAATGCTTTCTGCCGATAGTATTGATTGTGAAAATAGAGAAGTTTGGGCTATGATCACAGTAGCAGTGACACGTACGAAAATGTTCATCGAGGTTATCCTGAAGATGGGATCTGGTGGGCAATTTCAATCGGGGCGAGGCAGCAGAAAACATCAACACATCATGATGAGTTTCCGCTTACCCTTCAACCGACTCCGCGTCCCAGGATCGCAAACGCTCGCTTGCGACCTCAAACTGGCTCTGGTCTACCATGATGGCGGGACGCTATGCATATTGGCTTGATTACTCTCGAATTGACCGGCCACCTCAATCCCTTCACGACACTGGGCTCTGAACTCGTGCGCCGTGGTCACAAGGTGAGCCTCATCGCAGGTCGCCCCGCAGAAAAACTGGCTCGCGACCGTGGACTGAACTTCATCCCGCTGGGCATCGAAGGTGACCTCGACAAGTCCGTCCAGGCAAAAGTTAAACGCCTCGGCGAACTGTCCGGCACAAAAGCCATGTGGCACGGCAGCAATATCGTCGCCGCGATGTCCGAAATGGTCGAACGCGATCTTCCTGCGGTGCTCGAAAACGAACACTTCGACGGCTTGATCATCGATCAATTCTCTGTCGCTGGCTATCACGTTGCCCAGCAAAACAAGCTGCCAATCGTCATTGCCTGCGCAGCGATGATGGTTGCTTTCGATGCCTGGGAACCGCTTCCCTCGACGAACTTCCCTTACCGCACCGACGCGTACGGCATTGCTCGCAATAAAGTAATTCGAGCAGGGCTACTGTCCGTCCACGCCATGCGGTTGTGGTGGAAGAAACAAGGGCTCGACCCTCTTGCCCTGATCCTGGATCAACAGGCCGGCTTAGCGCGGATTGCCCAGCAGCCGGAATTCCTGAACCTGCCACGACATCAGCCATTGAGTGACCACCTTCACTTCACGGGCCCTTGGCATCAGCCTCATCGCGATGATGGCATGGAGTTCCCGTGGGAACGTCTGGGTAATGAGCCGATCATCTATGCTTCCATGGGAACATTGCAGAACGGCGTTTCCTCTGTCTTCAAGAAGATCATTGAAGCACTTGGCAAGCTGCCGCATCAGGCTGTCCTCAGCATGGGGGGAAGCCACATCGACATGCCTTCGAAGATTCCTGACAACGTCATCGTCGTCAAGTACGCTCCACAGCTTCGCCTGCTGGAACGATCACGACTCGTCGTGACTCATGCGGGCTTGAACACAGCCTTGGAATGCCTTTCTCGCGGTGTTCCAATGATGTGCCTGCCGGTCACCAACGATCAGCCAGGAGTTGCCAAACGCATCGAGTTCCTCGGAGCAGGACGTAGCCTGCCAGTGGGCAGTGTCACCTCGTCACGACTGTTGAGCGAACTCCAATTGATGCTCGCGACCACGAAGTACGAAGAGAAAGCCAAATGGGCGGCTGCTCAACTGCGTCACAATGATGGCCTGCTCGATGCGGCTGCCATTGTTGAGAAAGCCTTCACGACTCGTGAACGGATCACCAAGAACTCGCTGGCCCCGATCGTCACGATCCCGCATCCCTTTACCGCCAGTGAAGTCGCTCAGGGGACTTCCGACGTTCGTCAGTCTGCTTAAACATCGGCCAATTTAAACACTGGCCAATCTAAACATCAGGCAGTCAGGCGAAGACAATCCCGCGCGTCTTTGCCTGACTGTTCTGATTTGTAATCCCGGCTGATTTGCAATCTCAGCTGTGTTACTTCGCTGCGAAGTAGCTTCTCAGGTCGCGGAACAGATCCCGTGCCTTCTTCTGGAACGTATCGTCCTTGCTCTTCCAGCCGATCGGGACCATGCGTACGGTGACTTCCGTCTGTTGCATGGGGCGACGTGCTTCCATTTTTGTTGACTTCTGGAACGTGATCGTGATCTGGATGGTCCGACCATCTGCCCCCCAGAGGCGATCCCAGAACGATGGCTCGCCGACTCGAATGACGGCTTTGCCTTCTTCGACCTTTAGAAGCTTCGCGTCGTGCGCTTCGACGAATCCGCTGAGCTTGTAGACGATCATGTCGGCACCAACGACTGCTTCCAGCTGGCCGACAAATTCGTAAGGCGACTTCTGGCGTTCTTTCTCCTGCTCTTCGTGCTCGCGCTCCGCGATGAGCTCGCTGGTCAGAATTGTTGAACGATTGCGCCCCTCTTGCTTGGACAGATAGACCGCCTGGTCGGCACGTCTCAGCAGGCTGAGAATCGAGTCACCTTCTTCTGCCGTACTGACTCCGAACGAAGCCGTCACGCGAAGCTTTGCGTCCTGGCCGATGGTCTCTTTCGAGAGGATCGATCGAATCCGTTCTGCGCGGGCATAAGCCTGATCGAGCTTGGTTTCCGGACAGATGATGACAAACTCTTCCCCGCCATAGCGAGCCACCAGTTCGCCCGAGTACGTCTGCTGCTTGAGCAGTCGTGAGACGTCGATGAGAACCTGATCGCCAACGGAATGGCCGTAGGTGTCGTTGATTGGCTTGAAGTGATCAATATCCATGAAGATCACACTCAGCGGGTGATGCTGGGGATCGCTTTTGAAGTTGGACATCTGCGAAGCAAGCTGATTCTCCATCTCGCCGCGATTGGCGACGTTGGTCAGCGGATCATGGCTGGCACGGATTTTCAGTTGCTTGTAACGCGATGAGTTCTGTCGCGAATGCTCGTGATCACTGAAGAGTTCCAATACGCCGAGCAGAGACCCGTTTCGATCTTTGATCGGCAGGCTTTGGACTTCGATGCGAGTGAGTTGCTCTTCTGCATTGTGGATCTTGAGTGCCTCCACAACCGGCTTGCCTGTATTGAGAACTCTGCGGATCGGGTAGTCCGCTTCTTCCAGAGGCTCTTCGTAGTTGTCGGAAAAGGTCAGGACGCGTGAGGACCAGCTTTGCCAGAGGACTTCGCGGGCTGACTTTCCGAAGAGTTCTTCTGCGCCGTTGTTCCAGACGATGTACTTAAGGTCGGCGTCGAGAATGTAATAGGCGTGATACAGATTTTCTTGCAGATACAAGTACGTGAAGATATTGCACAGAGCAGCTGCCTGCTGGCTTTCGATCAGATCGCTGGGGCTGAACTGGCGTTCGAAGTCCTGGTAGTTTTCATCACGGTGAGTCGAGATTCCCTCTTTGCGCACCCAGCGATCCAGCGCCTGCACGATCACCGAATCGAACTGGCTGCCGGGCTCGTGGTAGAGGATTTCGATCGCGTCTTCGTGCTTCTTGGCGGGACGGTAGGGTTGCGGGCTGATCAATGAATCATACGCATCAGCAACTGCGAGGATCCTCGCGCCGAGCAGGTATTCTTTACTGAATCGAGTCGCCCCTTCGGCTGCCCCATGGCAGAGATGGTGAGCCTGTTTGATCATGTCGATGACATTCAGATCGACGCGGCAGGCCTGCAGGACGCAGATGCCGACATTGGTCTGCAGGCTCATCAGCTCGATTTCATCAGGACTGAACCGTCCCGGCTTTCGCAGCAGGTTGTCTGGCACGCCGATCTTGCCGACATCATGCAGCAGGGCAGCGACTTCGAGACGACGCAGTTCGCGGCCGTCCCAGCCGAGGTTCTGGCCCATGCCGACGACCAGTTGGGCGACACGTCGGACGTGATTGATCGTATTGAGATCGCGGATATGCAGAGCAGCCAGCAGGTCACGCAGGAGTCGTTTAGCGATCACACCGTCCAGAGAGGTCAGGTCGCTTTGATTGCGTCCTGCTTCCCCGATGCGTGAGAGCTCAAGAATGCCCATCATGATCTGGGTCGAATCGAGAGGGTACGACACGGGAATGCCTGATTCTAATTGGGAAGTCGCGTAATGCGTCGGGTATTGGCTGTCCATGGTCCTGGTTCCTCGTGGAGAGGTAAGGGCCTGGCGTCATTCATTGCGCCAAGATGACATGAAGTCGTGCGAGAGTGAGTCGCCGCGCATTTGTCCCCACAGAAGGGACCGCGCCACTCTGAAACGTAGATCACGAACGACAAGTCGTCAAAATCAATTCTTCTTGTCACAGCAGCGAATGAGGTGATCTGGTGATCGCGAGGATATGCTCAGCTGCTGCAGTCGTTGTTTTCCGCAGGGATGGCGGAACCGCTTCATCTGGTCCGTCTCGATTGACCGTCACAGGCGCAATAAAAAAACCTGTCGAGAGCGACAGGTTTCATCAATAGCGATCAACAGCCGATTTTGGGTTTGCTGAGTGAACCCTCACGGCTGGCTTTATCGTTTGAACCATACGATCCGAAAACTCAGGAAGCTTTCGAAGCGAGGGTCATGTCCTGATGGATGACTGCATTGGCCTGAGTAGGCTGCAGTTCCTCTCGCAGGATGCTCATCTCACGAGGTGCCTCGATGCCGATGCGGACCGAGTTCGGACCGATGCGGACGATCGTCAGCGAGATGTTCTCGCCGATTTGAATCTTCTCACCCGACTTGCGTGACAGAACTAACATGGGTTTCTCCCTTCCCGATCTGACTGCGTGCCTCATGCAACCAATGCCTTGTGCTGACGTGTGGTCAGTGTGCATTGCAGCGTTGTGAATTCTGTGGATTCAGATTCCTGATGCGGCAGTCGGACCCCTGATTACTCTCAATCCCTGAAAGAAAACTTCGTCAAAAAGCAGGACCATCCAACCTGTTTTTTGACTGGAACGCTGACTCGCGTTCAGCGCATCGTTCTCCGAGAACGACGTGCCTTGACAGCAGTAATCTATCGACACTCAGTCATCACCTAAGGCGAAGTGCTATCACTTTGATGATGTTATCACATCGAAAACACACTGCCATCCCCAATTATCCGGTTCTTCGCCAAAAACTTGCAAACTCATACAACCGTCATTCCAGACACCCTGACGGTACACTGCCCGAGCAACTTGCCCCAAATGTGCTTAACACATAGGCACGCCAACAAGCCACGCCACCAACACGCAATCCTGGTACTCAATAACGCTTTGCAACCAAACACTCATTGCCCACGGAATCAGCATTTATGCCCGCCTCGGCAGCTGCCTCCCTATTAGGCAGGCGGTTTCTTCAAGGGCTTGGGAACAGCCATTTATGAGGCTGATCGGTGAATTCGCGGCGGGCTTTCTCGCAATGTTCCGAGTGAACTGCGATCATGGAAACGGTGTCACGAACCCTCCCTGTTCACCATGAAAGATGATTTCCGTTGAGTGATGACGACCTGATGTCTGGTACTGTTTCCGAGGCCGATCTGGTGCTCGATAATCTCCCCGTGCGCACCTTTCATCATCGCGGTTTGACGGTGGAGGGATATTCGCGAGCTGCGGTCCAGTCCTACTGGCGGATCGCGGAATTGAAGCTCGGGTTTGATCTGGGGGCGAGCCCGTGGTCGTTCGCCGGGACTCAGACTTACTTCGTGACCCATGCTCACCTGGACCACCTGGCCGGGCTGCCGACGCTGGTCGCCCGTCGACGGATGATGAAGATGGGGCCGCCGACGATTTATGTGCCTTCCGAAACCGTGGAGGATATTGAACGCCTGTTGCGTGCCTGGGTGAGACTGGACCGGGGGAAGATGGTCGTCAATCTCGTGGGTGTGAATCCGGGGGACGAAATCGAGTTGTCACGCGAGCACGTGGTGACTGTGTTTGCGACGAAGCATACGGTGCCTTCCGTCGGCTACCTTGTGTACGCACGTCGACGCAAGCTGCGCGAGGAATTCAAGGGGCGGTCGAATAATGAAATTCGCGAACTTCGCATCTCGGGGACTGATGTGACGCATGAAGTTCGCCAGCCTTTGGTGGCCTACCTCGGGGATACGTCGCCGGCGGGGCTGGATGCGCTGGATGACATTTATCGCGCGACGGTGCTGATTACGGAGTTGACGTTTTATCGTCCGGAACACCGTAAGGAGAAGATTCACAAGTTTGGGCATACGCACCTGGAAGACATTCTGGAACGAGCCGACCGCTTTGAAAACGAAGCGATCCTGCTGGGTCACCTGAGCACGCGGTATCTCGATAAGCAGATCATGAAGGATGTTCCTAAACGGCTGCCGGAGAGTTTGCGGTCGAAGGTGCATTTGTGGTTGTGAGAAGACCAGTTCGGAACGGTTTGGTTTTGCGACTGCTTGGGTAGTTGGTGGTCACATCGGAGCGGAGGCTATTGAGAGCGTCCTTGGCACTGGCTGCTGTTTTCATGTTCCACCGCTGAAGAACAGTGTTCACGACGAGGGGCTGCCTCGTCGGTCCGATGATGCTGGGGGGTTGGGGTTGGTAAAGGCCATGCTGGAGATCCCGGCCGGGGTTGCGAGTTCTGTGAAGGGCTCGCGTTGTCGGCAGTAAAGGAGAGTCGCGGGCATGGGACGTTGGTTCCGAACTGGGGTTGTAGGGCTTGGGGGTTGGGGCTTAGGGCTTGGGCGGAGGTTTTCCTGGGAGTGGTTGTGTTGTTGAATGTCTATTAGTGCCTATGCCCCACCCTCATCCGTCAGCGAAGCGCTGACACCTTCTCCCCTCAAGGGAGAAGGGACGAGATGCGGGTCTGTTGACGGTTTCAAGGGGAGATGTGGGCTTTACGAAATTCGCAGAGATCCCTCATCCGGCCTCGACTGTATTGATTTGCGAACCTGAGGTTCGACTCGGCCACCTTCTCCCCGGGGGTGAAGGGCACTCGGAATGGAGTGGGAGAGTGCCCTCGCAGGTTCGATGAGTTGATTGATGGTTTTTTGGCGCGATTCCCTCATCCGCCCTTCGGGCACCTTCTCCCGGGGGAGAAGGGAGCTATGTGTGTGCACTTCACATGGCTCTCTACTCTACCGGGAAGTGTTGCGCGCAGAGGGGTTGATAGACAGCGTGAATGCGAAGGTGGTGGGGAGGGAGTTGGTGGAAGGCGTTGAGGGGAATGGGGTTGGGGGTGCGTGATTTTTGGGAGGGACTTTTAAGACGGGCAGTCTGAAAATCAGGTTTTTGTATGCGTAGGAATGGCTCGACGTGGCGGGTTCGACAAAAAAAGGCCAGCGTTGTGCTGGCCTTTCGGGGTGAAGCGGGTGTTGGGGAGAGTCAGTGGGATTGGAGAGCCTGTTTGATGACGGGCAGGAAGGTTTCGGCTTGGCGCATGAAGCCCAGGTCGCTGGCGTGAGAGCCGTCGGTGGCGCCGTCGGCGTCGTTGCCGTAGAGGGTGTCGCCGGGGATGTAGGAGAGGTGCTTGACACCGTCTGCGAGAAGTTGTTCGCAGGCTTTTTTCAAAGCCGCGTGGTTGGCGGTGTGATGGGCGCTGCGGGCGGGGAGGATCCAGTCGTTGGTGTTGCGACGGTCTTCGACGAGGATGATTGGTGTTTCGGGACGGGCGGCACGGAGTTGTTTGACAAGGGGAATGCACTTGGCTGTCACAGCGCTCGCGTTCATGTTCGGCAGGCAGTCGATGACGTAAACTGCGGGATCGAGCTGGACGAGGTAATCGCCGACTTCTTTATCCATCGTGCCATTACCGGAGAAGCCGAGGTTGATGACGGGGCGGTCAAGCCAGCGGCCGAGGATCGCGGTGTGGACCATACCGGGGCGGCTGGCGCAGGCACCATGGGTGATGCTGGTGCCGTAGAAGACGATGGGCTTTTCTTCGCGCGGTTTGAGGCCTTGGAAGTGAGCACCTTCGGGGACGCCGATTTTGAGGAATTCGACGCCGTTGTAGAGAGGCAGGTAGGCGGCGAATTCGCGCTTGCCGGGGGCGATGTTTTCGATGACGAGGGTATTCATCTCCTGAGCATTGGGTTTGGTGACGTTGACCCATTTCCATTTGCCGTTGGTATCGCGGGCATAAAAATCGACGCCGCTGACGCCGGTCGCGGGCATGTGAGGCATGGCGAGGTTTTTGTCGGTGAGGCGGTAATTGATGTAAAGAGAGGTGGCATCGGTTTCGAATCGGGCCATCATGCCGGCGCTGTCACGACTGAGTCCCCAGACAGGTTTACGGACATGATTCTCGGCTGAGGCAGGAAGCCGATCAAACCAGCTGAGGCGTTCTTGATCGGGGAGGATGCGACCTTCGACGCCGAAGTCTTTGACGTCGTACCAGTCGAGCTGGGGGGCGGGTTTGTCGGATTTTTCCTGTGCGAAAATGACGCCTGACTGCAGGCAGAGAAGGGCGATCACGTAGCAGTGAAGATGTCGCATGAATGGGTCTCGTGGAATTCGAGGAGAAGATAAGCTCTGAGCACGAGGATTGATTATGACAGAGGTTTACTATGGAGAAAACCTTGTGAGTGGCGGTTTGCTTCACGCAGACAGGATCGCGACAACGTCAACTTGAAACGTGTCTCGGACTGTTTCGTCAATGTTGGAATCGGATTATAGTGATTGACTGAGTTGACGATTCAAGTGACTGGTTTGCTGGGAAGAAGGTGTTGGAGTGCTCGATATGTTGCACGCGTATCCGACCTGGTTGATTGTGTTGGCGTTGTTTGGAGTCATGTTTTTCGCCGATGAGATCGGATTTCGGTACGGCTATCGACATCGCAAGCAGGAAGACGATGAAAGCCGATCCGTGGGCGGGACGTTGAAAGGGAGCGTCTTTGGTTTGGTGGCGTTACTGCTGGCGTTTTCCTTTTCTGCAACGACGTCTCGTCACGAAATACGGCAGCGTTTGGTTCTTGATCAGGCGAATGCCATCGGAACCTGTTATCTTCGGGCCGGTCTGCTGGCAGATCCCTATGAACTCAGAATGAAGGATGCTCTGCGTCAGTATGTCGATCTTCGTCTGGAACTGTTCGATCTCAATCTTCAACAGGAGGTCTACGATGAAAAGATATCAAGGATCAACTCGATCCTCACGCAACTGTGGGAGATCGTGGAAGAAACGAATCGATCAGATCAGGAACTGGTTCGAACCAGCCAGATCATCCCAGCTGCGAATGAGGTCATTGATTTGAGTTCGACGCGGGCGTGGGCGAATCGAAATCACCTGCCGAATTCCGTGCTGATGTTGTTGCTGGTCAGTGTGATCTTATCGAGCCTTCTGCAGGGGCATTCTTCAGGACAATCGGCACGCAGACACCTGGGGTTGTGGGTCTCGGTGAACATTGTGTTTGCACTGGTGCTGTTCGTCGTGCTCGATTTTGATCGGCCACGGCGAGGGTTCATTCAGGTGGATCGAACGCCGCTGGTGGAGTTGAGAGAGAGTATGGGTGAGTGAATTCCGCAGATGTCGGGTGATAAAGACGGTTCTTTTCAGGAGTCGAACGCATGAGTAATTTGCGAACTCCGGTGACCGCCTTAGAATGAAGAGGAATTATCAAACGTGGAAATTGAGCAGGGACATGCCTTCAAAGTCGACCCGATCGAAACAAAGCCCGGCAGCTGCTGCTCCTTCCGGCCCGGCGAAGGGCAAGCCTCCTCGTCAAGAAAAGGAGCCGGCGGTCATCAAGACCAGAAGTTCGGGGGCAGAGCGGGCTCAGGAGATTCTGGACGTCTCTCAGAAGCTGTTTCTGTCGCATGGTATTGAGAATGTCACGACTCGATTGATCGCGACTACGATCGGGATTTCGCAGCCGGCGCTCTATAAGCATTTTTCGAGCAAGCAGGAGATTCTGGATCGGCTCGTCAATCAGGTGTTTGGTGAATTGACCCAGGTTTTGCTCGAACTGGACGGACGGCGAGAGAAGTGGCTGGAGCAGTCGGTTGGGGCGTACATTCGTTTTGGGTTGAAACATCCGGATGAGTTTCGTCTGGCGTTTCTGGTCATGCGAAAGCCCGGGGATATTCCGAAGAATGGTGAGCCGACGGAGTTGCAGAAGCTGCGTCGGACTTCGTTTCATATTCTGGAAGAACATGTGCGGGTGGGGATTGAAGAGGGTTGGATTCGGGATGATTTGGGATCGTCGCATTCTCTGTCTCAGTGTCTGTGGGCGGGGATGCATGGGATTGTCGCGTTGAGGCTGACTCGTCATCGGTTTCCTTGGGATGACGTTGAGAAGCAGATTGTGTTGCACACGCGGATTCTGCTGAGTGGGATTTTGGTGGGCAAAGATCGCCCTTGACTGGAACGAGAGCTTGGCGATAAGTTATCATTGATAACCATCTAGCGGCGAGTAGTTCTCCTCGTCGCTGTTCGACCAAGAATTCGACGCAGGAAAGGAAGCCGCGCGATGTTGATTCTGGAGCGGGAAGATCTGGATTCGGAAGATCAGGATCGTTATTCGGCACGCTGTGTGTTCGATTCGACAACGAAGCCATCTACGCCTGTTGGAATTCCATCGGTTTATCGTGCTTCGAGGGTCCGTCTCTTCGGATCAAGTCCTGGTCCTGCTCGACAGGGGCGTTCTGCTCCGGAGCGACGTCGTCGCCTTGTGACGATGTTGTTTGTGATCGCTATGGTGGCGGTCCTTATGACAACGAACAGCCGATGGGCATTGAACAGTATTGCTGGCGTTTTCTTTTTTCTCAGTGGAATGAGTCTGGCCAGTCTGGGGGCGCTCGGGCGAATCTGGAGCAATCTCTATGTGGCAGGCCGAAAGACGAGTGAACTGGTGGTCGAAGGGCCGTATTCTTGTTGTCGGAATCCGTTGTATTTTTTCAGCGCGGTCGGCATGTTTGGCATTGGACTCGCGACGGCGACGATCACCATCCCGGCGATCATGCTGCTCTATTTCTCGCTTTACTATCCGATGATCATTCACCTGGAAGAAGAGCGCCTGCTCGAACGGCATGGCCAGACATTTTTAGCGTACCGACGCCAGACGCCTGCTTTCTGGCCGCGATTTGCCAGGTTGAATGAGCCGGAAATGTATGCGGTCTTTTCGATTGTGTTTCGGCGGAACCTCGTGGATGCGTTCTGGTTTGTTGCGCTGGCGGCGATTGTGTATACGGAGTGCCAGTTGGCGTTGCGGTTCTCGCATTTGAATCTGGTTGTTCTGTGGTGACATCGCGGATGTCGACAGTGGCGGACATAATTTTGCGGGCGATGTTGGATTTGACCACACCGAATGGGCCGGCAATGACTGCGGGAAGTTAAATTTTGTCTCTCCGGGAGGTCGTCCATTTGGTGCGGTTCGAAGACTCACCGGCACCCTACGTTTGCCTGTGGCGGATTTGGTAATGAGAGCGAACAAGTGCCTATGCCCCACCCTCATCCGCCTTTCGGGCACCATTCCTGAGAAGACTACCGCGTCGTTCACTCTCGCCTTGTCGGCGAGAGCGAACTCCTTGCTTCCACCTCAAGGGAGAAGGGACGAAATGAGAGCGCTATGCAATTCGCAGAGATCCCTCATCCGGCCTTCGGCCACCTTCTCCCCGGGGGAGAAGGGACGACCGGAATGGGGCGGGATTTTGCCTTCGGATGTCTTTCGAATTTATAGATTGCTTGTTGGCGCGTTGCCCTCATCCGTCAGCGAAGCGCTGCCAGCTTCTCCCGGGGGGAGAAGGCTATGGCTCATGCGATCGCGGGGGGTGGGCTGGTTTGGAAGGCTCGGCTGCGGAAGAGGAAGTCGATGATGTTGCCTTCGTGGGGTTGGAGCCAGTTCATTTGGACGGTGCGGACCTGGCCCAGGTTGAGGCGGTCGATGTTGGTGGCGTCGAGCAGTTCCGACTTCCAGGCGGCGTTTTCTGTGAGGACGGTGCCGACGAGGGTGTAGCCGATGGTTTTGATCATGTCCTTTTGTGGGCATTTCACGACGGAGCACATCGGGAACATGTACTCGGGATTGGCGAGGGTGGCTTTCGGATCGCTGCAGTGGACGATCGTTGGGAGGAGGAAGTCGTGGCCGGTGCGTTGGATGAGGCGCGGGCCTTGTCGGTACTTGGCGGTAACTTCGGTGACGCCGGGTTGTTTGAGGTTGTCTTCGATCTGGTTGTTGGTGGCTTCTGCGACGCCTGGTGTGATGAAGGCGGCGAGGTTGGCGGTCGGGTCGTTCATGGGCTTGGGCTGGATTTTAGCCAGACGTTGAGCGATGGCGTCGGCGATTTCTTCGGTGTGTCGAGATGCCCAGATGCCCGAGCAGTTGATGCAGCCTCGGCCGCTGTTGAGGAAGATCGAATCGACCATGAGGTCGAGGTAGTCTTCCCAACGATCGACAACGTCGTCGCCGATGAGGATTTTGGAGAAGCCTGGGCCGTGAACCTGAACGTTCGGGTTGCCTGCGTATTTATCGACAGTGGCCTGGCCGCCGAAGATCATGACCCGTGGGCAGTTTTCTGTGATCGCGCCGCCGACTTCGTGCGGGCCGGGGTAAAGTGAGATCGCTTCTAAGGGAATGCCAGCCGCGGCGTAGGCAGCTGCCATGCGGTAAGGGGTCCAGGGATCGCCCGAGCCCGGTTTGAGGACGAGACCGATCTGCATCGGAATAGCGGGGAGCCAGAGCGTGTGGACGCCGGGGGAGTTCGAAGGCAGGACGAGTCCCATGACGGGGGAAGTCGCCTGATAGCTGACAAAGACACCGCGGCCTTCGTCGCCGTAGCCTGTCTGGAGGATGTCCAGAGGGAGGCCACGGGTGAGGGCGTCGAGGATCTGCTCGATGTTCTTGTTGACGAAGGCGAGCTTCTGCATGTTCCCCTTGCACATCGCCTCGGGGAGGCCAGTGCTGGCGGACTGCATGCGGCAGAAGTCATCGGGCGACTGCTTGCCGGTGCCGACGTCGAGGGTGCCGGTGGCGTAGAGTTCGCCGGCTTTGATGCACATCTTCAGGAGTTCGCGGATCGGAATCTGACGAAGGGCATCCCGCGCCTTCTGAGCTTTGCGCATGTCCATTTTGACGATGCCGCCGTTCGCCTGATGGACGTTCGCGAGAGGCTCGCCCGTTTCGAAGTGCGTGACGGGGACTTTTTCGAGCGACTCGTATGGTTTACCCCAGCGGATGACGGGTATTTCGAGCATTGGAACCTCGGACGTAGTAATTTAGGAATTGGGAATTGCCCCGGTCTTCTCATTCATTTCTTGAACAACATGTAGGGTGCTGGTGAGGCTTTGCGAACCGCACCAAATGGGCGAATGAATGTCGTTTTGGTGCGGTTCGAAGACTCACCAGCACCCTACAGTGAACAGGACTCGCTAGTACACACCCACCGTCGTTGTCTTCGCGAAGACGTGGTATGGCCTGACGCCGCTGACGCCGTCCCAGGGGTATTTTTCGTGGGGGAGTTCGCGTTCGCCTTCGTCGCGTTCGAGGAAGCCGGGGATGAAGAGTTCGTGGGTGAGGGTGTAGAGCTTGACGCGGCCGGTTTGGCCGTAGTCGACGAGTTTGGTGTGGTCGTCAAAATCGACGACTTCGACGGCTGCTCGTGGTTCGGGGGCGTAATACGTGATTTTGAAGTTGTCTTCGGGGATGAACGGCTTGCCGCAGGCTAAGCCCATGAGGGTGTTGCCGTAGGTTGGAGTGATGTAGACGTTCGGTCCGAGAAGCTCTTCGCGGGCGAAGCGATACCACTGCTGGGTGAACTCGGTGCCGCCGCAGAAGATGCCTTTGATGCCGGCTTCTTCGATGCTGCTGCCTTCGTCCATGAGGCGGAGGGCGAGAGCTTCGAGGAGTTTGGGCGTCGTGAACATCGCCTGGATTTCGTGGCCGGCTGACAGGATGGTCATGGCCTGATCAATGACGTGAGCCGAGTAGGCTTTGACTTCGTCGATCTTGCCGGCTTTGAGCAGCTTGACGACCCAGCGAGGATCGAGGTCGACACAGAAGCAGATTCCGCCGCGGAACTGGCAGAGGTGCTCGACGGCCAGTCGCAGACGACGTGGGCCGGAGGGGCCGAGCATCAGCCAGTTACTGCCCATGGGGAATGATTCCTCAGGGAGCGTTTTGCTGAATTCTTCGTAGTCGATGCGGAAGTCGTCGACGACGCAGCGGGACTTGGGGATGCCGGTCGTGCCACCGGTCTCGAAGGTGTACGTTGGCTTATGCCACCATTTTTGCGGGAGGAAGCGACGGACGGGGCCGCCGCGCAGCCAGTCGTCTTCGAAGAGGGGGAACTTCTTCAAGTCGTCGAAGCTGTTTACGTCGGTGAGGGGGTTGAAATCGTAGGTTTTGGCTTTTTCCAACCAGAACGGGGCGCCGTCTGTGGGATGGAAGTGTAACTGGACAATTTCGCGAGTCTGGGCGTCGAGACGCTCTTTGGCAGACTTCACAGCGGCGGATAAATCAGCAGAAACCATAAGAATGACAGCTTCTTTCTGAGGCGTCGTCGTCTCTATAACCAAATCCCGATCAGAAGAGATTTCACCACAGAGGCACGGAGGACACAGAGGCGGAAAGAAAAGTATTTTTGATCCCCTGTCTTAAAACTCCGTGATCTCCGTGACTCTGTGGTTAATTCTTCTGAGTTTTTCTGAGATGGACGTTGCCGATACAATTTAATCAGTTCGGTGGATTTCACGTGCGAAACGCCTGAGCCACCACTTTCTGGAAGATTGTAGATGCGAGGAATCCGAGTTTCCAATATGGATAGTCGTTGAAACAAGTTTTTCGAAAAAATCACCTCGCGGACAACTGTCAGGCCGCACAGCAGGCAGCAGTTTTCCAAAAAACGGCCGACGATCGGGGTCCGGAAATTCCGCTGGCTGGTTGTCGCGGTTAAGATTCCGTAACGAAATCCGATGCTCCAGAGCAGACTGGAACGCAGAGCTCGCTGAGTTGAGCAGAGGACGCAGAGAAGCAAAAGATGATATTCAACTGAAGAGTACACTGTGGAAGCATGAACCAATCGCAATCTTAAGAAGCGAATTTTTGACTCTGCGAACTCTGCTTCCCTCTGTTTGCTCTGCGTTCCAGTCTCCTTTTCCAGTCAGATACTTTTCCTCAGAAGACCCTTCATGCCCGGTAATTCTTTTGGTCATACGTTTCGCGTTACGACGGCTGGCGAGAGCCATGGGCCCGGCAATGTCGTCATTATTGATGGGGTTCCTGCGGGAATCTCGTTGACGGTGGAGGATCTGCAGGTTGATCTGGATCGTCGTAAGCCGGGGCAGAGCAAGATCACGACGCAGCGGAAGGAAGACGATACGCCGGAGATTCTGGCGGGGGTTTTTGAAGGTCGCACGACAGGAACGTCGCTGGCGATTCTGATTCGCAACCAGGATCAGCGGAGCAAGGATTACTCGGAGATCAAAGATCTGTACCGCCCGGGGCATGCAGACTATACCTTCGATGCGAAGTACGGGTTTCGCGATTACCGGGGCGGGGGACGCAGCAGTGCCCGGGAGACGACGGCCCGTGTCGCGGCTGGTGTGGTGGCAAAGAAGATTATTGATCAGGCGTTCGGCGGGAAGGTCATCGGGTACGTTTCGCAGGTGGGGAATATCGTTGCGGACATTCCTCATCCGGAGCAGGTGACGCTGGAGCAGGTCGAGAAATTGCCCAGCGGCGAGCCGAATATTGTGCGTTGTCCAGATGTTGTTGCCGCCGCGAAGATGGTTGATCTGATCGACAAATTGAGGATGGACCTCAATTCGATCGGCGGAGCGGCTCACATCGTCGCGACGAATGTGCCTGCGGGACTGGGTGAGCCGGTCTTTGATAAGCTCAAAGCGGATCTGGCGAAGGCACTATTCAGTCTGCCTGCGGTGCTGGGTGTTGAGTATGGCATCGGCTTCGGCTGCGTCACCATGACCGGCAAGGAACACAACGACAAGTTCATTCCGAAACAGCCCGACGGTATTACGACCGCGACGAACCTTCACGGCGGCATGCTTGGTGGCATTTCGTCCGGACTGCCTATTATTCTGCGGGCTGCGGTCAAGCCGACGAGTTCTCTGCCTCAACCTCAAGAGACCGTCGACAACAAAGGGCAGCCTGCCACGATCGTGACCAAGGGTCGACATGATCCTTGCCTGCTGCCCCGTTTTGTTCCGATGGCGGAGGCGATGGTCGCCATTACGCTGGCGGACCATTGGCTGCGATGGAAAAGCCAGCGATAATCCCTCCCTCTCTTCCGCGTTGAAGTCCCTCCACCTTAACTCCCGCCAATTTATGAACCACTGGATTTATCTGGCGCTTGCCATTGTCTGCGAAGTGATCGCGACATCGTCACTAAAGGCCTGCGCCTGGTTTACGAACCTTGTGCCATCGCTCGTTGTGGCGATTGGCTATGCGGGGGCGTTTTTCTTTCTGTCGCTGGCGATCCGGTCAATTCCGGTGGGGGTGGCGTATGCGATCTGGTCAGGCGTGGGGATTGTGATTATTGCCGGCGTCGACTGGTGGCTGCATGGGCAGAAAATTGATTTGTGGACCGGGGCAGGGATGGGGTTGATCATTGTGGGGGTGGCGGTGATTAACGTGGTTTCGAAGACGACGGTGCATTGAGTTTCGAGGATCCGATCATGTCGTGGACACAACGTGAGATTGCATTGAACGCCAAGCCGCGCGGGTTTCATCTGGTGACGCGGGAGGTGGTGGAGCAGTTGCCGGAGTTGGCGAAGTATAAGGTCGGGTTGCTGCATTTGTTTATTCAGCACACGTCGGCGTCGCTGGCGATCAATGAGAATGCGGATCCTGATGTGCGAGTGGATCTGGAATCGTCGATGAATGCGATTGTGCCGGAGAATTTTCCTTATGTGCATACGCTGGAGGGGGCGGATGACATGCCGGCGCATGTGAAGGCGATTCTGATCGGGAATTCGCTGACGATTCCGATTCGCAATGGGGTGCTGGCGCTGGGGACGTGGCAGGGGATTACGTTGTGTGAGCATCGGGATCAGGGTGGGCGACGACGGTTGATTGCGACGATGCAGGGCGAGACGGGGACGTCTGTTGGGTAGAGTGAACTTCCGGGGTGGCCCAGCCGTTGATGGCTGGGTGAGCGCCGCTCACAAGAAGCAGCGCCAAGCGCGTTCGATTCGAGTTGGAGCGGTGAGTTGAAGTTCATCGCGGATGGTGACGTATCTTGTCGACTTCGTCGATCCAGCCATGAACGGCTGGACCACCCACTCTTGGGGCGGTGCACCGGGTGCCACTGGCTTCGATGGTGAGCAAGACGATGCGAGCGGGTGTCGGGGGTGTTAGAAAAGCTGATGTAATTTAACAGCTGAATATCGATCGATGTTCGGCACTGGCGGAGCCAGTGGCACCCCGAGGTCGGGCACAGTGCGCTTTCGCTTTGAACTCATCGCATCAATTTGACTTGAAGCCGGATGGCGCTGGCTTCTTGTCGCTGCGCGATCCAGCCATGAACGGCTGGACCACCCTGATAACGACGATCGACTGCTTGATTAAAACTGTGGGCGTCAAGGATTTAGGAAGGTTGCTTCAAAGAATTTTCTCAATTTCGCTTCTCAGCATGTCAGTGACTCTCTAGGATTGCCCAAGTTTCCGCTGCCAGAAAGACCAGCCGATTGTTTGCAGGCTGGAGCCAACGCGCTGCAGCCTTCGCACATCCGCCGATATTTAAGAGGTTTAGAGGTAATTATGGCCGATCAAAAAGCCACCAACGTCACCTGGCACGATCACAAAGTCAGCCGAGAAGACCGTCAGAAACTGATGGGTCACAAGTCTGCCGTCATCTGGTTCACCGGTCTGTCGGCCTGCGGCAAGAGCACAATCGCCAACGCAGTTGATTACAAGCTCAACCAGATGGGCATCCACTCGTACATTCTCGATGGCGACAACATCCGCATGGGTCTGAACAAGAACCTCGGATTTTCTGCTGATGACCGAGCCGAGAACATTCGTCGTATTGGCGAAGTTTCCAAGCTGTTCACAGAAGCGGGCGTCTTCGTTCTGACGGCTTTCATTTCTCCGTATCGCGCTGACCGCGATGCCTGCCGTGCGTTGATGAAAGAGGGCGAGTTCGTCGAAGTCCTTGTCGATGCTTCTATCGAGACCTGCGAAAAACGCGATCCAAAGGGTCTGTACAAGAAAGCCCGCGCTGGCGAAATCAAGAACTTCACGGGGATCAGCGATCCTTACGAAGCCCCAGAGAAGCCAGAACTTGTTCTCGATTCAAATACCAAGGGAATCGACGAACTGGCTAACGAAGTCGTTGCTTACCTGAAGGCGAAAAGCCTGATTGGTTAGGCTTTGATGGGGTGGTCCAGCCGTTCATGGCTGGATCGACGAAGTCGACAAGATACGTCACCATCCGCGATGAACTTCAACTCGCCGCTGCAACTCGAATCGAACGCGGATGGCGCTGGCTTCTTGTGAGCTGCGCTCACCCAGCCGTGAACGGCTGGGCCACCCTTTGGGGGAAGTCGTATCGAAATCTTAGTGCGAATGGCGTACTTGCCGCAGGTAGCGGTTTATCTGAATGAAAATGAATGAGCCGGGGCGGTTAAAAGTGAACCGCTCTGGCTTTTTTTTCGTCTTTTCATTAAACCCCCGCGATTCAACAGTCGTCAGCGGTCGTGGAAACGTAATAAATACAAGAGGCCGGTTATTCTCCCGTTTATTTTTGCGGTTGGTCACGTTGATCAGCCACAATTGATGTTTGGGAAAACGATTTTTCCATTTCCTACTGACTTCAGACGAAATCTCAGGACGATATACTGATTTGACAGCGCTATAAGTAAATAGAATTGCGGAGTTACGAACATGAACTCTGTGTCATCCAATATCAGAACCCGTCACTTCACGCTCGAGCAGGCCAATGCCATGCTCCCGCTCGTCAAACGCATTACAGCCGACATCGTGCGGCTGTCTGCGGAGATCGAGCAGCGAACAGAACTTCTTGCGGAAGTTCAGGCACACCACACTCGTCGCTCGGCTCGCGAAATCGAGGAATACTCGGAAGAGCTCCAAGCCGTGCAGCGGATGCTCAAGACGGAAGTCGACCGTTTCGAAGACTGTGTCGAAGAACTCGAAAGCCTGGGGCTGGAACTGTTCGACGAAACGACTGGGATCGTCCACTTTCCCGTCGCGGAACAGACGTTCGCAGCTCATACTAAGGCTGCCTTCCATTGCTGGAAGCTCGGCGAGACGAGTGTGACCCGCGGACACGAAGAGCTTTGCGAACTGAAGGATCGCGCCGCGGTTCATCTGCTCGAGAAGCCTCCGATCATTCCGAATGACACTGGCGATACGATGCTCAAGAACTGATCCCGCTCAGTCGGATACAAACTCAATTTGAAACGGCCTCTGTTCTTCAACAGGGGCCGTTTTTTGTTATGGTTGTTTGAGGGATCGTTTATCGAATGAATCGCTGTACAACATTGCGACCTCACACCCGCGATACGACGACATTCCCGGTGTGCCACGGCTGTGTCAGCCGTGCAGAGTTCCTTTGAATCAGACGTTCCATGCGCGATCACACGGCTGACACAGCCGTGGCACACGTTTTACTCGATGTTGCCTCTTGTCACGAAATTCTGCACCATGTCTGATCCTCGTATTGCTCGCCTTGCTGAGTTGCTGATTCAACACAGTGTTCGACTTCAGCCGGGGGAGAAGGTTCTGATTGAGGCGTTCGACATTCCGGACCCTGCGATCATTGAGTCGCTGATTCATTATGCCGTTCAGGCGGGCGGGATTCCGTTTGTCAGTTTGAAGAGTAATCTCGTCCAGCGCAGTATTCTGCTGTCTGGTTCCACGCCGACGTATCAGTTCATTGCGGACATGGAACTGGCGGTGATGTCGCAGGTGCAGGCTTACATCGGGATCCGCGGGTCGGAGAACTCCGAAGAGTTTGCAGATGTTCCCGGGCAGAATTTCAAGACTTACCAGTCGGTGGTGTGGTCGCCGGTGCATTCGGATATTCGGGTCAACAAAACGAAGTGGGTCGTGCTGCGCTATCCGACCCCCTCAATGGCCCAGTCAGCGAGGATGAGTACGCGGGCATTTGAGGACTTTTATTTCGATGTCTGCACGGCAGATTACGTGGCGATGGCGGACGCTCAGAAGCCGTTGATTTCTTTGATGGAGAAGACGTCGAAGGTTCGCATCGTCTCTCCCGGGACTGACCTGTCGTTTTCGATCGATGGGATTCCTGTTGTGCCGTGCAATGGTCGACGCAACATTCCTGACGGGGAAATTTACACCGCTCCTGTTCGAGACAGCGTCAACGGAGTGATTCAGTACAACATTCCCTCGCGCTATCAGGGGCTTGTGTTCGACAACATTCGCTTCGTCTTTGAAAACGGCAAGATCGTTGAAGCGACCTGTCAGGGGAACACCGCTCGGCTCAATGAGATTCTCGATTCCGATGAAGGGGCCCGTTACATCGGGGAATTTTCGCTGGGCTGCAATCATGCGATCAAGTCGCCGATTCTCGATACGCTGTTCGATGAAAAGATGGGGGGATCGCTGCACTTTACCCCGGGTAACGCTTATAAGGCGGCCGACAATGGCAATGTCAGTACTGTGCACTGGGATCTGGTCCTCGGTCAGACGCCGGCGTTTGGTGGTGGGGAAGTTTACTTTGATGATGTGCTGATTCGCAAAGATGGTCTGTTCCTGCCGAAGGAACTGCACGGGTTGAATCCTGCTTGAGGACGGCACACAGAAGAAGACTGGAACGCAGAGGACGCGGAGGGAAGCAGAGTTCGCTGAGAAGAAGCTTAACTCTCTTCTTAGGCAACGTGCCATGCTTGCGGCTTTGAGTAAGCATGTTCTGAACGCTCCAACGTCAATCGAAGCAGCATGCTCACTCAAAGCTGCTCTCTTTTATACACAAGTCTGTGAACAGCGCACCCGACATACTTGGTCCCCTGTGTCAACCACAAGATATTGGGCATTAGTCGTACTTCGAGGCCCAAGGATTTGTGGTTCCCAACTTGTGTATAAAAGACAGCTCAAAGCTGTGAGCATGGCACGACTTTTGAGACGGCGGGATTGAGACGTTTTCGATGTTCAACGCACATTTTGCTGGTTGATAGCCGCTGCAGTCACAGATCGGATACGACTCCGTGACGGTGGATCACCTCAAAATTCGGAAAATCGTTACAGATTGCCTCATCTGTACTATCGCTGCTACCGATAAACACAGTGACCAGACTTCTTCGAGGTTTGGTTGGTCGGAGTAGAACCGTCACTGAAGACGCCCGCTCCCATGTCCCGCCTCACTTTCCCATCCCTTGTTCACTTCCCGGCGACTGCGAGTTCTTCGCGGTGACCGGCAGACACCATGTCTGCAGCAAGAGCGTGAGCTCATCGGGTAAACTTCAACGACGTAAGAGGACTCACGGAGGAGATCATGCGACGTTTCATCCTAGCGACTGTGTTATTTGCTGTCGCCTCGACGCAGGTGGGCTGTTTTGTTCCCATCTGGTCCAGCAATTCAGACACCCGTGCCCGTCAGTTGATCTATACGTCAGAAGGCTACCGCCACATTCCCGAAATCTGGGAACGGATGTGGGGTCTGGAACTGCCTGACCTGGCGACACCTTACCGGACACACGGCGGCGTGATTTAATTCGCGGCTGTCGATCGATGGCTCGATCGCCCTGGAGCCTTGTCTAGGGCTGACTGCAGACTCGCAGGCCGAATCGGCGCGAGTATTGCGGGATCATCTGCTTTCCTGTGAGACGAATGGATAACGGTCGCCCGCGTGCGGAGTTGCCGACCATTCTGTTAGCCGTTAGCATGCAATCTCTGGACGTTCCTTGAGAACGGTTCCACCCGTTGGCCTTTGCCCAGATTGCCTGCTCACGTGAATCCGCTTGCTGTCTCACTCAACCGACTTCAATTGAAGAACCCGGTTCTGGTTGCTTCCGGAACGTTTGGCTATGCCCGGGAAATGGCTTCTTATCTCGACCTGTCTGCTCTGGGTGGAATTATCCCCAAGACGGTCACGCAGCAGCCTCGTATTGGCAATGCTCCTCAAAGAACGGTCGAGACCTCCTCGGGCATGCTCAACAGCATCGGACTCGATAATGATGGGCTCGAGACCTTCATCGAAAAACATCTCCCCTATCTGACAACGCTGGGGACTGCGGTCATCGTCAATATCGCGGGCAAGACGATTGAAGAGTTTGTCCAGATGACGGAGCGGTTGGCTCCCCTGTCTGGAATTGCTGCTCTTGAACTCAACATCTCCTGTCCCAACGTCACGGGTGGCGTCGATTACGGCACGAATCCCGAGATGGCCTTCGAGCTGACACAGAAAGTCATGGCGGTCAGTCCTCACCCGATCATTATCAAACTGACGCCCAACGTCACCGATGTGACGGCGATCGCCAAAGCGGTTGCGGATGGCGGGGCGGATGCTGTCTCTCTCATCAATACCGTCCAGGGGATGGCGATCGACTGGAAGAGACGCAAGCCGATTCTCGGAAACGTCATTGGCGGTTTGAGTGGGCCAGCGATCAAGCCGGTTGCGTTGCGATGCGTGCATCAGGTGGCTCAAAAGGTGAATATCCCGATCATTGGCATCGGCGGGATCACGACCTTTGATGACATGATGGAGTTCTTCGTCGCGGGAGCGTCTGCGATCCAGGTCGGGACGACGAACTTCTTTAAGCCGGGCCAGTCGGAAAACTTGTTGCAGGAACTCAAAGCGTATGTGGAGCACACGAACCTTCCTTCGATCACGAGTCTCATTAAGACGTTGGAACTGCCGACGGTGAAGAAGTGTTGAGAGGGTGAGTGAGAGAATAGTCGCCTGACATCGAATTGATATTGGGGACGTTCTCTTGCCTATCGCCCACCCTCATCCGCCCTTCGGGCACCTTCTCCCCTCAAGGGAGAAGGGACACAGCACAGCTCCCCTCAAGGGAGAAGGATCTCAGAAATAAATCTGGTGACGTACTTCGTCTGACTAAGCCCTAATCCCCAAGCCCTAAGCCCTTCTCCCATGCGTGTTTTATCTGGCATTCAACCGACCGGTCGTTTTCACTGGGGTAACTATTTCGGGGCCATCCAGCAGTATATTGCGCTGCAGGAGCATGAGCAGGCGTTTTATTTTATTGCGGACTATCATGCCCTGACGACGGTGCGTGAACCGAAGTTGCTGCAGGAGTATACCTGGGAGGCGGCGGTTGATCTGATTTCGCTGGGACTTGATCCTGCCAAAGCGGCGTTGTTTCGACAGTCTGATATTCCTGAGCATGCTGAGCTGACGTGGTTGCTGATGACCGTCACGCAGATGCATCTGCTCGAGAAGTGTCATGCCTATAAAGACAAGAAGGCCCGTGGGCTGGCTGCGGATGCGGGGTTGTTTACTTACCCGGTGTTGATGGCTGCTGACATCCTCATTTACGACAGTGACATCGTTCCCGTCGGCGTTGACCAGGTGCAGCATATCGAAGTCGCGCGTGACCTCGCTCAGCGTTTCAATACGATCTACAACACGGAAGTCTTCGTCCTGCCGAATGCCCGGGTCCTCGATTCCACCGCGAAAGTCGTTGGGACCGATGGCGAGAAGATGTCGAAAAGCTACGGCAACACGATCGAGCTCTTCATGCCTGAGAAGCAGCTTCGCAAGAAGATCATGTCGATCAAGACCGATTCCAAAGCGGTTGAAGATCCGAAGGATCCAGAGACCTGCCCGGTCTTCACGTTGTACAAGCTCTTCGCTAACGCAGAGCAACAGGAAGCTCTTGCAGCCCGTTACCGTGCTGGCGGGATGGGGTATGGGGAAGCCAAGCAGCAGCTCTTCGAAGCGGCGATGGAATACTTTGGGTCCGCGAGGACGCGACGCGAGCAGCTGGTGGCGAATCCGAGTGAGGTGCATGACATTCTGAAAGCCGGTGCGCAGCGGGCACGGGCGAAGGCGCAAGCGACGCTGACACGAGCGCGGGAAGCATGTGGGTTGTTGGCGAAGCCTGTTTGAATTCGAGTGGAATGAGGGCTTAACATATCCTGCAGAGTTCCCTCATCCGACCTCGAAGACTCGGCCACCTTCTCCCCGGGGGAGAAGGATCAAGAGTGAGACTCGCGACTGACCTGGAGATACTGATGAAACTCTCAATCGCGAATTCGAGTGTGGGGCGCTGGTTTGTTTTTGTGCTGGCGCTGGTGGGGATGTCGTTGTTGTTCATTCCGTTTGTTGGGATGTTGCCTGCTGTGGTGAAGAAGGTCTGGCTGTTTCCATTCTTTGTTTCCGCTGTCTTCGGGTTTCTTGCGTTGAAGGTTTCGCGTCAGTGGAAGCTATCGCCGGAATGGATTTCGTTTACGCTGGCGGTGCTGGCAGCAGTGGCGTTACAGGCTGGTTTAGCATGGGATGGGCATCGTCAGTTTGAAGCGTTGCGCAGGAAACAAGTTTCCGAGAATGCGCTTTCGGCAGGGATGTACGAGCAGATCGCCAGGCAGCAGGGGGCGGAGAAAATTGATGATCCGACGAAAGTCCGCTGGGATGTCTTCCTGGCTCAGAAGTATGCTGCTTTGAAGCTGCCGATTGGCTGGGTGATTCCCTGGTGGATTTTTGAGATGGGATCGACGGCGACATTGGGTGTGCTGGTTGCTCGAACGTTACTGCCTTCGCAGAAGTCGGCCTTACGAGAAACGGTTTCCAGGGAGATGATGACGTGACGATTATTGGCCTGGGGACAGATATCACCGAAATCGGACGCATCCAGGAGATGATCGATCGTCACGGCGATCATTTCCTCACACGCATCTACACCGACGATGAGATCGCGTATTGCAAGGCTCATAAATCGTCGACAGAGCGTTTTGCCTCACGCTGGGCCGCGAAAGAAGCGATCGTGAAGGCGCTCGGCACAGGGTTCATCAAAGGGATCAGCTGGGCCGAGATCGAGATTCAAATCTTGAAGAGCGGCAAGCCGGTCGTGGTCTTAACGGGAAGCACGCAGGAGTTCGCGACCTCGCTGGGGATTACGGAGATTCAGATTTCCATGTCGCATAGTAAGGCGTATGCGACCGCGACGGCGATTGCGGTGGGGGAATGAAAAGCACAGACAGGAATGTCTGTGCTACCTCTTAAATCGCTTACAGCCAGTCGCAGGTTTCGTCTTCGTGAGGCTGTCGCGAATGTTTGAGCAGCTCGGTCAGTTGTTTCTGCTGTGATTCATTCAGATGCGAAAGCTGATGGCGGTGCATCTGGCGGACGGGATCACTCATCTTTGCCAGCAGATCCAGGCCACCTTCGGTGATGACGACTTCGACGACACGCCGATTCTCGGATTTGCGTTCGCGACTGATCAGGCCCCGTTTCTCCAGGCGGTCCAGCATGCGCGTGATGTCTGGACTGCGCGAGATCAAGCGACGTGCGAGGGCCAGCGTCTGCAGGCCGGTACTGCCTGCGGCTTTGAGCAGGCGTAGCGCGTTGTACTGTTGTGGCGAGAGATCGAACTGATCGAACAGCTGATCCTCGACGGCTTTGAGGCAGTCGTAGGTACGCCACAGATTCAGATAGACTTCCTGCTCGGGCGTATCAAAACGTCCGCCGCGAACGGGAGTCGGTTCGTGGAATTCTTCGGTCATTAGACTCGCTGTCTACAGTCTCACGACGCTGCGGACGGTCTGCTCCATCAGGGCGAGCACGTCATCCGGCGTCAGGTCAGAGGTGTCGATCTCGAGAGCTCCATCGGCTTTCACCAGAGGCGAACAAGCTCGGTTCTGGTCGCGTTCATCGCGTTCCTGCTGCTGGGCCAACAGGGTCTCGAAGTCGACCTCGCGGCCAGCAGCCGTTAGTTCACTATAGCGTCTGGAGGCGCGGACAACAGGTGAAGCTGTCAAAAAAAACTTGCAGGCGGCATCAGGGAAAACGACGGAGCCTTGATCGCGTCCTTCGGTGACCATTCGCCGTCCCTGGGCGACGGTCCGCTGTTGAGTGACCAGGGCCTCACGGACAGCGGGAACACTGGCGACGATTGACGCCATCTGAGCGACGTCGGGATGTCGGATGTCGAGAGTGACATCGGTGTCATTGACGAAGACGTGTTTGTCCTGCATGCGTAACGGCAATTGAGCTGCGATCATGCCCATTGACTGGGTGTCTTGAGGCATGAGATTGGCTTGCAGTGATGCCCAGGCGACGGCGCGGTACATGGCACCTGTGTCGAGGAAGTCGAACCCCAGTCGGCCGGCCAGGAGTTTCGCGAGCGTGCTTTTGCCGCTGCCAGCCGGGCCGTCAATGGTGATGATGATCGAAGACATCGCGTTATGATCTTGTGTCGAAACGGTGGTCAAATTCCGGTCCCTCACGCTCGGGGCTGTCAGGGAAAGTCACTGATTACACTAACGAGCAAGATCGTCCTTGTCATTTCATTCCGGCCAGAAAGAGACAGACTTGCTGCAAACCACGAGCGAGGGTTTGACTGCAGGCGAGCGATTGATTGCGGAGTTTCCAGAGGTCAACCATCGAGCTTGGTTTATGCCACAATGTTCCTACCAGTGCACCGACGCGAAGTGCTCCGGTTTCGCCGATCAAACTCATGACCCCTGTCGGCAGGGTTGTCTTCGCATCGTCGCTGATGACACGCAGAACGCCGAATTTCACTTGTCGTTGGTGGCAGATATCCACCACAGCGAATGATTCCATATCGACGACATCCCCCTTCGAGGATTGTCGGAGAGCTTGCTTTCCTTCGACCGACGTGACGGCGGCATCGGCTGTGATGACTTGAACTTCGCGTGCGTTGAGGGTTGCGAGAAGGTCTTCTTTGCGGAGCGTTTGAGAACAGGTGATCGCGCGACCGGCTGTTCGTTTGACGGACTTGGCGAGGATAAGCTGGCCAGTGGGGAGTTCGTCGTTGAGGCCGCCGCAGAGTCCGACGGAGAGGACGACAGTTGGCTTGTAAGCATCAATGATCGCCTGGGTTGCTTTCTCGGCGCGACGGAAGCCGACACCTGTTTCGACGACCAGGATTGGGACTCCCTCGAGAGTCGATTCCCAGGTGCGGAAGCCATTGGCGAAGACGGTCGGGCCGAAGGTGCACAGGGATTTAAGGCCACTGAGCTCGATGGACAAGGCGGCGAGGACCGCGAGTCTCGGGCGGAAAGGTTGCGGGATGGTCGCGGGGAGTGAGGGGGTTGTCATGCTCGCTCCCTGAAGAAAATTGAGCCTTTGATCCAAAAGGCGAGCGGGGGGTGTGAACCCCCTGTCTTAAAAACTTACTTTTAAAACGCCTTGTAGATGCCAGAAGCGAGACGCCTCCAGTCTATTCGAACGATTCGTAACCGTTTACTGTGCTGTGAGTCGTTAAGACAGGGGGTTCACACCCCCCGCTCGCCTAAGAGTTCTTCGCTTCGAAGTCTTTCATGAAGGCGACGAGGTCGGTGATGCCCTGGGCGGGGAAGGCGTTGTAGATGCTGGCTCGCATGCCGCCGACGCTGCGGTGGCCTTTGAGGCCGTCGAAGCCGGCTGCGGTCGTTTCTTTGACGAACTTGGCGTCGAGTTCTTCGTTGCCGGTGACAAAGCAGACGTTCATCAGAGACCGGCTGTCTTCGTCAGCAGTTGATTTGAAGAGCGTGCTTTGGGCGAGGTAGTCGTAAAGAGGTTTGGCTTTGGACTCGTTGTGATCCGCCATGGCTTTCAAACCGCCGTTTTTTTCGATCCACTTGAAGACCAGACCCATCAGGTAGATGCCGAAGGTGGGCGGGGTATTGAACATCGAATCGTTCTGGGCCTGGACCTTGTATTGAATGACTTCCGGCTGGTTCGGGTTGCCTTGCTCCATGAGGTCCTTGCGGATGATGACCAGCGTGACGCCGGATGGGCCGAGGTTTTTCTGGGCACCGGCGTAGATGATGCCGTACTTGTTGACGTCGATCGGGCGAGAATAGATGTCGCTGGAGGCATCACAGACGAGGAACGAGCCGGCTGGGGTCGTTGGCTCGGTTTTGAATTGAGTGCCGAAGATCGTGTTGTTCGAGGTGAAGTGGACGTACTTCGGATTGGCAGAATAGTTGCAGGTCTTGGGGATGTAGCAGAAGTTGCGATCCTTGCTGCTGCAGGCTTCGTTGACTTTGCCGTAGCGTTTGGCTTCTTTGACGGCTTTTTGAGCCCATACGCCGGTGACGAGATAGTCTGCTGTTTCTTCCGGTTTGAGGAAGGTCTGTGGAATCTGGAAGAACTGAGAGGACGCCCCGCCCTGCAGGAAGAGGACGGCGAACTCATCAGAAATCCCAGCCAGACGTCGGCAGGCGGCTTCGGTTTCTGCATGGACCGCGACGAACGCCTTGCCCCGGTGCGAGTGCTCCATGATCCCCATGCCTGTATTCCCCAGGCTGAGGATGTTTTCCCTGGCTTCTTCCAGAACGGGAACAGGAAGGATGGCGGGACCGGCTGAGAAGTTATAAATGCGCTGAGTCATGAGATTCCAGATTGCGACAGAGGGCAGCGATGAACCGACATGGTAGTGATGTTGAAATGAGTTTTCCAGCGGGGATGAGGTTCGGTCGGAAGCGGGTGACGGGAATGAAAAAACGCGACGGCGTGAGGGCCGTCGCGCTTTTTCTAAGTTCAGTCGTTGCAATGCGCAGTCGAACTGGGGTCAGCTAACAATCCTGACCCCAGCCACCCGAACGTATGAATCGCCTGATGTTGATTGAGCGATTGTGAATCGTTCGTTGCCTATCGCCCACCCTCATCCGTCAGCGAAGCGCTGCCACCTTCTCCCCTCAAGGGAGAAGGGACATAAAGCCGCTCCCCTCAAGGGAGAAGGGACAAAATGCGGCTCCCCTCATGGGAGAAGAATGGTTTACAGGTCGGCGACTTCGGGGATGATGAACTCGCCGCGGCCTTTGCGGGCGACGAATTGGTTGGCGTCGTCGGCCTGGGTGCCGGTGAAGAGTTCGGTCTTGCTGTCGAAGGTCAGTTTTGGACCCAGGTGCATGGGGTTGGCTGCGACGTCGACGTTGTGACCCTTGAGGTGGGTCAGCATGCGGTCGAGGGAGTCGTTCCATTCGGCATCGCCCATGCCGGCGGATCGGATGTCGTCGACGCTGGCGGATTTGGCGAGTTGGTAGCTGATGTTGCCGGTGTGACAGAGAGCACTTGAGAGGTGACCTTCGACGAATGGGCAGTTGAGCATTGAGGAATCGTTCTTGATGACTGCTTCGACGAAGTTATCGACGTGGTTCTGCATCCCGCCGCCCTTGAATTCCTGGACCTTCTTCCAGTCTTTGTCGTAGAGGGCTGCTTTGCCGTAATTGCTATCCATGGCGATGACGCCTTCGGTGCCGTAGAAGATGTTGCCGATGCCGACGTCGTGATACTTATCGGATTCGAGATTCCGGGTTTCGAAGATAATGCGTTTGCCATCGGCGAACTGGAAGTCTTCAATCTGAGTGTTCGGCGTTGTCCCGGCGTCATCCCAGGCGTAGCGTTTGCCGAAGCTGACGATGGTCTGGGCGATGTCATTGACTCCCAGACCCCAGCGGGCGATGTCCATCTGGTGGATGCCCTGGTTGCCAGAATCGCCGTTGCCGCAGTTCCATTGCCAGTGCCAGTCGTAGTGGAACTTGGGGCGGGTCAGTTCGGTCATCTCAGCTGGGCCAGTCCAGATGTTGACGTCGACCGATTTCGGGTATTCATAGGTACCAGCGGGGCCGATGCCTTTGCGAGGCTTGTAGCAGAGGCCGCGGGCGAGTTTGACTTCGCCGAGTTTGCCGGACTTGATGTAGGCGACGGCGTCCTGCATGGCTTTGTGAGAACGTGACTGCGTTCCACACTGGCAGATGACCTTGTATTTCTCGATCGCCTGGACTGCGCGTCGGCCTTCGGCGATGTTGTGACTGACTGGTTTTTCGCAGTAGATGGCTTTGCCGGCTTGAGCAGCCCAGATGGTGGCCAGAGAGTGCCAGTGGTTGGGAGTTGCGATCGAGACGACATCAATGTTGGGATCTGCGAAGACTTCGCGAAGATCCTGGACAAACTTGGGTGCTTTGCCGGACTTCTCTTCGACTCGCTTGACTCCCTTTTTCATCCCGACTTCGGTATCGGTGTCGCAGATTGTCGTGATTTCGACATTCTCGTTCTTGAGGTAGCAGTCGATATGTTCCAGGCCGCGTGAGTTGACGCCGATGACAGCGACCCGCAGAACCGATTGTTTGTCAGCGGCGCGGGCGGATTTCTGATAGCCAACGGTTGCGAGGGCACCCGCGGCCAGAGCAGAGGTTTGGACGAAGTCGCGTCGTGAAATCGACATGGTGGGCTCCTCGGAGGATCGCGTAAAGTGTGGATGGGGGACGATTGATCGAAGAATGTTGATCTAACGTCGCAGCTTCAAATTACGCATTCTCTGGCGTGGACTCAAGTACGAAAGCGATTAGCGCCCACGGAAGCCTGCAAACTGATTGTAGATCGCCATCCGGTTTGGTTATTTTTCGCCGACTGCGATCTCTGTCCAAAGGTACTGGGCGCCAATCAGAACAGCGGTGCTGTCGTCGGGATGGGCATCGAGCAGGCGCTGAAGCTCAGCGTTGTCCTGAATGGGGGTCATGAAGAGGTCTTCGACTGTCTCAGACGGGAGTCCGGACATGAGGTACACATTCGCCCAATCGACAGCGTCGGCAAAGATCAGGGCGTGGCTGGCTTCCTGTCGGGCGGGGAGTTTGCGAAGGGTCTGGAAGCCCTCATAGGGCGTATCGTGTTGTCGCAGGAGTTCCAACTGGTCGGTCAGTGGGGCGTTCAGCTGGGTCACGAGGATGATTTTGCCTTCGCGCTGGACGAGCTTGCGGGCGTTCTTGAGGGCCTGTGCGACATGGGAAAAGGTCACGTCTTTTTCATCCAGATCGACGATCGCGATGACGGTTTCGACGCGTTCAGGGAGGCTGAAACGCCAGCCATCGTCCATTTGAGGACGCAAGGCGGCGAACGTCTGTTCGGTCTGTCCCGCGGTGATCTCAGTGACGCCGCCGACGGACGAGGGGATCGCCTGAATAGAGAACGGGGAGCCGATGAGCCAATCGACTTCGCTGGCGAGTTGGCGCCAGTGTCGATCGTCTTCGGGATTGAGTTCGTCGGTGCTCCAGGTCTGGTAGCGGGCGAGGGCCTGATCGTCGGAGAGCTCGGGGAAAATCAGGGTGGACGTGGTGCGGTAGCCGGTCTGCTGGTGATAGGTCATCAGGCCGCAGGAGATGACAAAATCGGCCTCAACGACGGGGCGAGCGAGGTAAACTCGCTGTCCATCGGCGGAACTGGCGAGGTAGGCGCAGTGGTCTTCTTCGATTTTTTTCCCCAGCTGCATGTGGCTGGTGAGGGAGATTTCCGGGTGGTTTTCTGTGATCTTCGAAGTGTGGCAGGGCAAGAGGCTGGTGCGGGACAGGACGGTGATGTCCTTGGCTTCGACGTGTGATTGTCGCAGGATATTGATGATTTCGTGGACGAAGAGATCCGCGTGGAGAAGCTCATCATCGATGACAATGCAGACGCGGTCACCTGGGACGACACAGCTGCGAAGTGCCGGGAAACCGGGGGGCTTTTCGAGGGCCAGTTTGATCTGCGCGGTCAGGTCCGTCAGAGGCGCAGGTGGAATATGAACGCCTTGAATCTGCTCAGGACGGAGTTGGAATTGGGCGGTCGCCGTGCTGCCAAGGGAGATGTTGAATGATCCGGAAGTCGTCACGAAACTGGGATTCCTGATGAGAGAGAGAGACCGATGAAAACCGCAATGATACGGAGACAGGCAAACGCGAACAAGGAGGAAGAGGAACCGCAGATAAACACAGTTGGACACAGATAAAAGAAGCGGAGAAATAGAAGTTTCCTGCTTGCGTCTTCTTCCTTCCCATCTGCGTTCACCTGTGTTTATCTGCGGTTCAATTCTCGTCTTCTGATCCGTGAGCATCCGCGTCTATCCGTGGTTGATTTCTCCATTCATGCAACTTCGACATATTCCTCAACGGCCCGAAATTGAAACGAACAGTCGTTCCGTGGTATGTTTAAGTCTATGAGGGCACCGTCCGAAGACTCCGAACTGGCAGACGAAACCGCTGAAATGACGTCAGCTGGCGATGGTCGTGAGTTGACGCCTGACGATTTGCTCATGATCCGCATTCAGGAAGGGGATCAAAAGGCATTTGATGAGCTGGTGCAAAGACACCAGAAACGCCTGTTCTACTTCTTCCTCGATAACCTGCGCGATCCTCATCTGGCTGAGGATCTGGCTCAGGAAACCTTGCTCAAAGTCTACAATCAGTCCTGGGATTACCTTCCGCTGGGGCGATTTACGAGCTGGATGTACCGGGTCGCTCGGAATCTGCTGATCGATGATTATCGCAAACGCTCGCATGATGCGCTGCTGCACTGCCGACGTCCGTCGGAAGACGATGGGGATAATTTTCTCGGGGGAGTTGCCGATGACCTGTCTTTGCCCGAGGAATATGCCCACAAAAGCGAAGAACAGAAAAAGATCCACCTGTTGATGCAACAGCTGCCCGATGATCAACGTCAGACCCTGACGCTGCATTACTTCGGGAATCTGAAGCTGCATGAGATCGCCGAACTCATGGAGGCGAACCTCGCGACGACCAAGAGTCGCCTGCGACTGGCCCGGGAAAAGTTGAAGTCTTTGCTGGAGAGGGAAGGACTCGATGGGAGCTGATGTCGGCTGCCTGCGTAGTTTTCCCTATCCTTTGAAATAATCGATTTTCGTTTCATCCAATTGGGCGAATGATACGTTCTCCCTGAATCCTGCCGATTAACGACGGATCGACGAGGCTGAATTTTGCCAGTCGATCCGGGAGTCTTTTTTATGACGTATTTCAGTCGCCTCACTGATATTGTGACGTGTCACTTGTCCTCCATTCTTCAACATGCCACTGATCCCAAAGCGGCTCTCGAGCAGATCCTGTTCGAAATGGAACAGGGGCTCGCCGGGGCGAAGCGGAGCGTGGCGACGGCTGCCCGGAATGTCGATCAGATTCGAAAGAATCGGACCGAACAGCAGAAAATGGCGGATCACTGGCTGGAGCAGACCAAAACTGCTGTCATGGAGAAAGACGACGAGAAGGCCAAGCAGATGCTTTTCCGTCGCAGGGAAGCAGAAGCGCTGGTTGCGGGGCTGGATCAACAGTTGCAGTCCGCAGTCGCGACTCATGAACATCTGCTGACGATGAGTAAAGCCCTTGAAGCACGGCGGAATGAGGCGATTCGCAAACAGGCGGAACTCATTGAGACCGGAGCTATTACGTCGAAACACACCAGTTCGACGGTTCTAAGAGCGATGACCGAGACGGTGGCTGATGAATCGAGTCTGGCTGAAATTGATGCAGAACTTGAGGCTATAAAGAAAGAATTGCTCGACAAGTAGGGAAGACAGTGATTCCCATTCGCGCTCATGGCCGATCCTGATAATATCCTGACGAAAGTCTGCCGCCGGATGGATCCGGAGGTTGGATTTCAGAGAATGCCGCGGGGTGTTTTCGCGTCTTAAAAGCTGACTGAATCATCAGTTAGGTCGCTGAAAGAAAAGCAAGGAAGCTGCCATGTCCGCCCTCGTGAAAGAGGACCGTCACGATATTGATCTTCGAGAAGGTTCGTCGCTCAGCTGGTACCACTACGCCCTTATGATCATTGCCCCGGTGGCAGCTCTTGTCTTTGTGTGGGAAGAGTACCTTGAAGACCGCTTTATCGCGCGGAACTTCGGTGTCGTCCAGGAAGGGGCGATTTTTCGCAGTGGGCAGATTTCGCCCTCGCTGATTGAAGACGTCCTGCTGGATAACAAAATCAAAGTCATCATCGACCTGAATGGTCTGGATGAAGGACGCATCGGCGAGTTTCAAAAGGCTGAGATTGCGACGGCCGATCGCCTGGGAGTCGAAGTGCATCGCTTTCCACTCAAGGGAGATGGAACGGGCAATGTCGAGCGTTATGCCGATGCGATTGAACTGATGCAGAAGTGTGTTCTTGATAAGAAACCTGTCCTGGTTCACTGTGCGGCTGGTGCACAGCGTACGGGGGGCGTGATTGCGAGTTATCGGATGCTCGTCGAAGGCAAATCCGCACACGATGCCTTGGAAGAGCTGTGTATTTATGAGTCTCGACGACATAAGAATGAGAAGGTCGTGGAGTACGTGAACGATCATGTCGACGAACTGGCGAAGATCCTTGCCGAACGCAAAGTGATTGCCGAAGTGCCAATTGAGTCGCCGGTGATGCTGCTGCGGTAAGCAAATCGCGTTGATAACAACAGACCAAGAAATGAAAAAGCCACTGGTGTTTCTCCAGTGGCTTTTTTTATTGCATCACTCGTACGTCAGTTCAAGCGTGACGGTCGAGGGTTGAGCTGACGTGAACCGGACCCAATACGCGGCGCTCAAGGCGTCTGGTAGCTGGATCTTGCCGCTGGCGTCTGACTTGACGGGTTCGCTGGTCCCATTCATCGTTAGTAGATGGCTGGAGGTCGCGGCTGAAAGTGTCAGTTCGCCGATACTGGTCCAGGTGCCATTGCCCTGGAAGTCGCATTCCACTGTCAATGTCGTTGGCTGAGACGATTCTGCTCGCAGGGATTTCTTGCCGTAACCGGTGACAAGGTAGGGATCGGACGTCTCGCCTGCGGCTACGGCTGACTTTGTCCATGGTCCCCCCTGCCCTTTCGGCGAACCGAAATGCCACAGGTCATCCACGCTGCCTAGCCAGACGGCTGCGTTGCCGTCGTCTGAGACGAGGACGTGAGGATCATTTTTTGCAGCGTCTGGCTGGATGCCTGTGAGCACCATCAGGCCACGCCAGGAGCAGTAATCATGGATGAAATGATCGTGTGTGCTGACTGGACGAATTTTCTGCATCCCGCCTGCGTTACGGGCAGGGAGTTCGAAGAAGGTTCCTGCGACCTGGAAGAGATCGCGTTCGGTACAGATCTCACGAGCGATCCGTTGGGAATTGACGGCTGTTGGATTCTTGAGAAACCAGGGATTACCGATCGGCAGGCGGTAGCGAAGTCCGTTGTCGTCGATGAAGAGAATGGAACTGCCATCGATCGTGAGGACATCCTTCTTTAACGCGACTTCGGACTCCATGAATGCGCTCTTTTCAGGATCGGTTTTCTTCTCAAATTTGAGGTCGGGGGTCAGTTCGTAGTAGCCAACGGGTGTTGAAACTCCAGCGTGTTGTTTTGTCGCGAGCATCTGCAGTCCAACAGTTTTTTTGCCAGCGCGAACAAGACCGCCGTTGAATTCTGCATCGGTTGGATCGGCGAGCGACTGTGTGAGAGTGGTCTCTTCCTGATAGGGAGCAGCGTTCGTGCGAAGTTCAAATGACGCGGTTGCGTTGACGTCTGATTGTGGGACTATGCGAAGCCATTCTGCGTTCTGCAGCTTGATCGAATGGAGTTCACCGCCGCCGGGTTGGATGGTCAATTCGCCGGTTGGTGTCCAACGATCATTCCCAGTCGCGTCGATTTCGACCTGGAACGTGACGGGCGATTTGGATTGATGGGCGATGTAGAGACTGGCGCTATCGAAGCCACCGACGTGCATCGGGTCGGATGGGGAATGGGCGGTCACCTCGTCATTGATCCAGACGGAGCCATGCCCGATCATGCCGCCGAAGTCATCGAGTTTTTCGGGAGGGAGAAACAGAAGATTTGATTGCGACTGCTCAGGCCCGGCGAGCTTGCCTTTGGCTTTACGAGTATTCAGAAACTCGTTTTTAGCGGAATCGTCGCAGCCGAGAACGACCATGTTGTTCCAGCGACAGAAGTCGCCGACGATCTTCAAATACGAACTGCGAGGACGAATGCCAGCCGTCTTTCCGGGCTGGAATTCACTGGGGAATTTCCAGAAGGCACCGTGCATGGTCATGAGAAGATCGTCTTCGCCGATGTCACGAATGCGTGGCCATTCGGTGTTCCAGCCATGGGCGCCGTCATAGCTGTGGCTGGCCTTGGTGAGACGATAGCGATGCCACTTCTCGCCATCCAGACACATCAGGATGAGGGAGCGATGATCCCAGCCCATCGCCCAGACAGGATTCTTGTCAGGGTGGAGGTTGCCGTGAATGCCATCGGGGGTGGTGACTTCCGTGAACTGGGTTCGCGAGACAATCTGCCATGCGCTGCTTTTGCCATCCCATTCAGCGAGGACGCCGGAGGGGATATCGGGACGCTCTTGAGCCAGCTTGCCGTGTTCTCCGTTGTTGGCATAAATCACGCGACCAAATCCAGAAGCGAGACCCTTGCCGTGGTAACCGGGAAGGTCGGAGTGACGCCCCGCCTTCACCGCTTCATCAGCGAAGAGCTCATTGACTTCCAGTGTCTTGACGTTGATTTCGTAGAGAGCTTCTTCCATCGATGCCGAGTAGACCAAGTTCGCCGGATCGGTCAGGTGGCGTGCATTCCCGGTCGGGCGACCAAACATGTTTTTATAGGGAATGACACGGACCTTGCCTGCGTTATCAATCACATACGGCCCGATGAAAAGCTGCTGCGATTCCTCGTGGATCATGCGGTTGGCCGGTGTCCCGCCGATGCTTTCGTGGCGGATCGTCTGCTTGAGGTCGGGGGTGATCTCGTAGAGTCGGTCATCGGAACCTTTCGGTTCGTGAGGAGCATAGGTCACGACCCACAGTTTACCGGCCCAAGGAACGACGGCTCCTGTGCCACATTCGCCCTGGTTGTTGAACATCGCCAGGTGAGGGTAGATGCCGCTGAAACTTCGTGGCGGGTCAGCGGCATTCGTACTGGCGGTCAGCGTCAGGGTTAATAGCAGGGCTACCGCTCGTCGCATGGGGAATATCATCAGCTTCTCCTCAAAGTTACCTGGAGAGTATCACAACGGGAGCTTATTTCTCTGGTCAGATTAACAACCAGGGGCTCTGTTTCTTTTGTCGGGATATCGACTTCGATACGAGACATTAGACAGAGTCGGGCCGACGATTGAAACCATTTCCTCCCCAGCCGGAGAGAACCAACGACAGGACGACGATTCATCATGAAAGAACGTCAGAGACAAAAAAAACGCTGTCGAGTTCCAGTCGAAGGCTCAAATCGAAACGCGCATCCAGACGAGGCGTTTGCGGTCTCCGGTCAGTTTCAATTCTTCGAGCATGGTCTCGATGTTTCGTTCTGGAATCTGACGCGGCAGATCGCGACGACCGATGCTGATGCGGACATGCTTCTCGAAGGAAACCAGCTCCGGGCTCAGCAGGACATCGATCTTCTCTGCTCCCGTCCGAATATTGACGACATCCTTATTCGGGCTGATCTGCGCGTACGTCTGCAGGGTTTTCCGGCTGTTGGCAGGCATGTTTGCCAGTCGCAGCCAGAAGAACTGATTCTCTGTCGGACGAGCCATCTGGACGTCAAAACTGCTCGGGTAATTCACACGACGATGTCTTGGCAGCCAGTCAAAAATCGATGGCATTTCCTCGAAGTAGAATTCGTGGCCACGGTTCTTGAACTCGGCATAAATGATGTCGTTGCCATGAGCCATCATGTGGTCGATGTGGAACATCTCGTTCATATCGATGGCAGAATCGATGCTCCCATTGACGAGGTACATGGGAACCGTCGGCTTGTTGTCACGATAATCCTTGATCACCGAGGGAAGCTTGGCCGTGAACGCGACACAGCCGGCAAATAAATCCGGATGCGACAGAGACATATCGATCGCAGCGGTCCCGCCGATATCATGTCCGGCGATAAAGACCCGTTCCTGATCGACACGAAAACGTCTCATGACGTCGCGCAGCGCACTGAGAATTCTCGCATGATATTGCTCTGGGGCGTTGTCGAGAGGATCTGAGGCTTTCAGATACTCAACAGACATCGTCAGATAGCCTCGCTCCATGGCGAGACCAGGGGAGGCAGAATGACCAGCCCAGAAACGCAGTTCGGTATCGGCCTGGGTGGAAGGATCATTCAGAGCGATGATCAGGGGATACTCCCGCTCGGAACGATATTCGAGAGGGATCTGGACGTGATAGCCGGTTCCCTCCGGGGATGTGTAAAAAGTCGACGAGGGACTCAAACCAAGCTGTGCCGGCCGTTCCAGAGGCATCATCGGGACCAGCTTTCCGAATGTCTCTGGGCCGACTCCTTCCAGACGCACGAGATCGGAAAGGTTGGCAGCCTGGATGTTCGGGTCGTCGCTGCGCAGGTAGTCGACCATCAGCTTGCGGGCCTTTGCCATGCTGACAGCCGTCGTCAGGCTTTCGATGGCGTTGTCAGAGCCGACCATCCATCCCGACAGCGCCAAAGCAAGTTTGGCATCGTCGGATGTGTTGGGGGTCAGCGCCGCTCGCAGGAAAGGTTTCATGCGGTCGAGTTCGTCATAGCCCAGGGACTCGAGGATCTCGCGTTCGCATTCCTTGAGCGTTTCGATTTCAGGATGTTTCTCCAGGCGAGAAATCAGCAGACGCAACTCGGCGTCGATCTGATCGACACTTTCGACGCCCTGTTCATAATCCGCCTTGATCTCCTGGACCTGGCGAGAGTTCGCGGCGTTGATGTCTTCCCTGGGGAAATCGTGGACTGCTTTGAAGGCAAGCTGATGCTGCCCCGCTTCTTTCCTGGACTTGATCTCGTTGAGGATTTTCTGGGCGAGCAGTTGTCTGGTGCGATCACGAAAGCTCGCGATCTGATCGGTGTTGTCCGGAAATTCCTTCGACATCCTCTCGAGTTCAGTCAGCGCCAGATCATGACGACCAAGTTCGAGAAGAAAGCTCACAAAGGTCAGACGTTGCGCGATGTCGTCTGGCTTGATTCTCTTACTGATAATTTGTAGCAAGTTGTCGAGCTTCAGCGACGATGTCGTGACGGCATAATCCCAGTTAAAATTCAACGCAGAGATTTTGACCTCGGTCGGCGAGATACTGGTGATCCCCTGAGTCACAACCACATTCTTATCTGCAAAAATCTGGATATTTCGTCGGCCGTATTCGGAAAATGGAGTTCCGGTCTGGTAGACGCCGACTTGTTGGATTTGTCGACCACCGGCGCGACCGGCCTGCTCGATCTCGAAAGTCGTATAAGGAGCAGGAGGCGGAGCGGCGACCCGATTTCGGATTTGACGGATGGGAACGAAGTAGCGTTTGATGTCGTTGTCGATTACACCCAGAGGATTGCTCGGAACATTTCCACTGCGATTTTTGGCAATCGCGGGCTGGGAAATCCCCGGGGCGTCCTGATACTTTCCGCTTAAAACGGTTCCGTTATTCAAGGTAATGTCATCAGCACGCAGCTGGGCGAGTGTCAGCGCAGCAGCACAGATGGTGATCGATAGAATTCGGAAGTAACGCGAATAAGAATACACGGCGTCAACAGCTCCCGGACGGGTGTCGCATTGAGTGGTTGGCAAACCGTGTATCTTACCCGAAAGATAGGACATGAGGTCAATTGCAGAATTCGGCGTTAGAACGCGTAGGTGACTTCTCCGCCTGATCCCAAACGAATAGGGACACGAATGATCGAGACACGCGACGTCAGGTTCGTCGCAACGTCTGGTTGTCAGCAGGTATATCGGTATCAACGGCTGAATCAGTCGCGGTCGTAAAGCATATTTCCGGCGGGCGTCTGATAGTTCGAGGCATTGATTTCACCATCGGTGACGTACCCGAGATTTTCCTTATTCATGCGATCTGCCTGCGGTTGGGACATATAGTTGTCGCCCGGCACCAGGACCAGGAAGTGTCGGGTTCTCGATTCAACGTGTCCATCGGCGAACGCGACGTTGGCTGCTTTCGTGTGTCGGAAATGGATCGTGGGGTTGTTGTCTTCCGGGTGATCGAGGTACCAGTTCTCCAGGAACTTCACATTGAAATCGACCTTGGCAGAATCAGCAAACGCGATCGTGGCTGTCGTCTGTGCGATGTCTGCAAATCGTCGCGTGACGGGAACTCGTGAGACAGACGCTGAATACGTTGGAGCAGGATAATCGTAGTTTATGCCAGGTCCCAGAGTCTTGCCGTTATAGGCATAACCGCTCGTCAGCTTCCCGAACGGGACGGCATCGACATGCTGTTCGGTCAGATCGGGGCATTGATAGGCCGCGCGGTTTGACTCCATAAAAGGAGCCAGAATTCCGTCTTCGAAGTCTACGATCCGCTCGTCAGGCGTGTCATTTGGAGTGGTGTCATAATTGACGGTTCCGAACCAGTAACGGATCGAACCCGCATCATAGACACCTTGATTGACGATCGCATTGATGCACTTGCGGTCATCAATTTTATATGGCATGAAGTGGTTGTACGTGTCGGCGTAATTGTGCAGCGCTAACGCCAACTGTTTGAGATTGTTCTGACACGAGGACCGACGTGCTGCTGCGCGGGCCTGTTGCACGGCGGGCAGTAACAAAGCCACAAGAACCGCGATAATCGCGATCACCACCAGCAGTTCAATCAACGTGAATCCACGACGCTCGTGGAAAGGTGAAGAGGCAGGAGCGCAATCTCCACCTGAAGAAGAAAAAGAGTTCATTCGACGTACCTTTCAGCCGTCACAGCGCAGACAATCACCGTGTTTGAATATCCGATGGTGACTTAACAACATTGCCGACAGGCAATATTGAACGCTGTGACACTCGTTCCAAAACGCTGTTTCGCGCAGCATTTCAAAACAACAGAACCACGGGCAGGTCTTCTGGCTTTCGGATCCTGCGAACGACTCTGCCTTCCGAACTTACAGTCCTGTTCCGGCTCAATTGGCGGCCGTTGGTTCTGCTTGTGCGTGGCATCAGGTGTGAGTCGTTGTCCCCGAATACAGCGGCGCGACCGCGACGGATTTTCACCGTCTTCCCTATTCTCCCACCAGGCAACAAGCCCGCGGGCACCCATGTCCGTTGAGGATGATATCCACTCCCTCTTTGTACCGCAATCGAGTCCTGATTCGTCCAGACCGATCAGCGGTCGTCAATTTGTTGTTGTACCTCTGGCGTCGCGCTCGATAACATAGAGAAAACCCTTCCAGCCGCTTCCCTCGATTTGAGGATCCCACCATGGCCACGCATCCTTCTCGCATTTCTCACTCTACTGTTGATCGACGCCAGTTTCTCAAGACCACTGCTGTGGCTGCTGGCGCAATGACGGCCTCTTCCATTCCGTCGCATCTTCTGTTCGTAGGCTGTCTGAGCCAGGTGCAGGAATCGCTTGGGTTCTTCGTAGCTGGAAGGCTGGCGACGAAGTTTCTTGCCAATGCCGAAATCCTGTTTGAGTTCGTAGACATCGATATCCGCAATCATCGGAGCCGCTTTTTCTTCCCAGGCTGATGGGTCTTGTTTGACCAGAGGTTCGAGATACTCGTCGCGGGCTTCGATCCATCGGGACTCGCCCTGGGCGTAGAGGGATTTCCCCTTTTCGAATTTCTGATCGGGAGTCAACTCGCCATAGAACGTGAAGTAATAGATCAGCCCGAGCGCAGCGATCAGCAGTGTCACCAGCACGTAGGTGTTTTCGAGAAGAACCCAGAATTCGCTCTTTGCCCTGCTTTGTTCGATCTGTGCCTTTAATAGATCGCGCATCAGCGTTCCGCCGACGGCATTCGGATCGCCCGATTCGGTGATCAGCGTCGCATCATCGACCGACGTGACATTACTAACGCGTGATTTTTTCTTGCCGCCAGCAGGGATTGTGTTCTTGCTCTCAGACAGATCGACCTTCGACGGGATCTCCTTGAGCCGCAACGACAACACAAACGCATCCGGAAACCGCTTCTCAGGGTCTTTTTCCAGGCATTGGCAGATGACCTGGTCCAGCCAGTGTGGGATGTCGGGTGCGATCGTCTTGGGGGCATCGAACTGGCCGAAGCGGTGTTTCTGAATGACATCCAGTGTCGTGTTCCCGGTAAACGGCGGGCGGCCTGTCACCATCGCATAGAGGACTGCTCCCAGCGAATACAGGTCCGACTTCTTGGTCGCACGGTGTCCCTGGGCCTGTTCCGGGGACATGTACTCTGCCGTCCCGATAATCCCTCCTGTGACCGTCAACTTCCCGGCTGCAAACATCTGTGCGACCCCGAAGTCCGTCAGCTTGACGAGATTGTCTTTGGTCACGAGCAGGTTCGAGGGCTTCAGATCGCGGTGCACAATCCCCGCATCATGGGCGGCTTTTAGCGCTGCACAAATCTGAATACCCATGTCGATCGCTTCGCGCCAGGGGATGCGTTTCTGATCGCGAATCACCTGAGTCAGCGTTTTCCCCTCGACGTACTCCATAGAATAGTAGTACGTCTCGTTATCATCGACTCCCGACTCGAACAGTTCGACTACGTGAGGGTTCTTCAGTTTCTGCATCGATTCGATCTCACGCTCGAATCGCGCGACGAACCCATCCTCACGCGCCAGTGAGGCCGGCAGCACCTTCACGGCGGCCAGTTCGCGGGAAACGATATGGCGTCCCAGGTAAACCGTTCCCATCCCCCCCGCGCCGATCTTTCCTTCGATCTGATACGGTCCAACGTTTTCGGGCAGCATGGAGATTCCTGATTCAGTTTGGCTAACGGACTTGCGAAGTGATCGGAGCACGTCAAAATGCCCCCTCCACCACGCAACTTGCACACAAGTTCTACCATCTCAAAACGTACCGGCCAGCAGGCTTGTAAACAAGGCAAGACGAAAGACAACCAATGTCCCCTCAAGAAGCGATCCTCCTCATCGCACACGGCTCACGTCGCAAAGAAGCCAATGACGACCTCAGAACGATGGCTGACCACCTCCGAAGTCGGCTCCCCGACACTCATATCGAAGTCGCCTATCTGGAGCTTACCGAGCCGACAATTCCCCAGGGAGCCCGCGCCTGTATCGAAGCCGGAGCAGCGAAAGTCTTCCTGCTCCCCTTTTTCCTTTCTCCGGGGATCCATGTCGTCCAGGATCTCGAAGAATTCCGCGAAGAGTTCCGCCAGCAGTGGCCCGAGCAGGAATTCGCGGTCTGCCCGCCGCTAGGTGTTCATCCGCATCTGGTCGAGATTTTGCTGACTCGACTGGCGGAAGCGAAAGGGATTCCGGCATAATAGGCCAGACCTTTGGCAAACCGTCGTGACCTGATAAAGAGCGTTCGGCTGCTCGCATGACGACAGCCGCATCGTGGATAAGAGTGGATAAGAATCGTCGACTCATGGAGATTTTTGAGGACCTGATAAAATTTGAAGTGAGTGTCAAACTTGCGCTGGAGATCTTCCTGCTGGGAAGCGGGCTGATCCTGATGGGCCTGGGCCGACGAACGGACGAACGTCTCACCGCTGTTGCTAATCTCGATCCCTCTCAAGCACTGATGCAGGTCGCGCAGAAAGGGCGTATCGGATTCGGATACCCGCAGGTTGGCGCGATCGCAGTCACTCTATGGGCTTGCCTGGTTCTGTTCGGAAAAAATATCACCGCGACCGGCGAGGCTGCTTCTGTTGAGATTGGATTTTCAACAATCCTCGGACTCATCACCGTCCTTACCAGCATCGCGATGCTGCAAAGCCGGTTCACGCTCGATGCGGTCATCTGGCTGCTCGCGGTCATGATTCTCGGCAGCATGGCGATGATGACGTCTCGAATCGGTGTTTCTCTCATCGCGATGTTCCATCTGCTGGTTGTCACCATCGGCTGGGCGAGTTCCACGGTTTCTTCACTCGCCTTATGGGGCGTCACTCCCCTCAATCGCATGGTTCGTCCGCTGATCGGTGAGCAGATCATGATGGCGATGATGACCGCGATTCTCGGAGTGATTGTCTGTGAAGTCATTGTCTCACATCGTGGCTGGACCATGCCCGCGGAGGCTGTTTTCCTGACGCGTGCAGGTCTGGTCCTCATGACGCTCGGAGGCTGGGCCACGATTGCACAGGGGATTTTTACGCGGTCACTCCTCGGCATGATTCTGATGGTTCAGGGAACCCTCTTCATTGTCTGGTCAGTGCCAGGGCTGGGGCGGTGGGAACTCCTCGGCATCACGTTCGGCATCGATCTGGCGGCTGGTCTATTGTTGTGGTGGACCTATCAATCGGAGTTCGGACATCGCGAGACTCAGGAACTCGCGATCGAGCGTCAACGCCTGCTGCAGATTTTCACACAGACATTGACCGATGCAGACCAGTCAGGCTCAGGACGATCCGAAAGAGAGGCAACGGATGGCTTTGCTGTCGCAGGTCGCTAGTGAAACGCTGATACAGACCGTTCCTGTGTGGGGCTTCTGGGTGATCGCGCTCCTCGTCTGTGGGCATGCCGTCTGGGTTGGACTGTGCGCCATTTTCGGCATCCGCTGGCCCGGAATTCTCAGCACGTCGATCTGCTGCCTGCTGACATGGGCGGGACTGGCATTGCTATGGAATCAGGCCCCTCTCGACGAAGTCGTTTCGTCCCAACCGACGATCACCTGGCTGTCTATCGGCAGTCCTGCCGAGTTGAAGATCGCCATCTGTTTTCACGCTGATCGGTTAGCGAGCGGGATTCTGCTCTGGTTGTTGCCAATGATCGCGATGGCATGGATCGGAGTGCGACGTCCATCAGATTCGCGCGTGACGGGCATACTCGCGGCGGTCAGTCTGATGCTGATTTTTCTCTTGGCTTTTGCGGGCGATGCCTGGGTCTTCCTGGTCGTCTGGATGCTCATGGCCGTTCTTTCCGGCGGACTTCTGTGGATAAATGAATCGAAGCCGCGACCGCGCGATCTCATGAAATTCATGATCCCCATGCTCATCACGGATCTGGGGATGCTGCTGGCGATCTCAGTAATCGGCTCGGGACTGTCTTCGACAAAACTCGCAGTCACTCTCCATCGAGACAGCCTGAGGACAATTTTCCAGGACAATCCCGCAGCACTCGATACGGCTGCACTTGGCATTTGGCTGGCGGTGTGTGGTCGACTCCTGCTCCCGCTGGTCAGCTTGGGGAACGATCTGATGCGCGGACGTGGCGCGACGACCCTTGCGCTATTCCATTTGTTGTTCGGTGTCGGTCCTGCCTGCCTGCTGCTGTTGAAACTTCACCATGTCATCTGGAATGCGACGATCATTGATTCGCTGATCCTGATGACATTAGTGATTGGTGCATTGTCTGCATTCATTGCTGCCTGTTCCAACCAACGGGACACATCGTTGGGATGGTCGTTCTCCTGGGTGGGGAGTCAGGTGATTGCAGGGATGATGTCCGGCGTGAAAACTGGTCTCACCTCGGGAATGTTTGTCTTCGCCAATTGGATGACGCTCCTGCTGGTGACTTCCTGGTATTTCAGGACGATTCCGAATCGACAGACGATGACCTATTTGCCGACCTGGGCGATCCTGATCCTCGCTGCCTTATCCGTGTGTGGACCGATGGGCTTGCTGCACGAATTTTCTTCCCATGGCTTTCTCGGGCCTGTCATCGTCATCATTCTCGGGCAAGGACTCGCGATTTTTGCATGGACCAAGAGTCTGCTCGCGATTCCGCTTCCGTCAGCAATGACAAGTCAGCTCACACCTCGTTTCAGTGTCACGATACAACTCTTGACGATTGCCTGGGCCATGGGCATCGGGTTGATTATTCATCAGCGCGCCTGGTGGTCGAGTCCCGATGGGCTGCGATTATTGACAGAAGCATTCGGCTGGCACGGTCTCGTCGGCGCCTATCAGCAGGCTGGTGTCTATTCTCCCTGGGGCCTGGTTTCTGCCATCGTCGGGGTGATGGGAATCATTATTGGGGTTTTGGTCTGCCGAGTTCCTAAACTTCGCTCCTGGTCAGAACGGCTTGCCGATTCGTCGCTGATCTTGATGGGGCGTCAGGCCTTTTATTCGTCGGAAGCATTCTTCGGAGTCTCCCTTTTTGTTCGAGGGGCTGCTCAGCTCACACGCATGTTCGACTGGATCGTTGCTGGTTTTTTAACCGGACGTACGCCGCAGAAACTGACCATCAACATTCAACAGGAATTGAGCCTGTTAACGACTCATCCCATTCCCTGGATGATCATGATCTGGATGTTCGCGACGACAATCATGCTGGTCATTTTTCTGCAGTCAAACTAGAGTGAACAAAACCAATCTGTGTGGCAGGTCGCTTTTCCGGGGCTTTCCCCTGTGTTAACTAGAAAAGAGCAATCAGTCGGGTGCCGAGCGTGATCGTCAATTCTCTGGCGATGCTGATGGTTCTAATACCATCGTTTGGTTGCGCGCTCATGCTTGTCTGGAGCCTCTTCGGCGTTCATCTGACCGCCTGGATCTGGCGTGCCACAACGACAGTGATGCTGATCGCAGCCTGCCTGGGCATGGTCCTGATGTGGCCTGAAAGGCCCTCGACGACAGCGGTTCTCAGCGATCTCCAGCTTTATTCGGAATTGACCTGGGTCAACGCGCAGTCTGTCCGAATGGCAGGTCCTGGCGTGATCGTCCAGCTGATGCTCGATCGCCAGCGCATCCCGATGGTGCTCGCGAGCAGCTTGCTGTTTTTCTGCCTGTCGTGGTCACGCCGGTTTCGATTCCTGGACACCACACGACTTCGCTCCTGGTTGTCACGTATCATGATGCTCGCTGCGATGCAGTTGACGATGAACGTCTTCCTGCTGGCCGATGACATCGTCTCTTTGTTTTCCTCATTGATGCTGATGGTCCTTCTCTCCTGTGGCCTGCTCTCCTCCTGGGGCGAAGCAGAACGTCGCAGGGACTCCATCGAAGTTCTGGGCAACTGGATGACCAGCGCTATCTTTGCAGGCCTGGCGATGCTGCTGATTGCCGGTGGACTGGCGAGTATTTCCTCCATGCAGGGGACGCAGACTGGTCCCATCGACTTCACTCTTTCCGATCTGCTGTTACGCATGAAACGGGCTCCGCTGGCCGATCCCATGCTCGCCAATGCCTTCAGTCAGACCCGCCCTCTGGCGTTCCTGGCGATGTTGATCAGTCTGTCGATCTGGAGCGGCCTGTTTCCGTTCCATCGCTGGCTGATCACTCTGTATCGCCAGCTTCCCCTGGAACTCTTTGGACTGATGACTCTCTGGCTGTCCGCGGGCCTTATTCTTCTTGTGACTCGCATTGCCCTGCCCTTTGTCGGCGAGACCGTCGTTACGGCGGGAGCAATCTGGATCCTGTTGAGCATTTTGAGCATCTTCTATCTCTCGCTGGTAGCCCTCGCTCAAACGGAGCTTCGAAGACTGCTGGCCGTCAGTATTGTTCGCGATCTCCTCTTAATTCTCACAGGACTGCTCACGCTTCGCGAACTTGGAACGCAGGCAAGCTGGCTGCTGGCCATTCAGCTAACGATGTGGGTCACCTACCTCGCGACGCTGTTAATCTCGCTGAATCAGAAATTCAACGAACTCGACAGCGCGTGTTTCGGCGGTCTTTCGACGACATCTCCTCAATGGTCAAAGCTGTGGCTGGCCGGTGTATCTCTGGGCTATGGCGTTCCCTTATTGGGAATGTTCCCGTCCCGAGCGTTGATCTTCCTGTCTCTGAGCCGGATTCAAGTCAGCGGGATTCTCTGGATGTTGTTTCTGTTTGTTGCCTCCGAATTGCTCATGAGCTGGGCCTGGTGGCGAATCGCCGCCGGGATGCTCTGGGGAGATCCTCGCCTGCCAGTCGCGACAGGTCCCGTCTTCGATCAACTGCCCGGAAGCATCGCCAAGAAGTCATCAACGATCAGACCAACGCCCGCGACCTCCTCGATCCTCACAACTTCGATCGCGGGCCTGGCGTTTCTCATCACTGCCACTGCACCCGGTTTGTTACTCACCTACTGGAGCACTGCCAGCGTGTCGCAGGAGACCCACTCCGACCAGCCGCTTGAACCGGATCTTGAAGAAAAGGCCCCGCCGCGGAACGTCAAACCCGCGCAACGCCCGGAGGGTCGTTCATGATCGACTCCGCGATGACAGTCACCGTCGTCCTTCTGCTGGCGAGCCTGATTGTCGGCTTGTTGAGCCGTCGAAATTCCAAGCTCGCGATGGCTGCCACCGCCTGTGGCCTGATCATCGCTGCCGTCTTTGCATTTGTCAGTGATACGGGAGTGACGGCGCTCGATCAGTCACTTCGCCCCGGACAAGCCATCAGCTGGGCGTCTCAGCGCTGGCTGGTCGGAAAGGGGGTTGCCATCTCCTGTGCCTTGCTGTTGTTCGCTGCGGAGCTGCATCGACATCTCCGCTGGACGATGCTGGCGCAACTGGCTGGTCTGGTTCTAGTTTGTGGCGGGACCTCTCCTCTCGTTGTTCTAGCCGCTTTGCAACTCGTCGTTGCGTTATCACTGCGACCGCAGACTCCGCGCCAGTCAGCATCGAGCGACCCTCGCTGGGGCCTGTGGACAGGTCTGTGGATGACGGTGGGATTTGTCCTACTGATGAATGAGTCCCCATCAACGAGTACCGAATCCTCACAACTGACCACGCTCGCCACAGTCCTCGTCATCGGCACATCACTCGCTCAGTTGCCGCTTTCCATCTGGCGACGTTCTCAGAGGCAGGACAGCAGCGTCTCGACATTCACGGATTTTCCGGTTCATGTCGCTGTCGCCGTCTTCCTCTGGCGTTTGACATCATTCCCTCAAGACCTCGGGTTGACGATCGATACCACGACGGCTCAAAGCCTGCTGATTGTCACATCGATGATCTCGCTGCTTCTGAGCGTTGTCATGAGTTATCGTACAAAAAGCCTCAGCGACTGGGCTAACCTCGCATGGTTGGTCGGCTGGGGGCCGATGCTGGCGTTGATGAGTTTGTCTCTCCTTCAGAGTGAGCAATCGGCCGTCTGGACGTCACTGCGGAGCTGGCCGGATGCCGCCTCGATTGTCATGGGCTGGATCGTCTGGTTGTCTTTAGGGGGCTCTCTGCTTCTTTTCCTGGAACGCGAGTATCTGATCGCCTGGAAACATCGCGCCAGTACGTCTTTGCCGAATGAGACTTCTCATGAGCACGTTGATCGTGACATCATTGCAGGCTGGGGAAGACAACGCCCGATTCTCGGCGTCAGCCTGACCGTCCTGGCATTCTCGTTAGCTGGTGCGCCGTTCACATGGGGCTTCTGGCAGCTGATCGTCACCATCGAAAGCTTGACCACTGTCCGTATCCAAACCAGCCTGACGGGCTTCATTGATCCTGTCGTTGTTTATCAGTTCATCGTTCTTCTCTGGGGATGTGCCCTCGCCGCCTTCTGGAAACAGACCTACGGATGGCTGGTCTGTCTCTGGGCTGACCCCGTCAAAGCCAGCCCCGCGCGCGAGCAAACGCAGATTCGGAGCTTGACCTGTGGCGGACTGGCGATGACGATGTTATTAATCGGACTGGTTCCCGGTCCTATGTTACGCCTGCTCGTTCGCTGCCAGGACCGCAGCGATACCGTTGCAGAAAAACAACCGTCTTCGCACCATCCTCAGCCGGTCCAACTCGCCCATCAACTGTCCGAATCGACGCCGCGGCATGAATAGCTTAACCCTCTACTTCTGCCCCTACTGCACCGGCTGGACGATCCTCAATCACAGTGTCTGTCGAGACTGCCTCAGACACGTCGAACTCTCACAGCCCGACCCGACTCCCGAGTCGATTCACCAACTGGTCGGCGACAATCTCAGAGACCTCGGCGTGCTGGTCTACGAACGACAGGATCTCCCCAGAATCTGCCACGTCTACGCCACCTCGCGCGGGCTGCTCTTCTCGCCACAGATTCGCAAGATGGGTCAGAAGTACATCCTCGCTGACGAGCGGACTCTAGCCTGCTGGCTGGGATCTTTACGACGAAGCCTCCAGTCACGTCAGGGGCAGGAAGTCGAACCCGTCACGATTGACGCCGTCGACCTATTGCTGGAGACTCCCGGCGCGTTGTTCGTGGCCTTCGATACCATTGGCGAGGTCGTCTGGTCTTCCCGAGACTGCACGATCCGCATGGCGCGTCGGAGAGAAATCATCCTCAAACCACACCGTCGACGAGATGGCACACTCGTCCGACTCAAAGACGAGCTCAACAGCATCGTCGTCGCAGGAACCTGATCCCACATGACAAAACTGAGTTCATCCGCAGAACGCCTCGATCACCTGCTCGCCGATCAGGTTTCATCGCTGGCAAAAATGACCTTGAGCGACCGCATCGCGCAGGACTTCATCGCGACCAAGGTCACCATCCATCCGGTCCTGATCAAATCCGAGCCGCTGTGGCAGTGGTCCTGGCAGGAAGGACGCCAGCAAAGACACGAGAATCTCAACTGGAACACGACCGCCCGGCAGATCAGCCGACTTTTGGGCACAACATTCCGTCAGGCAGTCATTGTCTCCTCGCGCAGCGAGACTCACATCACCGCCTCCAAACCCGATGGCTGGAAATTCAAAGAGCGCCTCCTGGAGTCTTCCGGTTCCGATATCCCGACGACTCCGGTCAGCCACAACCGGACGAAAGCCTACCTGATTCCCGAAGGCCAACCCTGCCCGTTCCTTGAAGCCATCGGCGTCATGACCCCCGAAGGGAAAGTCCGTGCCAGTCAGTATCACAAGTTTCGTCAGATCAATCGCTTCCTGGAAATGATCGACGATGTCTCCGAACATCTGACCCCGGGAAAAGATGGCAGCTTGAAGGTCGTCGATTACGGCAGCGGCAAGAGTTATCTCACCTTTGCCATGCAGCATTACTTCCAGGCAAAAGGAATCGCTGCGCAATTGACCGCAATCGATGTCCGCAGTGACGTCGTCGAGACCTGTCGACGCATCGCAGAAGGACTGGCGATCGACAACATCGATTTTCGCGTCGGAGCCATCGCCGAGTTCCAGGAAGGAGAGCCGATTGACTTGGCGGTCGCCCTCCATGCCTGTGACACCGCGACCGATGATGCCCTCAAACTGGCTGTCTCCAGACAAGCCCGCGTCATCCTTGCTGTCCCCTGCTGCCAGCACGAAGTCCGACCGATGCTTTCGGGAGACCTTTTAGCGCCGATGTGGAAGCATGGCATCCTGAAGGAACAGTTCGCATCACTGCTGACCGATACGCTCAGATCGATCGCCCTGGAACGCGACGGCTACCATGTCCAGATCATGGAGTTCATCGATCTGGAGCACACTCACAAGAACCTGCTGATCCGAGCCGTCAAACGTGACTCGGTCGATCCACGTCAGCATGAGCGACTGACGGAGCAGATGAATTCACTGACCGAGTTCTTTGGGCTGTCGATGGCCAGCTGTCACCTGAACAATGGAGCTGATTAGTTGCCGCGCTAACCATTTGGGTTAAATAAATTGAGCATGTCAGCAATTGTGCGATGAGACTCAATCGAGTGACGCAGCGGCTGATTCGGACGAATGCTGTACTGGTTCTGTCGCCCGACCTTCGTGCGTTCAATAATGCCCGCATCCTCAAGTTCAGCAATGATCCGCTGGACTGCTCGTTCGGTGATCCCGACTTCCTGAGCCACGTCGCGCAAAATCATATTCGGATTGCGGTGCAGCAACACCAGAACGTGCGAATGGTTCGTCAAGAATGTCCAGCGCGCCCCCGTAGCCGAAGCATCGGAGGAGTTGTCACGGGATTGAGTGGCGAGAGAGTTATTGTCGGGCATCGTTTTTGAATTGTCAGGGAAAGTGAGGTCTTTGGCGAAGTCAATGTTCCGAAAGACAAATGAAGACGAGCGCAGATCGATCAATCGGTGCGGTTTCAAACTGCATTATAGACAGACAACGAAACTTGCTACCAGAGAGACTCGCCTTTCTATACGCAGACGAGGCCAGAAGTTATGGAAATATTCGTATCGTCAAGTAATTGACGAATCACATTTCCGGATTCGCTCAGCCGATCAATGGCAGGCCGAGCAGTCTATAGCGTGAAGACGCCGGACACACGGGGATTCTCTGCCCCGACCTCGTTGATCTTCAATCCAAACTTCTCACCAATCTTGACGGCTTCCCCTTTGGCATACAGCTGATTATTGACGTAAAGATCGAGCAGATCTTCACAGCTTTTGGGAAAGGTGATCAAACCTCCCGGACCAATATTCACCAGTTGGCCAAGGGTAATCCGCTTTTCAGCCAGACGGACGCTGACAGGGACCGACAGCGGCATCAGGCGTTTGATCCGGTCGGTCTTGCGAGGTGCTGAATTGGCTGGCGGAGTGAATTGGGCAAAATCCGCCACCGCCGCCGGTGCCGGAGCAGTCTCTCCGCGGACCGGGAAAATGAGCTGGATCTGCGCAACAGGACTTCCCTGATCCAACACGTCGACCGGAATCCAGAACCCGTCATCGTGAGGATCAGCCGCCTGCATGGCGAGCATCAAATTAGCATGTGGAGTCGTCGAATAGCCACCCCCCTGGAGATCCTGGGGAATGATGAGCGAGGCCCATTCCATGCCCAGCGTATCGAGTCTCGAAGTCTGGGAGGCGTTCGGGGCAACGTACCAAGTTGGCAGTGGCAGTGATTCCGGAATCAGCACCTGCAGCCAGGACTCCTGCATTTCCAGGAGGACACTTAACCCCGCCTCTGACAATGTCGAGGCACCGAGCGCATCGGACCAGGGTTTGGCTTCGCCGGGGCTTAACTCGAGCTGTGTTTCAAAACAGCGATTGAAACACTCGACGATCGCCTCGAGGTTCTCGCTGAGAGTTTGCTGAATTGAGACAGGACTGATCTGGGAGCTCATCATGAAGCGGGCCAGACGGGAAATGCGGAGAGGGTGCGAAAAGGACGTCACGTCTTACATCGGACATCCCCGCTAACGGATTGAGCAGGATCACTACAATCGAAAAAGTTTACCTAAACTCGCGTACTGGCCAATGTTATCTATTTCAACAAATCCCGTTTGACACCCCATAAAGCTGACCTAGGTTTGTGTGTCGGCAGCAACGCCGAGACGGCCCACGACGACGAACACGACACAGGCCCGTCTGAGAAAAAGACATTCGAACTTGACATTCGAACTTGATAGTGCGGTGGGGAAAGCTGGGAGCTTTGAGGGGACCTCACCGCACTATTTTTTTATGCGCTCAACCCGACTTCATCGCTGCGAAGTGGGATTTTATACTTGGTTGCTTACCAATCGCTCGCGCATCATTTTCGACAGGACTTCGTAAGCCTTGACGTCCTTTGAGCCTTCGGGTGAATCGCGTCTGGGCTTGATGGCTGTCGACGGAGTTTCAATCTGCTTTCAGGTCCCATCTCCTCCCGCAGCCGGCGGTGTCGTTGGGACAGCCGGCTCAGTGGCGGGGGGTGTCGAAGCGGGTTCTGGCAGAGGAGTCACAGGAACAGGTTCCGATGCTGGTGAGGCGGGCGGAGTTTCAGCCGGTGTGGTAGCGGGCATTGTTTCCTTGGCTGGCTCGGCTGGCTTTTCTTCTGGCGTGGCAGGCTTTTCGGAAGCCGGTTCGGCTGCTGCTTCTTTCTTGACGTCTTCGGCGGGCTTCCAGCGTCTCATCAGGTAGACAGCCTCCTGGATCTGAGGCGAATCCAGCGTGACCTGACTGATAAAGTCGACCGCTTCATTCTGCTTGCCTGCCGCGACGAGGGCTTTGCAGTAATTGATCAAGGCCGGTTGGAACCAGCGTCCCTGACGTCCGAACTGATCGAGGTAGCGTCGCAGGCTATCGGCGGCGATGGCATAGTCTTCACTCTCAAATTGTGACAGGCCCAGCCAGTAGTTGGCATCCTGAGCCATGATCATGCGAATCACGTCATCACGAGTTTTCATGGTTTGTGGAACGTTCAGGCTCAGCTTGACGTAGGCAGGAATGCACTCGCTGAAGTTCTGTTGCAGCTGCCCCATCCGGGCGCTGTAGTACTTCAGTTCGGAGGTCGCGGTATGCTCCATTTTGTTTTCCTGGTGTTGACCATCTTCCGAACCCGTCTGCTGTGACGTGGACGATTTGATGATCAGACTGGCTGTCTGAAACGGCTGCATCCGGACGGCGATCTGCTGCTGCTGTTCGGGGGTCGGATTTGTCGAGGCATTGATCATCATTTCCGGGTACGTCCAGACGCCTGCAAACTCAGGCAGCGTGCCTTCTGGCAATCCTGCGACGACGCGTTGAGGCAGCCCCAAGGCGATCAGAGACGTCTTTCCCTGGATATCGACGAGAGGATCAAACAGCGAAGCCACCTGATCGCCACGCAGCAAAGATTCGAACTCCTGCATCCGAGCCGACCAGCTGCTGCTCGATCCATACAGCCAGGCTTTGGCATCCGCTGCTTTGACGTTCAACAGAGCATGGGCCAGTTTGGCTTGTTCATAGGACTTCCAGAACTCATCCGACTTGAACTCAGCCCAGCTCGCCTGCCCCCACTTTGAAGCATCGGGAAGCTCGACGTGATTCGGAAGAGGGAGCCCGATGAGGGGGTCGTACAGGTAAACCTGATCATTGATCGGAACACCGACGAGCAGATAAGGTGTTTGATAAGCCTGCAGCTGCACCGAATCGAACGTCAGTACAATGGCTTCGATCTTCATCTGCTGCAGAATTCCCAGAAAGACCCACACGCGGTCGGCTGGACTTCCGAGCCCCCACAACAGCGACTCAAAGCCCGTATGCGGGGTCGACCCGGTCAATGAGGGATCGAGCGCGATGTTTGTGCAGACGAAATCGAAAAAGCCGTTGACGCGAGACAGGTCATTATCAGCTTGACGGGCTAGCTTTTCCCCAATCTGACGCATCAGGTACGCATCTCGCAGATAGCGCACATCCCGCAGGTCAAACAGATCGTTTTCCAGTCGCGTCTTGGCGTTGTCCCAGACCGGATCGGTCAGATACTTCTCTTTCACGACGGCCAGTCCCACATCGAGCTTGTCAGCCGGGGCGCAATAGGTCACCCACTCGTTGATGAGGGCAATCGCGGTTTTCGGGTCTGCATCCACGCCCAGGTTGGTGGGCTGCACAATGCCGACGGCTCGTTCAAAGCTGTCGACGCAGATTGCCGAGTTGGTCGACGTTTTTTTAGTGGTCGACGACCCGGTCGCCGCCGGTGGCGGCGTCTGAGGGCATCCACTCAGAATGAGCAGGGCAATGCAGGCCAGCCCGCAAGTGATCAACGAGCCAGCGACATGACGAGCTCCGACAGCGGAGTGAGCAGCGTTCATTCGTATTCCCGAATCTGGGGAGGAGTTTGTAAATGATCGTCAACCATCCTGGGATGACACTGGCATTCTACGGGTTCCGCCAAGTCGCTCCAAGCGCGCCCGAACGGGAATTCACGGAAAACTCAATGGAACAAGATTCTCGCCGGTCCCCGTTTCTCCCGGTTTTGTGGTAACATGCGAGTTCGTAATCCCCCATTCAATCTCCTCATCGGGCAGGCTGACGTGTCGATGTTCCGCGAACTGGACGAGGCGTACGCTCCGCAAATCCTCGATATTTTCAATCACGCGATTGTCCACACGACGGCGCTCTATGACTATCAGCCGCGACCGTTGTCTGCGATGAGCAGCTGGTTTGCTGCCAAACGCGCCGGGAATTACCCTGTCTTCGGAATCGTCGACTCCAATGATCCGGATGTCTTGAAGGGCTTTGCCAGTTATGGGCCGTTTCGCGATCGTCCGGCCAATAAATACTCGATTGAACATTCCGTTTATGTCCATCTGGACCATCAGGGTCAGGGGCTCGGCAAACTCCTGCTGGCCGAAGTGATCCGGCGTGCCCAGGAAAACGGGTTTCATACCCTGATCGGCGGTATTGACGCAGAAAACCTCGCGAGCATCCGGCTTCACCAGCAGGCAGGCTTTCAGCGCGTCGGCGTCCTGCCGGAGACGGCGTTCAAATTTGGACGCTGGTTGACACTGGAATTCCACCAACTCATCCTGCCAGGACCGGTTAACCCGCGGGAGGAATGATTCGACGGGTCTAGCGGGAGTACGGACCTGCACGGCACGCGACGTCCCTTTCATTATGAATGTCCGCGCGAAAAAATTTGCATTCCTCCGATCGGCAAGCCTACAATTCGAGTTGTGCGCGGCTGCGAGGAGAGGGTTGCGTGCCATTCCGTCCTTTGTCTGTGATGATACCCTATGCAACAGTCCGCCAATCCCCTGTTCTGGTCATTCAGTCTTGGACGGATCTTCTCGACCAGAATTCTTGTCAGCTACCTGCTTCCTGTTCTGCTGATCGGGATGCTGCTGAAGTTCGGCTGGGCCGAAGGGGTGACGATTTCGTGTGTGCTCTTCTGTTCCATTCTGGCTCACGAACTGTTCGGTCACGTCCTGGCCTGCCGCCTGACCGGTGGCTACGGCGATGAAGTCCTGCTCTGGCCGCTGGGGGGACTGGCGTTCGTCCAGCCGGAGCCGAATTTCTTTTCCCGCTTCATGACGGCTGCGGGCGGGCCGCTGGTCAATGCCATCCTGTGTTTGGCGACCTTACCGACGGTTTATTTTTCCGGAAGTCTGTATGAGCGGCTGACGCCTCTCATGATTCCATCTCTGGAGACGTCAGCGAGTCTGCTCGAATACGTCCTGCTGATGATCTTTTCGATCAACTGGACGCTCCTGCTGATCAACTTGCTGCCAGTGTTTCCGCTCGATGGCGGACTGATGATGGAAGCATTTCTCATTGACCACACCGACCCCAAGTCGGCTCGTCAGACGGCTGTTCGTGTGGGGCTGGCGGTCGGCATTGTTCTCTCGCTGGTCGGATGGTTCTTTGACGAGACTTTCATCGTTACGCTGGCGACGCTGCTGTTGTTGATGAATGTCTGGGAGCATTTCCGTCTGCAGATGCCCGATTCTTACGAGGACTCGTTCATGGGGTACGACTTTTCTCAAGGCTACACGTCTCTGGAGAAAAGTTACCATGCACCGACAATCAGCAAGAAATCCTGGTTGCAGCAGCGACGCGAAAAGACAGCAGAGAAGAAAAAGCAAAAACATCTCCAGGAGCAAAAAGCGATGCAGGAACGCGTCGACCTGCTCCTGGAAAAAGTCTCCCGCAGCGGGATGGATTCTCTGACTGCGTCGGAGAAAAAAGAGCTCCTCAAGGCAAGTACGGTTCTCCGGAAAGAAAACCACCGGGCGAAATGATCAGCCGGACTGGGAGAAGACCGGAACGCAGAGGATTCTGCATGGGTTTCAATCACTCTCCGCAGGATTTCCACAGAATGACACTTTTGATCTTGTCGAATGTTTCTCGACTAATCAAATTAAATTCTGCTCGACGAATTCTGCTTCCTTGGGTGCTCTCTGCGTTCCAGTCTCCTGCTCCTTCGGATCTTCATGCTCGCACACAACCACTATGAACGTGCTTTTGCTGCCTGGCTGCGGGCGTGGCGGGTGCCGTATGTGGCGGTCAATGAGCAGCAGCGGGCGTTGTGGGATGATGTGTCGCTGAAGTCGATGGATTTTATCGTCTCGTTGCCGGAGAGTCGTCTGCTGCTGGATGTCAAAGGGCGGATGAGTAACCGGACGGCCAAGCGTTCCAGTGCGGAAAACTGGGTGACGCAGGATGATCTCGAAAGCCTGACACAGTGGGCGGGGAGCTTCGGGAACGGATTCACGCCGCTGCTGGTGTTTACGTACCGACAAGCGCTGCCGCATCCGCATTTGAGTTGTTCGCAGATCCCGCTGGAAGGATTTCATTATGGCTTTTACGGGATCGAACTGACACGCTACGCGTCGGCGTTGAAATCACGGTCGAAGCGCTGGCAGACATTGAGTCTGCCGCGTGATGAGTTCCGACGACTGCGGCAGCCGATTGCCAGTTTCCTGCCGCGGAGTGTGTTTGCAGCGCGGCCGGAACGGTTGGCAGAAGCGGGTGAGATCATAGACGCGCTGTTTGCCGGATCTTGTCGTTGATGATCTGGCGTGACCGCTTGTATCGACGTTAAAATGATTGTGTGCTTACTTAGTCAGCGGCGGTGTTCTGCCGAGAAGTCAAATTCCTGAAAGGAAGACGGAATGATGCGGCAGATAGTGATGGCGTCGGTGATGGTTGTGGGAATGATTGGTTCGCTGCAGGCAGAGAACTGGCCACAGTTTCGGGGGGAGTTTTTCAACTCGCAGGCGCAATCGGCGATTCCTGCGACGTGGAATGAATCGACCAACGTCAGCTGGACGATCAAGAACCCGGGAGAGGGGTGGTCGTCGCCGATTGTGTGGGGTGACAATCTCTTCTTCACAGCTGCGGTTCTCAAACAGCCCGCCCCGGCTCGTCCTGCTCCGGCGAATGACGAGCCAGGACAACGTCGACGTGGCGGCGATGATTCGAGGTTGATGCAAGCCGTTTACAGCTGGCAGCTGTATTGCCTGGATGCGAAAACGGGGAAAGAGAAATGGACACAGGTCCTCAAGGAAGGCCATCCGCCGCTCGAGCGACATGGCGATAATACCTATGCGACCGAAACGCCGGTCACGGACGGGAAGCATATCTGGGTCTACTTCGGCATGATCGGGCTGTATTGCTGTGATTTTGACGGGAAGATTGTCTGGCAGGAAGACCTGGGGAACTATCCGATGAAAGCGGGCTGGGGGACATCGAGTTCGCCGCTGCTGTATGAAGACACGCTGTTTCTGCAGATTGACAACGAAGAGCAGTCGTTTGTGGTTGCGATCGAGAAAGAATCCGGAAAAGAGAAATGGCGCGTCAATCGGGATGAGAAGTCGCAGTACAGCACACCGATCATGTGGAAAAACTCGAAGCGGGATGAACTTGTTCTGGGGGGTGTCTTTACCCGGTCTTATGACCCTCGTTCCGGGAAACTGCTGTGGGAACTGGATATGCAGAAAGGTCGGAGCAGCGCCTCGCCTGTGACGGATGGGGATATGCTGTATGTGGGGAATGAACTGCGCAGCCGTGGCGATGATGATGGGGGCGGGTATCTGTATGCGGTCAAGGCGGGTGGGAATGGCAACATTACGCCGGCTGAGGGGGAGACGACGTCCGAAGCGGTCGCCTGGACGCTGAGCAAGTCGGGCTTGCAGATGTCATCGCCGGTTGTTTGCGAAGGGCATTTGTATCTGCTCAGTCGCAATGGCGGGATCGTGAACGCGGTCGATCAGAAGACGGGAGAATCGGTTTATCAGAAGCGGATCCCGGGTGCGAAAGCCTTCTGGGCATCGCCTTGGGTGGCGGATGGAAAAGTGTTCTGCCCGGATGACAGCGGAACGACGCATGTTCTGGCGGGCGGTCCCGAGTTCAATGTTCTGCACACCAATACGCTGCCGGGGCAGTTCTGGGCGAGCAATGCGATCGCCAACGGGAGATTGTATCTTCGCAGCACGGAGATGCTGTACTGTATTGCGGAGAAGTAAATTAAAGAGAAAAGACTTCACCACCAAGGCTCAAAGGACACGAAGATTCACAAAGAAAAACTGGATGTGAAGATCAGACTGAGCTTTCGTCAGTCTTCACCAACTTAACCTCATCCGATCACCCGATTTCTGTTCTATCCCTTTGTGATACTTCGTGTTCTTTGAGCCTTGGTGGTGAATCTCGTCTGGGTATCTGCAAGCTATGTTTCAGACTGTTTCAGAGAGAGTTTGCGGCATTTGCATTTTGAAGCCGTCCCTCATCCGGCTTCGAAGACTCAGCCACCTTCTCCCCGGGGGAGAAGGATCACAGATGCGGAAAAGCGGAATTGGGTTTGTCGGTTGGATTGCGTGAGAGCAGGGATGGTCTAACATCGGGGAGAACATTTTGTCTCCTCTATTTTCGATGTTGGATTCATGGACTATCTGCAACTGGCCGGCAAGACGATTCTCGTGATGGGAGTCGCCAATAAGAAGAGTGTCGCGTGGCAGTCAGCGAAGCTGCTGACGGATGCGGGTGCGAAGGTGATTTATGCGGTGCGTTCCGAAGCGCGACGCGAGCAGCTCAAGGGACTTGTGGGTGATGCTCCGATCTTTGTGTGTGATGTCGAGCATCAATCGCAGATTGATCAGTTAGCGAAAGATGTTGCCGGTGTGACGGATTGTCTGCAGGGGATCGTGCATTCGATCGCGTTTGCGGATTACTCGGCTGGGTGGTTGCCGTTTCATGAGACGCCGCGGGAGGCGTTTTTGCAGGCGATCAATATCTCCTGTTTCTCGCTGGTGTCGGTTTCGAATGCGTTCAAGACCCTGCTCGATCCAGAGCAGGGAAGCGTTGTGACGATTTCGATTTCGACGACGCGGATGGCAGCGGAGAACTATGGGTATATGGCGCCTGTGAAAGCGGCGCTCGATTCGTCGCTGTGTTTCTTAGCGAAGTCGTTCAGCAAGTTTTCCAGCGTGCGGTTCAATGCGGTTTGTCCGGGACTGCTCAAGACCTCGGCGTCGGCGGGGATTCCGGGGTATGTCGACAGTTATCTGCATGCCGAGCAGGCGACGCTGCGGAAGTCCGCCCTCAAAACCGATGAAGTCGCCAATACGGTCGCCTTTCTCCTGTCTCCCCGATCTTCCGGAATCAATACGCAGGGTATTGTCGTCGATGCGGGGATGGGAACGAATTACTTCGATGAGGAGCTGGTGTCGCGCCGTCATTGATGCTTGCCGGGGTTGCGGGGGGAAAGACTGGAACGCAGAGGGAACAGAGTTGAACGGAGCACGCAGAGGAGACTCCAGATTCAACGCAAAGCCGCCAAGACGCAAAGGAAGAAATGAATTCGAGAAGGAGATAATTCGTTTCTCATTTTGATGTTCCATCTCATCCTGTGCCCATTCTTATTGCGTCTTTGCGCCATGGCGTTGAATCTGGGCGGTTTTACTCTGTGATCTCTGCTCACCTTTGCGAGCTCTGCGTTCCAACTTGCTTCTGACATTCCAACTTGTCTGGCGCACACCAGATGCCAGAATTTGTCGCCGGGTGGATTGAAACCCCTTGGCGAGTGCGGAACAATGGAGTTTCGTTCTGCGAATTTGCTGACTCTGAAAGGTAAAGCCCATGAAGTTATTTTCTGTGATGATGTTGATGTCTGGGATGATCGTCGGTCTGATGAATGTCGGGCTGGCAGGTGCACCGGTTGATCTGACAAAAATTGCGACGCCTGAGCAGTTGAAGGCCGAGATCACGGCTCAGATGAAGGCCGTCGACGAACTCGTCAAAGAAGGCAAGTTTGGTGAGAAAGCGGATGCATTGAAGCAGGCTGCTGGGGTGGTTGCTGTCATGTCGCAGGGAGTGGCTGAATTGTCGGCTGCGGATGCACCCAAAGCGGTTGCGCTACGTGATGCGGCCATCAAGACCTGGCAAGCTAAGGAAGAAGCGGATCTGAAGACGGCTGCGGCTGATCTGCAGAAGACATTTACGACCGAAGCCACGAGTACAGCCGAAGTCGCTCATCCATGGAACAAGCTAATCAAGATGGGTGGGATGATGGAAGAGATCAACACTCGCAACAGCAAACTTCGACGCGCGATCCGACGTCCGAAGGGTGAAGTTGAAGAGCAGCTGCATGCCATCACCTGCGCGATGCTGACGGTCGCGATGTATGCGGATACGCATGAAGTCAAAGACCCGGCCAAAGTGCCAGAGTGGGAGAAGATGTCAGTCGATTACATCGAAGCTCTGAAAACGCTGACCAAGGCGCTCGCTGACAAAGACAGCAAGACGGCGGAAGACGCTTATAAGGTGGCAAACGAAAGTTGTGAGAAGTGTCACGAAGTGTTTCGTGATGAGTAATCGTGGTTGATTGAAAATGAAAAAGGCCGGGGTGATGAGCTCCGGCCTTTTTTTGTTGCGCGATGGTTGGTGGGGGGTTGGTAACAGAGTGTCCATGCGCGATCGACTGGTCAGCTAGCGATCCTGACCCCAGCCACCCCGAGTTGGGATTGATGCGTTTGAGGACATTCGGCACGGCTGGGACAGCCGTGTCACACGGGAGGGGCGAGTCCAACTTGAGTTGAATGTGTTTCTTGTGGCTGCGCCGTCCGGGTTGGGGACAACCCGGATTACCCGATCCTGCACATTCTTTACACGTCGATTTGCTGTTCGGTGTCCTGGTAGCTGACGTGGTAGAGGTCGGTGCGGCGGTCTTTCCAGTTCTGAACGGAGCCGGCCATTTTGTGGCGCCTGAGTTGTTCGACGTCGACATCGTGAACGATCATGGTTTCGATGTTGGCGTTACACTCGGCGGCGATGGCATCGCGGGCGAACTCGGCGTCGGCGGGGGTGAAGATCGCGGACTGGGCGTAGTGGATGTCGGAATTTTCCACGAAGGGAAGGTTGCCGGTACAGCCGGAGACGGCGACGTAGATGTGGTTCTCGACGCAGCGGGCCAGAGCGCAGTGACGCACGCGGAGGTAGCCGTGACGGGTATCGGTGTTGAAGGGGACGAAGATGATTTGTGCTCCCAACTGGGCGGCGACGCGGACGAGTTCGGGGAACTCGATGTCATAGCAGATGAGCATGGCGATGCGGCCGCAGTCGGTATCGAAGACGTTGAGTTTTCGTCCCGGGGAGACTCCCCACCAGCGGCGTTCGCTGGGAGTGATGTGAATCTTCTCCTGCTGTTGGAGTGTGCCATCACGTCGGAAGAGGTACGCGACGTTGTAAAGGTGATCATCTTCCTGGACGAAGGTTGAGCCGCCGATGATGTTGACGTCGTACTTGACGGCCATCTCGGTGAAGAAGTCGAGGTATTGGGGCGTGAACTCGGCGAGCTTTCGGGCCGCTTGACCGGGCTGGTGTTTGTCGACCAGTGAGAGAAGTTGGGTTGTGAAGAGTTCGGGGAAGACGACGAAATCGGTTTTGTACTCGTTGGCGGTATCGAGGTAGAACTCGCATTGGCGGGCGAACTCATCGAAGCCGCTGATGGGGCGGAGCATGTATTGAACGACGGCGATGCGGATCAGTTCAGTGTAAAACGTTTTGGTACGGTCAGGAGTGTATTCGAGGTTGAGCCATTCCAGATACGTGGCGTAGCCGCGTGACTCGTGATCGTTGGGATAATAGTTGGGAATGAGTCCTCGCAGGTCGAAGCCGTTGGCCATCTGGGCGGTGAGGACGGGGTCGAAGAGTTCACGTGAGTCGACGCGCTCGACGTAAATGGCGGGGGTCATTTCGTCGGCGTATTTGTGATAGCCGGGGATGCGGCCGCCGATGATGATGCGCTGGATATTTTTCTGGCGACAGAGTTCCTTGCGGGCATCGTAAAGACGACGGGAGAGCTTCATGCCGCGGTATTCGGGGTGGACCATGATCTCGATGCCGTAGAGGGTGTCCCCTTTGGGATCGTGATTGGAGATGTAGCCGTTGTCGGAGACTTTCTTATAGTCGTGCCAAGCGAGGTTGGAGGTGTATTCGAGCATCAGGCTGGAGGAAGACGCGACGAGCTTGCCTTCGATCTCGACGCCGAGTTGACCTTCGGGAAAGCGCCTGATCTGGCTTTCGATCTGTTCCCGATACCAGCCCTGCATGTTGGGAAAGCAGAGTTCCTGGATGCGGATGATGTCGTCGAAGTCTTCGTTACGAAGAGGGCGGACGATCGTTTTCCACTCATGGTCCGAGAGGGTGATATTGCGTTTCATGGGAGACCTCATTTGAAGTTGATCACTGGTGTTTGGCGTTGGTGCGCGGCCGTTGTTCAATGATTGTAAAAGAGGGGGTGAGCGTTTGCGAATCGTTGTGTGAATTGGGGATAGGAAAGCGGAGTTGGTGCGGTCCGAATACTCAACAGAACCCTACTTCTGAGAACTCGTCTTGTCTGAGTGGGCTGTTGGGAAGTATACCTAAAGGGTGCTTAAGAGTTGTTCGTTCATGACGGGAGGGATGTCATGAGTTCGATTGGACCAATGGGGTTTTTACCGATTGCTCTGGCTGGCAATGCGGCTGCGAATGCAACGCAGCAGAAGGAGCATCAGCAGGTGCGCGATGCGGTGGTCGCGAAGAACTTCGAGCGGGAGTTGAAGCAGAAGGCTGAGCAGACGAAGAACGATGTTTCGGATCTGGATCTGTCGGAGGATCGGGATGCGGATGGGCGGTTGTTGGCGCAGGATGAGGGGGAGATGAAGCGGGAGGATGAGCAGGCGGAGGAGAAGTCTGCGGTTGGAAGAAGTACGGATCCGGATGGGGAGGTTGGGATGAAGCTAGATTTGGAGGCGTGAGGAGAATGCCTGGGGCGGGTTGAGGCATTGAAAGCGGGTTAGTGCCTATCGCCCACCCTTGTATGTTGACAAGGAGAGGCAGAGATGGCTACCAAGAAGTCACGTTGTGGTGAACGCAGTGAGCGGAGCGAACGGAGTTCACCACAACGGCCGGTCGCGAGGACGTGTCACCCTGGTTCCGTGAATCATTCACCGAGTACGAGGATGAGCCAGTCACCGGTCGGCCAGTTCCCATTAACCCGAACAGTCGCCAGGGACGCCATGAGCGAGCCCGTATTTGCAAGGAAGGGTCGCGGGATGACTGCTGTCTTTGTCGGCATTGATGTCTCCAAGAATGGACTCGATGTCTTTCGGACCGATCACAAGGAACTGCGCCACTTCGAGAATAACTCGTCGGGGTTCGAGCGGCTCTCCCAGTGGCTCGCAAAGACTCGCTGTGAACGCATTCTGCTGGAAGCCACCGGAAGTTATCACACGCTGTTGGTCGCGCATCTGGCGGCGGCCCGACAGCCTGTGGTGGTGATCAATCCACGTCAGGTGCGGGACTTCGCCAAGGCCAGTGGCAAACTGGCCAAAAATGATCGCATTGATGCCAGAATGCTGGCTGAGTTTGGTCAGAAAATCGAGACCCAGCTGCGGCCAGTTCCCAGTGATCTCGAGCAAAAACTGCAGGAAATCCTGGCCAGACGTCAGCAGTTAATCCAGATGAGAACGATGGAACTCAACCGTTTGCAGCAGGCGCATGTGCCTGAAGTCAAGGGGTGTCATCAGTCGCTCATTGACATTCTCTCCCAGAGAATTGATCAGGCTGACGATGAACTTGACCAGCTGATCCAAGAGTCAGACATCTGGCGACACAAAATCGAGTTATTACAATCAATGCCAGGGGTCGGGCCGCAAACAGCGCGCGTCCTGGTAATCGAGTTTGGAGAACTCGGAAACTGCTCGCGGGCACAAGCGGCGGCGCTGATCGGGCTGGCACCGTTTGACTGTGATAGCGGACAGTTCAAAGGGCGAAGAAGGATTCGTGGTGGCAGGTCGCTGGTCAGAAAGACACTTTACATGACAGCGCTCACGGCGATGCGATTCAACCCGGTGATTGCCAGACATTATCAACATCTCAAAAGTCAGGGTAAGGCGTTCAAGGTGGCTCTGGTCGCCTGTATGCGCAAGCTGATTGTGATCCTCAATGCGATGCTGAGAACCAATACCCCCTGGCAGGTGAAAACGACTGAAAATTGACGAAACACAGTTGACGATTAACACAGTCGCTCATCCGTCAGCACTGTGTTTTGTAAACACCTGAGTTGTTGCGCTGACACCTTCTCCCCTCAAGGGAGAAGGGACGGAAGACGCCTTCGGATCAATGAAGAATGTCGAAGTTACTTGCCTAAGAAGCTGAAGAGGCTCTTCTTTGGTTTTTCGACGGGTTGTTGTGTGACTTCGATTTTCGGGGCGTTGCCGAGGGCGGCGGCGAGTTGGTCGAGGGAGCGGGTGAGTTTGGCTCGTGGGGCGGCCTGGATCAGAGGGACGCCGTTGTTGCGGGATTCGACCATGGTGGCGTAGTCGTTGGGGATCTGCCAGAAGACGTCGCGGCCGATGGTTTCGAGGGCTTTTGAAAGGCTGATCTGCGAGTCGTCCAGGCCGACCCGGTTAAGCATGACTTTGACTTTGTCTTTGATCTCTGGCTGGTGTTCGAAGAACTGGAGCAATCGAACGACGTTTCGCAGGCAGGGGAGGTCGAGTTGCGTGACGATCAGAACTTCATCGGACGATGCCATCGCAGCGAGGTCGAGCTTGTTGTACGACTTGCTGATATCGATGACGAGGTGAGTGAAGGTGGCTTTGAGCAGTGCGATGACGCGTTTGAGCTGCTCGGGGCCCATCAGCAGTGTCTCTTCCATATGGATTGGACGAGGCAGCAGGAAGATGCCGGATTCGTGTTTGGTCAGGGAGCGTTTGAGGAGAGCATAGTCCAGGCGCGTGATGTTCTCTGCGACATCCTGGATCGTGTAATCGGGAATAATATCGAGCCAGATATCAGAATCGCCGAGGGCGAAGTCGAGATCGATGATGACGACTGAGTTGCGTTCTTCACGGGCGAGGATACAGCCCAGATTGATGGCCAGCGAGGTGCAGCCGACGCCGCCGCTGGCACCGCCGATGGTGATGACCTGCGATGCCCGTGACTTGCTTTCGTCGAAGTTATTCCCTTTGTTTGCGCGAATACGTCCCAATGCGGCCAGGAAGTCTTCCAGATTCAAGGGATGGCTGAGGAATTCGCTGGCCCCGTTGCGCATGGCGCGAAGGATCAGGCTGCCTTCCTGTGACTTACTGACGACAAGAATCTGGCAGCCGGGGACATCCTGCGACAGTCGAGCGATCAGATTGAGAGCCTTCTCATGATCGGCGTCGATCGCGATCAGCGCGATATCAGGTTGCGTCTGTCCCACGACATCGGGAAAAAAGTCGTAACGCGAGCACTCGGCTTCCAGCCAGACCGTATCAATTCCGAGAACCAGATTCTTCAGCTGGTTGCGCGAGGAATCAATGGGATCGACGATGGCGAGTCTGACGACGTTACTCATGGAAACAATTCTCTATAAGTTCCGAATCGAATTCAGTTCAATATCCAACAGCTCATTAGAACTTTGGATCGGGAGCACTGAAGTTGCGGCTGGCAGGGCTGAGTTTACGATTTGTTTTTGACGACTCAGGTGCAGCCGGTGTGATTTCTGGCGTCGGGCCTGTCGGTTTGGTGGCCTTGGTTTTGTACCGATCGGCCTGCACGACGTTGCCTTTCCCGCTCTCATCACCAATCCAGGAGACCTGAGCTGTCGACATCGAGGAGGTCTGAGACTTCTTCGAAGTTTGCAGATCGGGACTGGCTGATGATGGTTGTTGGGGTGGTGAGTTTAACGGAGCGGAATTGCCGGGAAGTCCCCATGGATCGCTGTTAGGATTGGCAGCCTGATCGGGTGAGGGAGTCAGGATCGGGCCATTGGGCATGACCGGAGAGTCATATGAACCTGCTGGGACTGGTTGCGGCATGATGACTTCGCCCTGGATCGCAGGGATCGGGCTTGAGAACTCTGGATAGCATTGTGGTCCCGATGGGGTATAGCCGTCTGGTGTGGTCGGGATTTCGATCAGACCCTGCCAGTAAAGTTCGCGTTCGGTGGGAGCAACAGTGAGCGTGCCAGGTCCTGGCGGGAGTTGTTCCGGGTGGTCGACAGGTGAGACGAGTTCTGGTGTGACCATAATCAGAAGTTCGGTTTCATTCTGGTCACTTCGCATCCGTCGGAACGCTGCACCGACCCAGGGGAGATCGCCCAGATAAGGGATCTTGTCTGTTTCGGATGTTTCGCGTGTCGAGATCAGACCACCGATGACGAGTGTCTGTCCGAACTTCATTTCGACCTGCGTGTTGACGCGTCGTGTTGTCAGGCCGGGGACGGTGAATCCGTTGACGGAGACGGCGTTGGTGAAGTCGCGGTCGCTGACTTCGGGAGCCACTTCCAGTCGCAGGTTCCCGCCGCCGAGGATGATCGGGACTGCTTCGAGGATGACCCCGAACTCACGCCATTGAATGGTGGTTGTTCCCAGACTCTGAGGAACGAGGATGGGGAATTCCCCCCCTGCGAGCAGGTTGGCAGGACGTCCGCTGGTTGTGACGACAACAGGTTCTGCAAGAATCTTGAGCAAACCTTCCTGCTTGAGAGCTTCCAGAAAGCCGGTGAAGACACTGCTGCCGTTTGTGATCCCGAACGCCAGGCTCGATTGAGTCAGGCTGCCCAGTGTCGCAGAGGGTGGCCCAGCGAATGGGACGTTGAAGTTCGTCAGTGGCATTGAGGCGCCGGGTGTGGAGGCGAAGGCGAAGTCGCTGCTCAGGAAGACCCAGTTGAAGCCGAACTGACGGATTTTCGATCGTTGAACTTCCATGACTTTGACGCGCAGCTGAATCTGATTCGGTCCGCCAAGTTTCATCTGGTTGACTGGTTCCGGATAGAACTCACGTGCAATTTCGACGATCTCTGTGATCTCATCAGGATTAGAAACCCAGCCTCGCAGGACGACGTTCTTGCCGATCTTCACGACTTCAATCGAGGATTCCGGGAAGAGTCGTTTGATATAGGCCTGGAGGTGTCTGACATCCCCTTCGACGAAGACTTCGATGTCGAAGCTTTTATCGAACTCGTCGACAAGAATGATGTTAGTCACGCCGGCCGTTTTGGCCTGAACTCGGAGCGTGTACTGGTCGATGGCGGAGACCGCGATGACCTCAGGGTCGAATCCGTCGACCGTCTTGATCATGTGTTTGTGTTTAATGAGCTTGGAGAAGCGCTCAGTGATTCGCATATCCGAACGGACCGACAAGATGTCGTGTACAGGTTCGTTAGATGGTTCACGAGATGCCGGCTGTTGCGCGGACAGACTCAGAGTGAAGAGGGCGATGGACGCAAACAGCGTACAGAATGTCAGCCCAGTTTTTACGAACGAAAACGATGGCATCCTTGCCCCCCGGTTCTATTCAATTGTCCCGATTTTCCCAATCGGGATGGAATCATGTGCTGGCTGTTCGAGATGTCACTCTCAAACCGTCATCACATCAGACAACCTCCAGTCTTCCCAAACTGGAGGTTATCCTTGATCAGTATTCTCAGACGCCAATGAGGCTTCTGAAAAGTGTTTTATCGATCGACTAAAACTCCAGGCCTTTATTCAGCAGTTGTTCCAGGTCCTTCTCGGTGTTCGAGTTGACCTTGGCTGATGACTGAGGCTGTTGCTTCCACATGGATTTAATCAGATCGGTCATGTCAGGTGATCCGGCAGCTGCGGGATTGGTCATCGACACAGCGGCTGAATTTGACATGGAGTTGGTTGATTTGGTGACTGTCTGGCTGCCTTTTTCGGGCATTACCATGACGGCTGCTTTACGGGCTTGTTCTGAGGCGTTCTCTGGGAGAGTGAAATCCTGATGAAGGATCTCTTCGCCGGAGTAGATCTGTACTCGCCAGGTTGGAACCGGTTCAGGAGCAGGCAGTGGTGCGACTGCGGCAACTGGTTCGGCGACTTTGGTTTCTTTTTCAGCTGGATAGAACGAACCGCCGAGGAACTTGTTGATGTCGTCCGTGCTGGCGACTGGTGTCGGAGCAGGAATCGATTCGGCTGGATGTTTTTCTTCAACTTTGGGGGTGTAATTCATGCCGCTGCTGAGTTCTTCGAGCAGGGATTCATCAACACCACGGTTGGCGACCATCTCGCTGTCACCTTTGCCACGCAGAGACAGGTCGAGAGAACCTTTATCGCTGGCGAGCTTGATGATTTCGACCTGTTGAGGCGTGACGAGCAGGGAGATGTTCTTGGCTTTGACTTCTTTGTTGTCGCTTGTTTCGGCAGTTCGCTGGCTATCTGCTGCGAACACTTCGATGTATTCGAGAAGAGTGCGTGTTTTTGAAACCATGCCGACGGTTTCGACTTTGGCCTTATAGGTGACCAGGATGTCGACTCTGTCGCCGGGCATCAGCATGCCGCTGTGTGTCTTGGTTTCGTTCACGGGGATCGTGACGACTCGCATGCCTGCTGGAATGGCAGAAGAGGCTCCGAACTGACCTTTCTCAGTCAGCTTGGTGGCGAGGATCATTTCGCCGGCGAAGACCTGGGATTTCAGGGCTCGTTCGACGTACTGTTCTTTGGTGGTGATCGCGGCCTCAGGAATGAGGTCTCGTGGCCACTCTTTTGTGGTGGTGTTCGTCTCGTCCAGCGGAATCCCGGGCATGATATCCACAGCAGCCACGAGAATCTTCACTTTGGAAGCTTTCTCGCGATTGGCGCGGTCTGCCAGAACTTGCTGAACACCCATCATTGCGACTAATCCGCATCCTACGGCAAAAGCCAGGAGAACAATTGTTTTGAATTTCATGACTCACCTCGGAGGGAGGTGACCGGCAGACATGGAGGGGTCTACCTGGTCACATCATCGGCTATGAAAAGTTAAGGGCTGTAGTTTTTAACGATTTTACGAACGATGGGGGTTGTCGGGTTCAGACATGGCAGAAGCCGCGGCGTTAAGGTCCGCCACGGCTGCCTAGATTCACAGGCTGCCTGAATCTGAGGGGGTTACCAGTACATTCCGGTGTACATGAAGTAGCCGATGGACCCGATACAGATCGGAATGCCGTATGGCAGGAGCAGCATGCGTGGCTTACGCTCTTTGGCGATCGCGGCCAGCTTGTTTGGATCGCGGATGGTTGACCATTCATTGAGAATGATCATCGCGTTGACGGTGTGTTTCTCGAGATCGCGTCGCCAGAGGACCATGATGATGGCCATGATGGCACCGACGATGACGGAGGCACAGAAGGCGTACCAGGTGACGATGGCACCCAGCCAGGCTCCGATGGCGGCCATCATTTTGACATCGCCTGCTCCCATGCCGCCGACGGCATAAAGAGGAAGGAGAGTCAGCAGGCCGACGATCATGCCGACGAAGGCCATTTGAGCGCCGTCCCAGCCGAATGCGAAGCTGTTGTAGACGAGGCCAGCGAGAATCATGGGATACGTCATCCAGTTGGGGACGCGTAATTGTCGGCCATCAATCCAGGCCGCCCAGATCATAAAAATAGTAACGAGCTTAACTTCCCAGTGATCGAACAGCAGGTAATTCCAATCCATTATCGACGTCCTTTCGAAATCGTTTGAGGGGAGAAACGGTCCTGGAACAGGTGAAAATGTTGTTTATGTACCCTGGATGGTTGATGGAGTCTGCCATGCACAGGCCTGATCGTGAGGAGAGTCATCGAACAGGTGAGGGCATTGCAGAAGCCGACGAGTTTCAACGCGTTGTCAATGTGAACAGCATCATCACACCGCTGACGATCGCGATCGGCATGACCTGGAAGAATTCAAATGGCAGCCAGAAAGGGAACATGGAAGTTTTTCTTATGAAATGGTGATCAGGAGTTGGAGAAGGTGCAGGTCGCTAAGAGACCGCGAAAAAAATCCACCGGGCGGTTGCCCACCCGGATGGATTTGAAAGCAAAGGCTGACCGGGGAAAAATTAGGTCAGAGCGTCGCGAACGGCACCGAACTTGGTGTTGGCGTTTGTACCGATGGCTTGAATTGCCGTCAGACAGACGACAACGATCAGAGCCAGCATGACAGCGTATTCAACAGCTGTTGGACCGTCTTCAGAGACCAGGAAATTCTTGACGTTGTTGAGCAGAGTGTTCATGAAAATAGCTTTCTCTCGATGTTTTCCCACAAGCCCGATCGACCCATGATCTGACTTATGTTTGTTTTCTTAGCAGGCCCGTCCGAGGAACTTCGCTCGGCTCAGTCAGTGTTGGTCTGCTGCACAAACCTAGAACACAGACAGACGCGGTCAAATTGAATCTGGCCAATTTGCGAAAAAGTCAACGCGACCGCAAAACTCACTCTCGTTTACCTATTTGAACACGAGAATTGACGGTTCGATTGCAGCGATTAGAGCGTGCATAGGAGCATGTGCACGCCGCGAAACGAACGGTTAAGCCTATTCAAACGGCTGGTCGGAATTTTGGGGCGCGAGGGTTTTTAGAACAGCAAGAAACTCGGTGTAGCTGTTCACGCCGAGTACCCGTGAGAGCGAATTTGCGTCTCGAAACGTTCGCGCGATCTGGGCAGAGATTTCCAGTTGTACCGAAGGATCTTTTAAGGGGGTTAACAGCAGGAAGATCAGGTGGGCTGGCTGACCATCGGGCGCATCGAAGCCGATGCCTGGCTCACTTAAGCCGACGGCGACAACAGCGGTCGATAGCTCGTCTAACCGAGCATGGGGAAGCGCAATGCCGTTACCGATCCCGGTCGCAGCGACGTTCTCTCTGGCCCAGGCAAGCTGGACGATTTTATCGCTGTCCAATTGGTGTTGTTGCGAGGCTGCGACTGCCAGTTCCCGGATCGCGTCATAGCGAGTCGTCGCGGTGATATCTTTAATGAAGAGCTTGGGATTCAAATGGGGAATGAGTTGTTTCGGTTGACGGCGTCGAAGTGCCCACCGAATCAGGGGGCCACTGATCGCTGATGTTCCGATCGCCATGACGACAAGGGCGACGAACAAATCCTGTTTGATAATGCCTGCCTCGAGTGCCAGCAGGCCGAGGATGATTTCCATGGCCCCGCGGGCATTCATGGCAAACGCGATTGCCAGCGAGTCTTTCGGTGTAAATGCGGCCCATTTGGCAGCAATCAGGACGCCCCCGATCTTTCCTGCACACGCGATGACAAAAATCAGGAAGACCAGAGTAGGATCGAAATGGGTTAGAAAGTTAACGCGTAAACCAATACTCGCGAAAAACAAGGGGGCAAAGATAAAGGAGACAAACTCATCAATCAGCGCGCGAGTCCGCTCCTGTAAGTGAGAGGATGCGCCTAATGCGACACCTAGTAGAAACGAGCCGAAAATGGCGTGAATCCCGATGTATTCGGTCAGTGCAGCGGAGAACAAAGCCAATGTCACTGCAAAGCCGAGTACGCCGCCCGGCCAATGAGTGTACGCTTGCAGGACCGGGAGGATGCGGTGAATCAGCCATCGTCCCACGGTCAGCATGGCTGCTGCGAACAGCAGCGTAAAGAGGATAATCAAGAGAGGCGGGAAGCCTGCGCCGTGTGTTCCCATCATCCCAAGGATGATGGCGAAGATCGTCCAGCCGATGACGTCGTTAAAGATGGCCGCGCTAACAATCAGCATTCCAAGATCGGTACGATAGAGATTCAGATCCATCAACGTCTTGGCGATGACAGGAAGTGCCGAGATCGACATCGCGGTGGCGAGGAAAAGCGAGAAGATCAGGTTGTCCGCATCTGCTTGTTGTCCAAGGACTTGTGGCATGGACATGGCGCCGAGAAGCCCGACAAGAAATGGAATGAATGTTCCGAGCACTCCGATCTTGAGCGCCGAGCGGCCTTGCCTCCAGACGATCGAAAGGTCGACTTCCATCCCTGCAACAAGGAGGAAGAGAACGATGGCCAGGTTTGAAATGGCATCGAGGACTACGGCATTCGGGCCTTCGGAGGGAAACAGCCAGCCTTGAGTTCCGGGAAAGAAGTGGCCAAATACTGTCGGGCCGATTAAGACTCCGGCGATCAGTTCGCCGAGGACCGCCGGCTGGTGAAAGCGCCGGGCGAGTTCTCCCAGTGCACGCGCGCAGCCGATGAGCAGGCCGAGCGCCAGCAACATGACGGTCAGGCCTTCGGCGTTGAGATGATGCATGGAGAAATCATATTCTGGGTCAGTGTGGAATTCGCAGGGCAGGTGAAAGCGTACTTGAAATGAGTCGGCAAAAGAATACAAACTTGCGTTGAGAGGTGAAGAGAAAGTTCTGTTTGAAAACTGCATGCACACATGTGGTGATGTCAGTGAAAACACTGCCGCTAGTTTGTGCGTTTTATTATGTCTGAACTGTATGTATAGATTATGATGCTCGAATTCGCTGCATAGTTAGACTTTAGTAATACATTAGGGGGTGGAATATTTGCATTATTTTGCTCAATTCGCACATTCTGTATCAACGGATATTGATGTTTGGGGAAAATCGAGAAAATAAGTAAAGTCTCGCAAAACGAACTGGTTTCGTCTCACATTGCTCGTTTAGCATACTAAGCGTACAGAAAGAGGGCTCGCGACAAGCTTCCCAAGGTTTCTGCAAATAATGTCTACACAACTTATACTCGATAATCAGAGCCAGACGATAATGCCCACCATGATGGTCAATGAGGCAGCCCCACGGAGCCTGCTGGTGGATCCGATTTTCTCAACGGAAGCAATTCTACATCTCGATAAATTTCTCCCTGGTCAAGATACGGAGCCTCAACCTTTAGAAGGTCGAAAGCTCCAAGTCCGCACCAGCGAGATGGGGTGGAATTTTTCCCAGTCATTACTGACAAACTTCCCACTGATCGTGACTGATCTGGGGTTTATCGCCGTCTGCTACAGCAGTTCGTTTCTGCTTGGTGCTGCGATTCAGCCTGCAGAGGTCAGTTTGCATCAGTATGTCTGCTACCTGGCGATGATCGCGCTTGGTTATCTGCTGATGACATGCTTTCTGGGGGCCTGGAAGACGACGGGTGTCAGTCCTGTTGTTGAGCTCAAGAATCAAATCGTTTCGATCGTTTCCGCCCACCTTTTCGTTATCTCTTTGAAAGGGATTCTCGGAAACGTGTCGATGGCTGAAATGATTGCAGTCACTGCCAGTACTCTGATGTGCTGTGTCGTTCTATATTTTGCTCGATCAGCGGTCAGGTTACTTCTCGTTCGCCAAAGCTGGTGGGGCGAGCGTCTGGTCGTCGTCGGTGCAGGAAATGAAACCAACGCTGTCCTGCGGTTCCTCGACCGCTCAGCTCACCGTGGCTTGAAGTCCATTGGTGTGGTTGACTCGCTGGAAAACTTCAGCCGACTCAACATTGATCCGGCCCAGTATCTCGGCAACCTGACCGATTTGTGCACGATCATGAAAACGCATCGAGCGACATGGTGCATTGCATCGTTGCATGATCGCAACCCGGAAGATCTCAAGCAAATTCTGCATGCCTGCGACGGCATTCCGAATGTCGTTCTGCTGAATAACAAACTGATGCTGCCGACACTCTGGTCGCAGTTTTACGAGTGTGCTGGTTTGTCTGGTGTTCACATTCGCAACCAGCTTCTTTCGCCGGTCATGCGAGGCTTTAAGCGTCTGTTTGACCTTGTCGTGACGTTGTCTGCACTGACTGTCGCTGGCCCGCTGATTGGTGTGCTTGCAGTCATGGTCAAGATCTGCTCACCTGGCCCCGCGTTCTATTCCCAGGGGCGAGTTGGCCGAGATGGCCAGATCTTCCGTGTCTGGAAATTGCGTAGCATGGTTCCGAATGCTGACCTGCACCTCCAGAAGTATCTGGATGATCATCCAGAAATGAAAGCCGAGTGGGTTAAAGACCACAAGCTGAAGAACGATCCGCGTATTATTCCTGTGGTTGGCAAGTTCATCCGTGCGACGAGCCTTGATGAGCTTCCACAGTTGTGGAATGTCCTGACTGGTGAGATGAGTGTTGTTGGACCTCGTCCCATTGTTGACTGTGCGAACTACGATGCCAAGTACATTCAGGATCACCCAGGTGAGTTCGGCCTGTACTGCAGCGTTCGTCCAGGAATTACAGGACTGTGGCAAGTCTCCGGTCGCAACTTGACCGTTTATGAAGACCGCATCCGCATGGATGCCTACTATGTCCGTAACTGGTCACCCTGGCTGGATTACTTCATCATGCTGCGAACCGTGCGAACAATTCTGTTCCGCGAAGGTGCTTACTAAAGCCTCGTGATGGTCTGCTCCCCTGCTGCTGAGAGTCAATCAGATTGGCTGATCGACTCTTGTGGGCGCGGTAGGGTCATGATGAATGTCGAGCCCTTGCTGATCTGACTTTGTACTGTGATATCGCCGTTGTGCAGGCGTACCACTTCTCGTGTGAATGACAGGCCCAGTCCGCTGCCTGTGACTTCTCGTACCTGATCATCATCGCTGCGGAAGAACTTGTCGAAAATTCTGGGCAGTTCTTCGCTGGCGATCCCGATTCCTGTGTCTTGAATTTCCAGACACAGGCAATGCTCCAAACAGATTGCTCGAAATTCAACGCGACCGCCGGTGGGTGTGTATTTGGCTGCGTTGCCTAGCAGGTTGATAAGAGCCGAGGCGACTTTGTCTTTGTCGACGGAAAGAGTCGGCAATTCTCGGGGGAACAGATTGATGAAGTCAATCTGACGGGACGACATGAGTGGTCGCACTTTATCGCAGACATCGAGCAAGAATGGCAGCATGTCTGTTTGGCGTCGACGAAGCATGAGGCAGCCGGCTTCCATCCGGCTAATATCGAGGAGTTCATCGACAAAGCGTGAGAGTCTCATGGCTTCGGATTTGATGACGTGACAGAAATGTTTCTGTTGATGCAGATCAATCGAATCGTGGACCGTTAATGTCTCTGCGTACGCGATGATGTTTGCGAGCGGTGTTCGCAGTTCGTGAGTTGCTGTACTCAGGAAGTGATCACTGTCATTCTCGCTGCGTTTCTGCTGGGTGATGTCGCGAACGGTGATCAGGGTTCCTGCGTTGCTCTGCAGTCCCATAACTGGGCGACGAGTCATGTGAATGTATTCAAAGATCTCGCCGCATCTGACTTCTAAGACGATTGAAAGCGAATCCTCGTGTTTCCATATCATTTCTGCGTCCTGTCGATCTGCCTGGGACAGGAATGGTTTGATCGCATCGAAGAGCCTATCGGTTGTTGTCAGCGAGACACGCTCGAGGATCAACATCTGAATGAAGGCGGGATTGTGCAGCAGAATCTGACCGGTGTGATCTGCGTAGGCGATTCCATAGGGGAGTTTATTGAAGAGCTCAGAGTGCAGAAGTTCTGACGGGCTGGGTTTGCCCGGCGCATGTTCTCGATGATGCTCTTCTTGAGGGATCAAATCTTTCATGCCAAGTGTCATGCGATCCCACAGCGTGTTTGTCGACTCGACGGTTCGAGTGGGGTGAACTGCGTTCAATGAATGTGCTTCTTCGCGGATGAATGCTTCTATCTGAGATTCGATGAGATCGATCGGCGAGATGATCGAACGAAGCATGCGAGAAAACGTGATCGTGAGCAGCAGGATGATACTGATCAGCAGCGGGCAAAGCAGGGACGTCTGGACCGACGTCGGCTGATAGACACTGAGGTAGCCAATCAAGCCTATCCCGACAGACGCGAAGACCCCCATCATGATGATCAACATCATGAGTTGTTGTCTGGTTTTCTGGGGGATGATGCGATCCACCGCTCTTAGTTCTTTTCTAATGCTGTCGTGGCGAGTTGACTCACTGACGGGCATTGGCTTTTCAGTATTATGCAGGGGTTGCAGAAGCCGTCAGTTCGTTCACCAGGGCCATCAATTCAAGAGGGCTGAATGGTTTCGGCAGGACGTTGGCGATTCCAAGTTCTTCGCGCAGACGGGTCGCATCGAGTTCATAGCCTTTTGCCGAACAGATGATGACGGGTGTCTGTGCATAGCCGGGGAGTTGTCGCATTGCCTGGCAGATTTCTTCTCCGTTCATTCTCGGGATCTGATAGTCGAGGAGCACGACTTGAAAATCCTGCGTCTGCATCATTTCCAACGCCTGGAATCCGTTCACAGCCAGTTGAGCCTGATATCCATGATGGCGCAGGTTGAAGACCATGACTTCCCCCATCACGCGGCTGTCTTCGATGACGAGTACCTTGGCTGCCATGGTTGACTTCTTTTTATGAACAGGAGAAACGCAACTTTTCAGGACAGAGCGCAATGGTGACCATGCGCGTCATGTCACATGAAAAGATAGGTTGTAAATGGGCAACGAATCGTCGGAATGTGAAGACTGGTCGTTTGATGGCTTGTTGTGGAGTAAGAAATCTTATTGGTAACGGTCATGCGGATTGTGATGCGAGTCATCGGTCGAGCGGTTGAGGTGATCTGCGATCTCACGATGGTTGTTGCGACAGGGAAATGAATCCAGCCCCTGCATAATCGTCATGACGTTCCTATCTGATAAATGTCAGGTCGGCTTGGATCGTTTCTGTCGACGCGAGGTTGAAAACAGCCTGTGGCGGTCTTGTTTGGCCTACCCTTACTTCGGCTTGACTCCAAACAGATTTACGACCGTCTGCGCCATGGTGACACTTTAACTATGAGAACGCGCGGTGAAACAGGTGAAGCGATGCCGAATACTCATGCTGAATCCAGCGCCGTCAAGATTCTCGAACAGCTTCGACGAAGCTTCTTGACACCGTTTGAAATCTGGAAACAAGACAGCCAGGGACAATGGCTGTTAGAAATCGTACAGGATTTTAGTGCGACGCCATCACGAGAAATCAACATCGCGGGGATTCTCAGTGAGCAGGCGTCTTTCTCTCGAAACAGCCTGCTCCACTGCCAGAAATCAGGGGCGAGGCTGATTCTTGTTCCCATTCCCGGCGAAGCGAACACGACGGTGGCTGTGGGGGAACTCAAAGTCGATGAAGCAGGGATGGTCGATCAACTGGCCAGCCAGGCGTTTGCCAATTCCGAGAATCTCAAGCGACTCAATTACCAGGGCGAATGTCTCGATGACTTCGTCCGCCAAGTCAGCGAGAACTTTGAAGAGATGATCTGGCTGCGCCGGTTTGCCGCTCAGATGGTTGTTTCGGAACAACTTGAACTCATGGAAATGGCTCGTCCGAACCTTGATGCGCTGCGTCGTATCGTGAATGCAGAGTGCGTTGCGATGCTGGTGAATCGAGACAGCCATCATGTGACATCGTCTTCGGAAGGAACGGGGAGTTCCTATGAATGCGTCATGTCGGGACCACCATTTGATCATGCTGATCTCTGGAATCTGGTCCAGAACTATCGTGATGAAGCAGACATTCAGCCGTATGTTCGGAATGAAACGAGTCCGGGGGAATGTCCGGAATCGATTCGGTCGTTTCTGATCGTCTCAGTCGCAGTGAGTGATCGTAGTTTTGGCTGGATTGTTGCTGTAAACAAACTGTCTGCATCGACTCGACGCAAAGAATCTGGCGCATCGACGAGTGAGAATGAGTTCGGTACCCAGGAGGCTTCTCTCATCGAAGCCGTGGCCGCGATTATGGCGGTTCATGCGTCAAATACCGAACTCTTCCGACAGAAAGACCAACTCCTGATCGGCACGATTCGCGCGATGATGCACGTCATCGAAGCGAAGGACCCGTACACGCGGGGCCATAGTGACCGCGTTGCGAGAATTGCAAGACGCATTGCACAACAACTCAAGCTTTCCAATCGACAATGCGACCAGATCTACATTTCTGGTCTGGTCCATGACATCGGGAAGATTGGTGTTCCTGATCACATCCTCAATAAACCAGGTCGTTTGACAGACGACGAGTTCAACGAGATTAAGAAGCATCCGCGACGCGGCTTCAAGATTCTTCGTGCCCTTGAGCAGATTGAAAACGTCCTTCCGGGGGTTCTCTATCACCATGAAGCCGTTGACGGGACTGGGTATCCCGAGCGTCTGAAAGGGGATCAGATTCCTGTCGTTGCGAAGATTCTGGCTGTTTCAGATGCCTATGATGCAATGACCAGCGATCGGCCTTACCGCAAAGGGATGGAACTCAGTCGCGCGGAAGAAATTCTGATGAACGGAGCCGGTCAACAATGGGATCTTCAAGTCGTCAAAGCCTTCTTTGCTGCTTTGGATGACATTCACGAGATTTGCGATTCCATCGACAAGCGTGTCGAAATGGCTCCGGAAACTCCCAGTTATGAGCAGAGCTATCAGCTGGAATCGCCGACGACGTTTGGGGAGACATTACGAAACGCGGTGATCTCCAGCAGTCGACATTGACGGGCGTGTGAGGTAACAGAAAAAGGGCGAGTGAGGATTCTCACTCGCCCTTTTTTGTTGATCTGCTTCGATGCGTTATCGATTTGTGGTGGAGACCTGAGGTGAGGGGGTTCCAAGCTTCAAGTCAGGGTTTTTGGCGGTCACTCCTTCTGCGATTCCGATCAGCAGGTTTGCTTTCTCGGTCGGCGAGGTCGACATGCGGCTGACGTCGTAAATGAGCTTGGACTGGTTGTCTCCAATCAGGCTGTAAAGTGAGGTTACCAGACGCGCTGCTTCTTCGCGAGAATTGGTATCCTTGATGCTGTCGATCCATTTCAGGCCATCGTCGATGCGTTTCTCCCCTGCTAAACGCGAGCCATAAACGCATGCCAGCATCATCGTTTCTGGTCGGGTCAGTTTTTGATCGCGTTTATCGCTGGAGAATGTGGTGAAGAGCTCGCGGGCAGTCGCGACTTTTCCCCCCTTCATGATGGGCCGAAGATTCAGCTCCATGGTCCAGACAAGATCCAGCAGGGGGAATGTGCGATTCGCGCTGAGTGTTGCGTAGAACTGCTTGAGGCTTTCGTCGTTCTTGACGTATGCGATGGCATTTAAGGCGGGAGTCAGACGCGAGTCAATCAGGTTGACTTGCGACTGGTCGCCTCGCATGTTCTCTTCGAGAATGGATCGAACAAGCACCTGCGCCTCATCAAGGAGGGCCTGGGAGAGCATCGCGATTTCAAATTCGCGCGTCCGCTGTGACAGAGCATAGATCTGCCCCAGATTCTTGCGATACGTTGTGAAGGCTGAGTTCACATCAGAGGCGTTGTTGATATTCAGAAGGCGTCCCAGATCCTGGCGAACAGCAGGGGTGCTCTTCTCCATGTTCTGATACAGCGAATCAATTCGAGAGAACGACGGCATGGTCAGGTTCGCCATTTGGACGGCCTGACGGACCAGCGCGTCGTATTGATCTCGTTTTTTGAGAACCAGGCAGCAGCGCGCCAGGTTACTGTAGGCTCCTGCGGCTGGGAGAGTCGTCTTCTCGTGAGAATAACTGCGTCCTTCGTAGACGCCCTTCATGTCGTCTCCCGCTTCGGATTTGGGGAGTTCGATTTCTTTCAGAAGAGCGGATGCCTTGTCGTAGCTGGCCAGAGATGTCTCGTCTCGTCCCATGTAGTGCTGAACAAGGGCAACACGCGAGTGAATGAAGGCCTGTTCTGCTTTTGGTCGTTGTTCAACCAGCGGCATCAGTTTCGCTTGAACCTGAGACTTCTTCGCTGGATCCTGAATCAACTCGGCTTCGAGCATCATGCCGGCCAGAGAGTGCATCTGCGTCTCTTCCGACCTGAGGAGATCAAGCCATGGCAGCGCCTGATCGACCATGCCTCGGGAGACCAGCGAGCGGCTGACTGCGGTTGCCTGCGGGAAGGGGTCGACCAGAAGAGGACGCCATTCCCATTCACGCCAGAGGTCGAATGTGTTGTTGGCACGAATGGCGACCAGCCAGGAGGCCAGCAGACCTTCCAGAGACGTGTCTGTGAACTTCCTCAAAAACTGCATCGCCTTCTGCTGCTGACCTGCAGCGGCGAGGCGCGATGAATACTCGATCGCTGTGATATTGGATTCAAAGCCGTATGCAGGCAGCAGGTCGCTGATGCTGATGGCCTGATTCAGGGCGGCGTCGGAAACGCTGGTATTGTTTTCTTTCAGCGCCTGCCAGGAGATCGAGATCCATGGGCTGATTTCCTGGAACTTCAACTGCTGCTGAAGCTCGGTAATTTTCACCACGTTCCTCTGGGCAGCAGCAAAATCGCCGGCGAGCGCGAAGCCACGACCAGCCAGCTGTCGGATCGTTGTTCTGCGAGGACCTTTTTCGTCATACGAGACTTCCTCGATTTTCTTGAGGACCGTTTCGACTTGTTGGGGCGGAGTCAATTCCGGGATGAGATCCTTTGGGCCTTCCCCGGCCTTAACGGTATCTTTGGGTATGACCACTTCCGTTTGTTTTTTGGCAGCAAAGGGATCTTGCTCAGGGGCTGGTGGTGTTCGAATGAAGAAATACCACCCTGCCCCGGCTCCGCTGGCGGCGGTTAGCATGACGAGGAGAATGATGACGTTTGGTGTCAGGAAGCTGCGTTTCTGCGGTTTGACCTCGACCTCGACCTTGGGAGGTGCAGGGACGATGTAGGCGGGGACCAGGCAGTCAGGGTTGTAGCATTTCACCTTCTTGCCGATGAGTTTCTCAGGAACGAACCCGACCTTTTCGCACATCGGGCATTTGACCTGATACAACGCCCCTGCCCCGGGCCTGGCCTTGACTGGGAACAGCTTGTCGAGTGATTCCCCTTCGAATTCAAACGGGTCGTTCGACTTTGGTTTGGTCGGAGGTGATGCAGGTGGTGTGGCAGCGGAGGGTTTGCTGCCGATCGGTCGGGCGGCGTTCGTCGCTGGCGATTTGGAACCGGCACCGATGGGAGCGGCTGCTGCTGGGGGTTTCCCGGTTGGCTTTGCGGACGTGATTGGTTTGGCAGCAGGGGCAGGTTTTCCAGCTGACGGCTTGGCCGACATGGACGTACCGCAGAAAGGACAGTCTTTGGCATCGTCATCCAGGACTGACTGTTTACACGAAGGACAAACCCGAAAATCCATAAATAAGCTCCACTCCAGGCTGCGATCACGCAGGAAGGATGTGTTCAATCACATAGACGTTAGACAGGATAAGTGAAGTGCATCTTAGCGGACAGGACTGCGGCGGGACTACCGAAATTATACGCATCGGACGGCCGTTTGTGGGAAATCTCACGGACATAGACTCACGTTTGACCATATTTTATGGAGACGGCGGCTCAACGTCAGAAGTTCCCGTCCTACATTCGTTTTATTCGGCTCAGATTTTTGACTGACTGCGAGGCCGTCCGTCTCGATTTGGGGCGCGGACGATCGATTCAATTGACTGTGTCAATTTCGGCAGACGGGGCTGATTGACAAATGAAGCGGTCTGAATGACACTGAACCGAATTTTCGCCGGTATGGTTGTCGGCTGTTTGAGTGCCGCTGCACAGGCGTCAGGGATTAGAGGTTGACGATGGACCCGTACGATTATCAGGCCCGCATGACACGACGCCCTATGGTGAAAGTTGCGGAACTCCAAAAAGAGCAACGGCTCAAACACGTCATTTTCGCGGATCAGATCGATCGAGGCCTGATCGAACACCTCTGCGGCGTTGCGGATATGATTCGCACGATCTCGAAGACAAAAAAGGGCAGCCTCTATCTGACCGACCTGCTGCCTCACAAGCGGGCGATGATGTACTTCACTCAGCCATCGACCCGGACGTTTCTGTCGTTCATGGCTGCCTGTCAAATTCTGGGGATCACGTGCAACGAAGTCCGCGACAGGAACACATCTTCGGAAGTCAAAGGTGAGTCGCCCTTTGATTCGATCCGCATGTTTTCGAGTTACTTCGACATCATCATCATGCGTTCTAATGAGAAGACGTTCGCAGAAGGTTGTGCTTACCTGATGAACGATCTGGAGTCGAGTGGCCAGCGTCATGTCCCAATCGTCAACGGCGGTTCCGGTTCCGAAGAACACCCGACGCAGGCGTTGCTCGATATCTATACGATGACCCGGACGTTCCAGTTTTCTGATCCGAAAGACTCATTGAAATGGAGTCGATTTGATGACTTGCGTAAAACGTATCCGGGGCTGACGAAAGGTCTCGATAACAAAGTGTATGCCTTCTGTGGCGATATTGGACGGGGGCGGACGGTTCGAAGCTTGTGCAAACTGCTCACGCAATACGATGACCCCACTCTGATCTTCATTGCCCCTGAGATCCCCTCACTGCGGCTGAGTACGGAAATGCGGGACTCGCTGACCGCTGCGGGGGCGAAAGTGATCGAGGTGTCATCATTTGAAGACCTCGTCAACGGCAAGCCAGTGATCGAAATGATCGACTGTCTTTACATGACGCGTATCCAGAAAGAACACAATAACCCCGTTGATGCGGAGTTACTTCAGACGATGGACTTGTCGCGCTACTGCCTGACGCTGGAACTCGTCAATCGGATGAAGCAATACGCCCCGATTCTCCACCCGTTCCCACGCGACTCCACCTTCGGAGAGATCCCTCCGGAAATCGACACGAATCCGCGTGTCATGTATTTCCGACAGGCCCGCAATGGGATGTGGATTCGCGCTGCGTTGATTGCTTATCTGTTCGATGTCGATAGTCGCATCCTGAACCATTTCCGCGACTATTATCTCAACCCGATCATCGTCTGACGCAACATTCTTTAGCCCCCGCTGAGTCACCGGAGGGAGTACGCGCCGATATAAATCAGGCAAACAACCCCGGAATCACCGTCCCGCCATCGACGATCTTCAGCGGCCTTCCCTGTGGGCTCATCGTCTCGACGAGCGGGTTGACTTTCACGGCCTGGCAAATCGAGGTGAACAGGTCTGGTACGGTGATGGGGGTGTCTTTGATGTCGTCGCCGGCATCGTTTGTGGCTCCGATGACTTGCCCGCCTTTGACTCCTGCGCCTGCCATGAGCATGCTCCAGGCTTTCGGGAAGTGATCGCGCCCTGCTCGTCCGTTGATCTTTGGCGTGCGTCCGAACTCTCCCATCCAGACGACGAGCGTCGAATCGAGCATGCCTCGATCCTTGAGGTCTGCGACCAGCGCCGACGTTGCAGGATCGACGCTTTGGGCTAACTGGCTTACGCGGGCGTTATTATTGTCATGCGTATCCCAGCCGTTGACGCGGACTTCGACGTAAGAAACGCCTGATTCCACCAGTCGACGTGCCAGCAGACAGCCGCGACCAAAGTCGGAATCGCCGTATTTGTCTTTCAGCGATTGAGGCTCGTCATCGAGTTCGAAGACTTCTGTCTTGGGGCTGAGGACAAGGTCGCTCGTTTTGCTGTAGATCTTCTGATGATCTTCGACAAGCTGCCCTGCCCCTTTGCCGGCGAAGTTCTGTTCCAATTGAGACAGCAGGCCCAGGCGTCGTTCGTAACGAGTCGGTGGTGTCAGCACAGTCATGTTGGCTGGCGGAGTCCCCGGACGATCAACGAAAAAGGGATCCAGGCTGACATCCAGGTATCCTGATCCTGCTTCAAAACCACGCCCGATGCTCACAACTGATGGCAGGTCAAACGACGGGTCTGCGATCTCCCTGGCGATGTTGGCAGCCAGCGACGGGTGCTTCAGTGAGCCGGAGGGAATGTAACCGGTATGGAGCTGGTAGCTGGCGCGACGGTGATTTCCTTCCTTGTTGGTCATGCTGCGAATGAGCGCGAAGTCGTGCATCGATTTCGCCGTGTTCTCCCAGCCTTTGGCAAACTGGACTCCGGGAATCGACGTGTCGATGACGTCCGTTCCGCCTCCGTTTTCGTGACGCGGCTTGGGGTCAAAGGTTTCAAACTGACTGGGCGCCCCTGCCATCCAGAGCATGATGACAGCACGATGCTGCTTGCGAAGTTCCGCGGCCTGCAACGACATCAGGTCTGAAAACGACAAGGTCCCCGCCGCCAGAGAAGCAGCCGACACGGTCTGGAGAAATCGTCGGCGCGACATCCGGGCGTGATTGAAAGAGATCGATTCATGAAGAGATGTCATCATAGAAGTGACTCATTACATTTCCCTACTCCCTTGAGGGGAGCGGTATTAAGTTCCTTCTCCCTTGAGGGGAGAAGGTGCCCGAAGGGCGGATGAGGGTGGGCGCTAGGCAGTCGTCGATATTCATTCTCTAAGCGGCGTCAGACATATTCTTCATGGCCGCGTGATAAACTCCGTGCTGTTAATCAACGACCACAACACATCCTCGCAGGCCTCGCCTTGATGAGACGCGGTCGAGAGATACTGCGTCATGAGTTCATACTCGCGATCAGTCGGCTGACGGCTCAACGCCAGCAGGAAGGCTTCGCGAACGTAATCGCGGTCAGCGGGATACTTGCTTCTGAGCAGGCTGACAGGAGATGTCGGCGAGCCGTTGGTGATTTTATGGACTTGCGTCGAATTCATCATGAACAGTGACTGCGGGATATCGAGTGGAATTTCATCTTGTGGCATTGAGGGATCGACGTTGTAGAGGTTGGCAAACTGATCCTGGGGATCGCGAGACATCATCATCATGCCTCCGCCACCCATGCCAGAGTTGCGAGCGGCTGCCATCAGGTCCGAGCCATAGACCTTCGCCAGCGAGTTATAGATCTGCTCACCACGCAGACGGACGGGAATTGCAGACGCAAAGAGCACTTTCTCGCGGGTTTCATCAACCTTACAAATTTCGCGTTGATAGGCTTTGGTTCGGGTGATGACGCGATCGAGCCATTGCATGTTGTATTTGTTGGCCGTGAATGCCTTCGCCAGAAGATCAAACGCGGCCGGGTGGCTCACGGGATTCAGTTCGCTGAGATCGTCGATGGGATTGACGAAGCCATGTCCCATGTACAGACTCCAGACCCGATTCACATAGGCTTTGGCAAACAGCGGATTGTCCTGGCTGGTGATTGCCTGGGCGAGCGTCAGGCGACGCGCTTCGTCGGTGGCGCCAAATCGCAATTTGGCTTTTTCGGTCGTAAACAAGGATGGTAAAACCAGAGTCCCCTGGCTGCTGGGATCTTTCAGGTCGGGCATGAAATACTCGGCACGTCCGGTGAATCGCTTCTGTGGATGTGGCGCTTCACTGAGTTCCTTCGCGGTCAACAATCCATCTCGGTCCTTATCGCAGTGCTCGAGCAGTTCGGTGAAGTGTTCAGCGAATTTAGGGCGTCTGGCGGCTTCCTCTCGGCTGATCATGCGATCGCCGTTGGCGTCCATCAAGCGTACGAGCATGACCGGGTTACTAAGAATCGCGTTGGCAAAACTTTCTTTGAACTCATTCATCGCGACGACTTCAAAACGACGAGGTCCGTCATCACGATTGATCACGACTTTTGCTCGTCCGAAGTAGGCCGCCAGTTCGTGAAATTGTTCCCGCTTCCATTTCTCTGTCGGGTGATCATGGCAGTTGGCACATTCGATCTGCACGCCCAGAAAGATTCTTGAGACTTCCCCCGCGATCTCGGCTGCGTCGCCCTGATGCGCGAAGACGAGAGCCGTCTGGCCATTGGACTGGACATCTCCTGTGGCAGTCAGCAGATCGTGGGTGATCTGGTCCCAGGTGCGCTTTTGAAGAATCTGTTTGGTCATCCAGTTTTTGAACGACGACTGAAAGACCTTGGCCCGATCATCGGTCGCTGCAAAGTAGATGACGGTCTTCCAGTAGCTGGCGAAGTTCTCTGCATACTCTGGCGAGCCGACGAGGCGATCGATCAATTCGGAACGTTTTGCCGGATGCTTACTTTCGACAAAGGCGGCAATCTCTTCGGCTTTGGGTGGCATGCCTGCCAGATCAAAGTAGGCGCGACGCAGGAAATCCTCATCGGAAATGATCTGCGAGGGCGTGGTGTTTTTCGCGATGAACTCAGCCTCAAGAAGCGTATCAATTTCCGCAGCGACCGCGTCAATATCATGTAAAGAGCCGACGATTCCCGTCGCAGCCGGGGAACGGGATGCGATCGTCAAGGTTATGAGTAACGCGGTCAGAAGCGTTCGAAATGCGTGCATTGATGGTCCCTGCGTGTGCGTCATTTCAATCACGGTGGTCGCTGACAGATCAGAGGTTTGATCGGGTTGCTGAGTGTGGAGAGACCGTCGTTTCATGGACTGCGCGTCTCTGTGTCATCGTCCAGGAAATGTCATCAGGAGCAGGAATCTCTCTTCTCCGATTATAACCCACGGAAATTCCACAGAGTTTCGCAGAACTTCCACGAACCCCCAGATTTCACAGGGAGTTCGCCCTGAATGCCTCTTTCAACTGATAAGCAAATGTGGCGATCACCAGTTTTTGCTCCAGGCCGGAAAACTGGCACGGCATTGGCTATTTATCGTTCTGAACTTCCTTAGACGCGCGGAAAAGGGGTGCCTCGGCCTCCCTGATCGATTACACTAGATAAACGTGATGACAATAATTGAAATCCTAATCACTGTGCCTGCTAAGGATTCCTGCAGGCGGCTATGGGGCGTCTCTGATGAGACGCTGGCTCATTCAATGATTGCGAGAGGACGGAGCGGGCCATGCTCCAGGTCGGACCATTCGCGGGCCCGCCCTCATTTCGCAGACAACCAGGAGTAGACAACAACGATGTACATCCAGCTCGTCAGCATGCACGGACTGATTCGGGGACAGAATATCGAAATGGGACGCGACGCCGACACCGGTGGGCAAGTCCGCTATGTGATTGAACTGGCAAAGAATCTCGCGGAGCAGCCCGGCGTCACGCAAGTTGACCTGTTTACAAGGCGTTTGAAAGACAAAAGAGTTACTGCTGACTATTCCCAGACATTCGAAGAACTCGGCCCCAACTGTCGCATCGTGCGTCTCCCCTGCGGGGGTGGACGTTATGTCCGGAAAGAAAAACTCTGGTCATTCCTGGATGAATTCATCGATCAGATGATTTCATTTACCAGACGCCAGGAGAAACCGCCGACGGTCGTTCACGGGCATTACGCCGATGCTGGGTATGTGGCTGCGGAAGTGGCATCGGTCTTCGATGTGCCATTTGTGTTTACAGGGCATTCCCTGGGCAAACCAAAGCTGGAATACCTGGAAAGCGTTGGCTGGACGCTCGAAGAGGCGAATCAGGAACTCAATATCGAGAAACGCATCCAGATCGAGCAGGATTGCCTGTCGGTCGCGGATCTTGTCATTACGTCGACCCGACACGAACGAGACGACCAGTACAAGAACTATCACAAAGATGAGACACTTCGTTTTGAGATCATTCCGCCCGGACTGGATCTGGCGAGATTCTTCCCCTACTACGAATATGAACTGGCACCTCACACAGTCGATGAACGCTTCAAGCAGGCGCGGATGCGCATGGTTCACGAGCTGCGGCGCTTCTTCTTCAATCCTGATAAGCCGTTGATTCTTTCGCTGTGTCGTCCCGACCGTCGTAAGAACATCCAGGCGCTGATCAAAACTTATGGGGAATCGAAGGAGCTGCAATCGATTGCGAACCTCGCTGTTTTTGCAGGGATTCGCAGCAATATCGAGGAGATGTCAGACAACGAGAAAGAAGTTCTCACCGACATCCTGATGATGCTCGATCGCTATGATCTTTATGGCAAGATGGCGATCCCCAAGCAGCACGACTCTGAGTTCGATGTGCCGGAGCTGTATCGTCTCACGGCGAGCGGACGCGGGGTCTTTGTTAACTCAGCCTTTATCGAGCTGTTCGGGCTGACGTTCATTGAAGCCTCTGCAACCGGACTTCCATTCATTGGAACAAACGACGGTGGCCCCAAGGACATCATCGAGAACTGTGAATGCGGCATCATTCTCGATGTCACCGACCAGGAAGCGATGACGAAGGCCATGCTTTCCACGCTGACGAATCATGATCAGTGGAATACGATGTCTGCTAATGGCATCAACAGGGTGCGCGAGCATTACTCGTGGGACACTCACTGCAAAGAGTATTTGAAAGCCCTCTCAGAAGTCGTTGAGACGTACGAGCCAGCTCCGTCAACGGGCGTCTCGGCCCGTTCGCTGGGGAATCGCCTCGAAAACGTCAAGTACATGCTGATTACTGATATCGATAACACACTTCTGGGCGATGACGATGCGCTGACCAACTTGTTGGATCTGATTCACAGGGAGCGGGGGCGCATTGCGTTTGGAGTCGCGTCGGGGCGGTCTTTGAACCTGATTCTCGAGGTCCTTGAAAAGTACAACATTCACGAGATCGATGTCATCATTTCGTCAGTCGGTTCCGAGATTTATTACGGTCGAGATTGTCAGCCGGACAAAGGCTGGGGCAGCCGACTGCGTCACAAGTGGTATCCCAATCGTATTCGCGATGCACTCGCCAATCTCCCGTATCTGTCCCTCCAGACCGGGCCGGGTTCGCAGCGCGAGTTCAAAGTCAGCTACAACCTGGACGACCACGTCACGCCTTCGGAAGTCATGTCCGAAATTCACACTCACCTGGATAAGACGCGCTCAGCCTATTCGCTGATCCATTCACACGGGTCGTTCGTCGACATCCTGCCTCACCGAGCCTCGAAGGGGAAGGCGATTCGTTACCTGTCTCAAAAGTGGCATCTGCCACTGAGCAATATCGCGGCCTCGGGCGACTCCGGCAATGATTACGACATGCTGACCGGGCAGACATCGGGCATCGTTGTGGGTAATTACGATAAAGAACTGGAGAGCCTGCGCGAGAACGGCCAACGCTGTTACTTCGCCAAAGCCAACTATGCGGCGGGAATCCTCGAGGGCCTGAGACACTACGGGATGATTTAAACCTCGTAGGGTCCGCTGTGCGGACCATGTATTCGCGTCATTGTCTGAACGAATGAGTTCCCGTCAATCAGGAATTGAACGCCCATTGATGGTCCGCACAGCGGACCCTACGGGATCGTTCTAGCTCCATTCTTTTTTGTCCAATTCATGATCCTGATCGTCATTGTCAGGTGGCAGTTTGCCGTGTGCGTGGCTTGATGGTTCATCCGTTGGTTTTGATGGGTCGAACAAAGAGGCTAAGACACCGACAGCCAGGATCGCGGCAATGATTCCCAGAGAGATCTCGTTGGGAATGTGAAAGACCCCGGAAAGCAGCATCTTCGCTCCGACGAAAGCCAGCAGGAACACCAGCGACATCTTCAGGTAATGGAACTTGTCCATCATTCCTGCGAGGGCGAAATACAAAGATCGCAAGCCGAGGATCGCGAAGATATTCGAGGTGAAGACGATGAACGGATCGGTTGTCACGGAGAAGACCGCAGGAATCGAATCGATGGCGAACATGACGTCGGTGCTCTCAATCAGCAGCAGGGCGACAAACATCGGAGTCGCAACACTCTGGCCATTCTCCTTGGCGAAGAAATGGTGACCGTGGAAGGTCTTGCTGACACGAATCACACGTCCTAGCAGTTTGACAAACCAATTTTCATCTGTGTCCAGCGTCTCATCACGAGTGACGAGCATTTTGACTGCAGAGAAGATGAGCATCGCGCCAAAGACATAGATCAGCCATTTGAACTCGGTGATCAAGGCAGTTCCCGCAAAGATCATGATCGCTCGAAGGATCGCGGCTCCCAGGATCCCCCAGAACAGCAGGCGGTGCTGGTAACTCTGAGGGACTCGGAAATGACCGATGATCACGGCCATCACGAAAATATTGTCGATCGACAGGCTGTACTCGATCAGGTAGCCGGTGAAGAACTCGATTGCGGCTTTCTTCCCTAGTCCGCCCCCCTCAACCCCTGGCGGGTGCATGAGGCCTTGTTCGTAGAGATAGTAGACGACTCCGTTGAAGCACAACGCCAGCGTGACCCAGACGCAGGTCCACAGCAGCGATTCTTTCAGCGTGACCACATGGTCGTTACGGTTGAAGACACCCAGATCCAGGCCAATGAAGAACGTGATGAGAACAAAGAATCCAATCCAAATCGCGACTTCCATGGAACAATCGTCTTCATAGCGAGGGGGAGTGTGCGGCTTTATCCCGCTGAATCGGGGTCACACGATAAGCATAAGAACGATGGGGTCGTCATGGAAGCCAATGTCGGCGCGAAAAAAAATGCCGGAAGGGACTTTCGTCCGCGACCGGCATGTCATTGATCGAAATCAATGGCGAATCAAAGACTAGCGCTTGGCTTCGCCCTTGGTTGGCTTGGTAGCTGGTTTAGAAGCTGGCTTTGAAGCTGGTTTAGCGGCTGGTTTACCTGCCATGGTACGAATTCCTTTTGTACTGAAACTTGCTGAGAGTTGAGTCAATCCTTTATCGACTCATGCCAGAACACTATCGCACCGGGCGTGCCAAACGTGAGAATTTCGAAAATCTGAGACCAGATCTGGCGATTTTCGTACCTTTGGGATATAGAACGGCCTGAGCCGTTGATAAAAATTACAAAAACGGCTTTGTCCGTCGATATTTTCGGTAGAACCTGCCGAATCGGATCGGCAGCAAATTCCGAATATCCGTTTTCATCGTGATAACCCCCCTATGCTGATTCAGGCGCTGCTGCTCATAGAAGACCGACAGGTCAAAAGACGTCTGACCGAACTCCTCAAAAAGATGGATGCGCTGACCGACGCCATCCGCTCCCAGGATGAACTTCTTCGTCGCATCTCGCGGGAAAGCAGCGACCTGATCCTCATCAGCCGAAGCCTCGTGAGCGCGGATCTGATGCAGCAGATCCACGAATTGCCGGAGAATCCTGATGTTATCGTCGTCAGTGACTACGAAGATCCCGAGGAACGTGCCCGACTTCTCGCAGAGGGTTGTGTCGCAGTCCTCTATCAGGATTTGCAGACAAGCTCGATGCAGAGTGTTTTGAGTGCGCTGGTTTCTCGTCGACGAGAACGAGCGATGGCGCGGATTGATGTTAGCACTGCGAATCTCAATCAGGCTGCACTTTCGGATTTTGTTTCCGAAAGTGAAACGATGCGGACCTTCATGACGGTCGTGAAACGGGTCGCGACCAGCAATACGACCCTGCTGATCCTGGGGGAGACGGGTGTCGGGAAGGAACGACTGGCTCAAGCGGTCCATCATGAGAGTCCGCGTAACAGTGCACCGTTCGTTGCGGTCAACTGCGCTGCATTGACGGAATCGCTGCTCGAGAGTGAACTGTTTGGTCACGAGGAAGGGGCTTTCACTGGCGCGACTCGTTCGCGTCGAGGATGTCTGGAGCTTGCCCATAAGGGAACCTTATTCCTGGACGAGATCGGCGAGATGCCGATGCACCTGCAGGTAAAGCTATTGCGCGTTCTTCAGGAACGCGAAGTCCAGCGTGTCGGCGGCGAGCGCCCCATTCCGATCGACATCCGCCTGATGGCTGCGACCAACCGGGATCTGCAGGACGAAGTTGACGCCGGGCGGTTCCGAAAGGATCTCTACTACCGGCTCAGTGTCGTGTCACTTCACATACCGCCTCTGCGAGAGCGACGAGAAGACATTCCCTCGCTGGTGGAAAGCTACATCAACTTCTTCCGCACCCAGATGGCGCACAACGCGGTCGGGATCTCAGAGCCGGCACGGGCTGCGATGACCCGCTACGACTGGCCGGGGAATGTTCGGGAACTGATCAACGTCGTCGAACGGGCGATGCTGTTATGTCGGGACTCGGAGATTCAGCTCACGGACCTGCCCGTGGAGATCTGCGGGGCGGGCGAGACGTTCTCCAGTTCACCAAACTTACTGTCGGTCTCGACGCAGGAGAGTATCGAGCGGTTCTTGAAATCGGGCTGGCTGGAAAAGCCGCTGGAAGAAGTCGTGGAAGCCCTCGAACGGGTTTACATCGATCAGAAGCTACGCAATTGCTGTGGCAAAGTTGGCGAGACGGCCACGCAAGCGGGGATGGATCCGCGCGTTCTCTACATGAAAATGAAGCGTTTTGGCATGTCGAAAGAAGCCTACAAAATAAAGCGGGGCGCCTGATAAGACGCCCCGCTTCTGGAAAGAGTCAACTGATTTTTGAATGATCAGTTAGGGGTTGCCTGAAGCTTTGGCGAAAACTGGATCGTCTCATCGCCCCGTTTGACTTTGACGGTGATCGTCGCCGTATTGTTTTGCTTCTTGAGGGCATCGCTGAATTCCAGAGGCGTCGTCACTTTGTTGGAAGCCACTTCGACGATCACATCCCCTGGCTGCATCCCGACGTGAGACGCAGGGCTGTTGGGGATGACCTGCTGGACCTGATAGCCGGTTCCAGTGAAGTTTCGCTCGCCAATCGTTCCCAGGAACGGATAGCCTCCTGCTGCGTTGAAGACGTTCGCGGAACCATTCGTCTTCTGGAAGCCAGGACGCTCAGTATTCTTGGCAGTCGTGAGGATGGCATCTTCCATCATGTCGACAAGATGATCGATACCCGAGACATTGATCTTCTGCCAGTCATCAGCGGGCGTATGGTAATCGCCATGCAAGCCAGAGAAGAAGTGAAGCACAGGGACGCCGATGTCGTAAAACGACTGGTGATCGCTGGGCCCACGTCCTGGTGACTGCCTGACGATGTGCATGTGATACTTGTTCTCGAGCGTATCGAGCATTGGTTCCCAGCGATTGGATGTCTTCGTTCCAAAGGCGACGATGCGGTTATCACTGATCCTGCCGACCATATCGAAATTGAACATAGCGACGGTCTGCTGGGCGGGATAGAGGGGCTTTTCACAGTAGGCTTTTGATCCGAGCAGTCCCATTTCTTCGGCCGCAAACGCGATGAAGACGATTCGACGAGGTAACTTCTCCTGTCGAGATCCGAGGCGACGAGCCAGTTCCATCAGCAGCGAACTGCCTGAGGCATTGTCGTCGGCCCCATTATGAATATCTCCCTTGCTGTTGCTCAAAGAGCCGAACTCTCCCAGGCCGACGTGATCGTAGTGGGCACCAATGATGATCGTCTCATCGGCGAGAGGTCCTTCTCCTTCGAGGACGGCGATGACGTTATTGGCTTTGGCTTCGTTGCTCTTGAGCGTCAAAACGCCTTCGGCTGTTATGCCTGGCAGAGCCGCGCTGTGTGATTTGAGGGATTCGTCGATGGCTTTCTGAACGTCATCCAGAGAGCCGATTCCTGCTTTTTCCATCAGCTGACTGGCAACTGAAGATTTCATCTGAAACACGGGCATCGTTGTTTCGCTGGATGCTCCGCCATAGCCGAATCGGAGGAGATCATCGTACTTCCCTGCATTCAGTTCTGAAGTCAGTTCGTCGACTTTTTCCTGCAGACGAGCTTTGCGCTCTTCGTTTGTCAGTGCGTCGTTCATCTGCTCGCGGATCGTCTCGATTTCCGTTTCGATCCGGGCTTTTTGTTTGCCAGTCGAGTAGGCTTCGTTGACGAAGATCACGCCAATTGCGCCACGCTTATTAAGCTGGTCGATCTTAGACTTGAACGAGGCATGATCAGGAATCAGTACTCCCTGTTCATCCAGAAACGGCGTATGACCAGCCGCCTGATCCTGACGAGGGGCTTTGCGGAGAACGATGGCGATTTTGCCCTTTACATCGACTCCATCGAAATCGGAGTACTTCAGATCCGGGGCATCGATGGCATAGCCAGCGAAGACAAGTTCGCCTTTGAATTCGCCGCTGCCGCCCAGCGACATCGGCATAAAGTTCTGATTGACGCGGAGCTCTTCGGACCAGCCTTTGCCATCAGAGACGGTGACCTTGTTGGGAGAGCCCATCGTAGGACGTCGGTTGATCGAGAATTCGAGATAGCCGTCGTCGTCATTCTTAGGAAGCGTCAGGCCCGCGCTTTTGAACTGGTCTTTGACATATTCGCCAGCCGTCACCAGGCCGACTTCACCTGAGCACCGGCCTTCCAGATCGTCGGATGAGAGATACTGTAGATCTTTGAGAATTCGCAGCTGGGACGGCGTCGCTTCGCCTGCCGAGGCTCGATTCGTACTTAAGCTTAATAAAGTCAGAAACAAGGACGCAAAGAGTATCCATTGGGCTGTCAGTCCGATTTGTGATTGACGATCGGCTGCAGCCAGCGTGCGAACGTTCGCACGAGATAATTGATCAAGCATGTGGTGAACTTCTCCTTTAGCGGATGTGTTCACATCTTACGTCGAGAAAGTTCACAGTTCCAAGCAGGAATCGAAAAACGGATTGTGAAATGTCACAATCCGTTTTTTTTCATTCGACCTGTTCGGAATCTCCGTGAGCGGAGATTGGTGATCAGAGTGAATCAAGCAGTTCTTACTTTTTCGGCGGAACGGCCTTATTCAAGGTATCGAGCATATCTGTGGCTGTTTTCTTCAGCCCCTGCTTATCCAGTCCTGCGTATTGCGCTTCGAGCTTGGTGATCACCGATTCGTCGACGTTGTCACTTTTCAGATTCTTAATCAGATCTGGAAGAATGGTAACGCCACTGTCGCCTTCGCCTGTCTTGGAATAGTGGGTCAGGCTTGATCTCAGGGAATCGACGGCTGATGTTGTCTGTGTACCAACGGGACCGGTTGATCGCTGTTCCTGGCAGCCGGTGGTCATAAGAAAGGCGAGTATCAAAACAATGCGATTCATGGTTTTCGTCAGACCTGTTCTCACGAGATAAAAAAGAACGGACGGCCCGAAAAATGCCGGGCAGTCCGTTCAGGGAAATTAGAACTCGCCGACAACTTGGCCGTCTTCACGACGTCCCAGGCGCTGCCAGGTGCCTGCGTCTATGTTTTCAGAGATGAACCGGACGCCACCATCACCCAGCGTGACCTGTGAGCCACCTTTGTGACGACTGCGGGTTGGGAAGATGCCGTTTCGGTCCGCACACTGTCCGAAGCCCCCACCCATTGCACATGTGCGGTGTTTCCAGTTGGGGGTAGCGGCGGTGTTGAAGAAAGTTTGAGCAGGGTAAGGAGAAGACCACGAGCTGCCGCAGGCACTTAAGGAAGCCTCTGCGGTTGTCGATGCGGCATCACAAGTGACACCGGCTGCTTCGATTTCAGCGACAGTTGGGGTAGCGCGTACCAGAAATGTGGCTGTCGCACTATCAATACGGACAATATCAGAGTCAGACGTTGTCGTCTGTGCTCCATCGCCTTTCAGCATTTCACCAGCCATAATGGTGTTACTCAAGCCGTCGATCACGTTTGAAAACGGGTTGATTCGGCGCGGCTGGAACATGCCGTTATTCGTGTCGTTCCAAAAATCGATGGTCGAGCCACCGCAGGTTGCGTAGTTCATCCCGGCCTGAGTTCCACCGAAGGCAATATCGGTCGGGCACAGATACGCTGGAATTTTATTGTTCCGAAGAGTGTTGTTGGTCCCGTTGGTGTAGTCGTTATCGGTGTCGAACGCGTCGTACAGTGCTGCCTGTTCCATGAATGGAAGGATTTGGACGAATGGTCCAGACCCTGCCCAGGTATTTTGATTCGTGCCAGTCACGCAGCCTCCACCCCAACAGCGGATGTGTTGTGGCGGAAGTGTGTTATGTGTGTCGTGATAGTTGTGGAACGCGATGCCAATCTGCTTGAGATTGTTTTTACAGCTGCTGCGGCGAGCGGCTTCGCGAGCTTGTTGCACGGCTGGCAGCAAAATGGCAACTAGAGTCGCGATGATGGCAATGACCACCAAAAGCTCGATAAGCGTAAAGCCTGATCTTTTCATACGCATAACGGGAGTCCTTAAGAAAAATACAAGACGAATTGTGGACAAAAGCTGCTCAAGTGAATGCAGATCGCATGGCGGATGACGAAGATGATGCATCGACTATTTTTATATATTGATCTGTTATTTGCGATAGATTTCACAATAAATAACTAACGGAATTCAAAAAAGATTCGAGGTAAAATACTCTAGATACGGAGCGGGTTTTTGTTTACGTCATAAGTCATTGCATGAAATGTATTTGCGGAATCTTGTGTGGTCGTGATGCGCGCATAAAAAAACCTCCCGGGAGAGTTCGGGAGGTGTTCATTCGCAAATCGTGCGACAAGGAAATCAATTGTCGATTTTGATTCTTGTCGGTCAGTTGGTGCCAGCGCGATAGGCCTTCTGCTCGGCATTGTATTCTTCCAGAGCACGACGCTGATTCGGGATCAGATCTTCACTGCCGGCCGGGAAGAATTGGACGTCGTCTCGCAGGTAATTTGCGGACGGCAGGGTCTGGCCGCCGACGGTGGACTGGCAGCCAGTCAACACGCAGCTGGCAAGCAGACAGCCTGCGACAATCATTGTAGCACGCAGTGGTGTGGTCAGCCGTTGAGCCGTCGCATCCAGGTTCATGGTCAATCTCACTGAAGGGATCTGTAAAGGAGGCCGTGATTTCAGGCGGGCGGTTCTGTGCCGCTATCCTGTTTATCGGCCTCTATGACCGTTATCTTCAGCAAAATCGTCTTATTTTAACATCGCCCCGATGCGTTGAGGCTGATGACTACGCCTTCGAGTCACCAATCAATGGTGGTTCTGTCTGGAGTTCCTGCCAGACCATCGCCCGCTCCATGGGCTCAATTCTCAAGACGACATTTCCATTGTGAAATAGACGCACCGTCCCAGTCGATTCGGAGACGGCAATGGCGACTGACTGAGTACACTTACTGATCGCCGCTGCGGCCCAGTGACGTGCTCCGAGCCCTTTCGATAGGGAGAGTCCTTCTGCAGAGGCATCCAGAATCCGCCCGGCTGCCTCGACGACTCCGTCCGATGAGATCACGAACGCCCCATCGATCTGCGCGAGTTCCTTAATACTCTCTTTGACACGTCCCAGCTTAAACAAGCGTTCTTTTCGCAGGTATCCCTTGAATGGATCGTAGACCCCTTCGTGAGACATTTTCATCACCTTGCGATGGTCGCCGACAACAAGCAGCGTTCCGACTTTCTTGCCTTCCCGTCCTTCTCGTCCGATCTCGACAGCGAGGTCGACCACCTGTCTCAATGTTGGGAGCGGGACCTGAGTTTCCAGACGCTGGAGATCTCGGGCAGAGAGCTTTGAGAGTTGTTCATTGAGCGAAATCACGCTGAAAGTATCGAGGTGTTCGCGATCAAACAGCGTGTAGACCGTGATGATTTTCTTGCCCGAATGGAAGAATCGATCCGCGATTCCTTCCAGAAGTGCCTGGCCGAGCTGCATCTGGCGTGTCTCTGGCTCCTGGGCCAGTTGAATCACGTTGACTTCGTCTTCCCGGGCGGCTGCCAGGACATCTTGTTTTGCCGCTGCGATGACGAGGCGTTTACCAGGAAAAATCTTTGCCAATTCTTTGAACGGATGCGGCAAATCGACGAGAAAGAGAACGGCTTCGACGGCAAGTTCGTCCGCGAGCGCCGCTGCTGATTTCAGCAGTTGTCGGGTGACGGGAGTGAACTCGACACGCTTCATGGAAAAGGGTTCAAGCCGTTAAAGAAGTAAGGTGTTATGAACGAATCAGCGTGGTTGATTGCGCTGATTTTTTGAGCTTCTCCTGAAAGCTACAGTCGTCTGGGAAAACAACCAAGACTCGAATCATTGCCAAACAGAAAATTTTGCAAAACAGGCTGCTGAAACACGCATCAATTGGCTTTGGCAGTACTCTGCGAGGCATCGGTCAGTTTCGCTGGCACGAGAGTATCTTCACGCAGAGAGACCACCTTGAACGACGTGTCTGGACCGAAGCCGCCGATGACGACTTTATTGACGCTCCAGTTCCGCTTGACGATCTGCCCCGCTTTCATGTCAAAAACGATTTCACAGGATGGAGCCTGTTGAATTGTGCGGGCTTCGACTTCAGGACTATTGATCGGGCTCAAGACGCCAGACTTCATGCTGATTGTTGCGAGGTGATCTTCGACTTTTGTCAGCTTGAATGTCCGCTTCATTTTCAACGGCAGGGGCATTCCGCCGCCATCAATGGTGATTTGATAGTCTTCATCCCAACTGTCGCCGATTGAGACTGCGTTCTCCGGCAGTCGAACCAGAAAGTTTTGGCTGACATCTTTCTTGGCAGGTTCAGCGGGGCGATCAGGGTTCTTGGGGTCTGGTCGCAGGTTCTGAATTTCGATCAGTTCCCCGGCCGTGGTGACCGTTGCCTTTGAAGAAGGCTTGCCAATGCTCTCTTTGACCTGTGAAAACTGTGCAGGCTGTTTATCCGGATTGGTTGAATCGAACACGATCGGAGGATTCTCGTCGAATTTTGTTTCCATGATCGCCTGGTCGATCTGCACGACGAGGACTGCGTTTCCATCGTCTTTGACTTCCAGAACCTCGATATGGTTGCGGTAATCGCTGCGATTCTGGCTGCTTTCGGCATACGCGCCGCGTTCCATCTTATTGCGATCAATGGACTTGATGTGATAGCCAATCTTCTCGCCCTGTTTGAATTTGTACCGCAGGGTGTAAGTGGGCTTTTCTGCTGGGACAGCATCTTCGGCGCGCGCCCAGGCTGGACAGAGCATCGCAAACGTCAAGGCAATCGTCATCAATCGGGTCAGGAACATCCGTGTTCAACTCCTAAACAGTCCGTTTTGCCAATCCATGGCAACGGGCGGTGGCGGTGGTCAGTCGGCTCTATATCACATCATGAAAACTGCCAAAAGTGCAATTTGGATGGTGGATTCTGGATTGAAAGGGACGCCCAAATTGTCGTGTGACGATTTGCCACGTTGAAACTTCCCCTATGCTGGACGATTGACTCAATATAATTTGAGTAACTCATCTCTGACCGGATCGATCATCAACTCTTCGCTCACGTCGGTGATTCTTTGAATGACAAGACGGCGTTTCGTCACCGTTTTCATTCTGGTCGCAGGCATGTCGGCATAGGAATACAGGCAGTTTCATGGAAATTTACCCGATGCAGGACTACGGACCTGCCATGAAGGGGATGCTCATCGGGGGACTGGGGATTTTCCACGTCTTCCTGGCTCAATTCGCCATTGGTGGCGGCTTCCTGATGGCTTACTTCCAGTACCTTTATCAGACGGATCGCCTCAAGTCTGGCAGATCGTTCACGGACGAGTATTTTCGAATTCTCGTGCTGATCAGTTTTGTGATCGGGGCGCTGACCGGTGTCGGTATGTGGTTCACCTCGATACAAATCAGTCCACGCACGATTGGCGTGATGGTCCAGGAATTCCACTGGATCTGGGCGATTGAATGGACGTACTTCTGTCTGGAAATCGCCAGTGGTTACCTGTTTTATCGATACGGACCGCGACTAGGGAATGGGCTGCGACTTCAACTGCTCATTGTTTATGCCCTGGCCGCCTGGTTCAGCCTGTTCTACATCAACGGCATCCTCAGCTGGCAGTTGACGCCGGGGGACTGGCTGGAGAAACACACCGTCTGGAGCGGCTTTTTCAATCCGACCTTCTTTCCCTCGTTAATTATGCGGACGGTCACTTCCCTGGCGACGTCTGCTTTGGTGGCATGTCTGGTCATCAATTTGTCTCACTACGAACCCGCAGTGAAACGCGAGCTCATCCAGAAGGCCACCAATCTTCTGCTTCCCTTGGCTTTGCTGTTGCCGACAGGGGTCTGGTTTTTCTCGGTCATTCCGGAGGATTCGCGAGAATGGGTGATGGGGGGAAGCATTGCGATGACGCTTTTCATGACCCTTGGACTTGTCTGTTCGCTGTTGATTGCCGCGTATGCGTTCGTCGTTCTCAAATGGCAGAAACTGACGTTGAATGCTGGAACGGCGGCATTGCTGCTGTCGTTGGCTTTCCTGGCGACTGCAGGAGCCGAGTTCGTACGTGAAGGAGTTCGCAAGCCGTATACGATCCGGGAGTACCTTTACTGCAATTCACTTCGTCAGGATGAACTGACTCGCCTCAGGCAGACCGGTCTTCAAAATGTTGACCCGTATCCCGTGCGCGAGAAATTCGAGAAGCATGCTGAGATTCTGACACACGGTGCGAAAGTATTTCGTTTTCAATGCAGCATCTGCCATACACGCAATGGTGCCAATGGACTTGCTTCTCTCACACAGACCTGGACCGACGAGCAGATCCGTCTCAACGTCGCCCAGCTTCAAAGGACCAAGGCGTTCATGCCTCCGTTTGCTGGCAACGCTGGTGACGTGGAAGCATTGACGCAATACCTTCGCTACTTGCGAGGTCCTCAAGAGTTTGAAGTCTCTGCTGATTCAGGTCGTGCAGACGTTCTGGCTCGCATCAATGACTGGCTGGAAGACGTCGGAACGACTCCTGGAATTGAATTGGCCAAGCAGCATTAATTTTCATTTCGTTTTCTCTCATCACTTCAGTCGTGAGTTCGAACATGTTCCCCTTTGAGTTACCCTTCGCGACGCAGTTCTATCTGGATCTCTACGTTGTCACATTTGTGGTTCACCTGCTGCTGATGTTTTATGTCTTCGCCGGCACGTTTCATTTGGCGATCTTCGGTGGTGCAGAAAGCACGACGGCAGCGGGCCGGATCAACGAGACGGTCCGTGACTGGTTGCCATTTGCACTCTCAGCGGCGATCACGGCTGGCATTGCACCTTTGCTGTTTATTCAACTGCTTTATCAGTTTGACTATTACACGGCCAACGTTTTGCTGTCTCACCGCTGGATGAGCATTCTTCCGATCCTGATCGTGGCTTTCTACGGGCTTTACCTGTTGAAAATGAAGCTCTTCGTCAAGACCCGTCCGTGGCTGGATCGTTTTATCGCCTGTTTTGTTTTCCTTTGTATCCTTTATGTCGGGTACACGTTCAGCGAGAACCATCTTCTGAGCGTGCAGTCAAAAACTGTCTGGGCGACTCATTATGCGAGTGGACGAATCTTTTACTGGACCTCGGAAATCCTTCCTCGAGTGGCGACGATTCTTGGCCAGGCGTTTTCATCGACCGCGATTGTCTGGTACTGGCAGATCTCGATGCAGCAAAGACAGAAACAACAGGATATTCCGCAAGACCTGCCTCGTCGTCTGGCGTACCTGTCTGCCATTGGACTGATCATCAGCCTGGTGGCATTCATTTATTATTGTCTTGCTGTTTCGAAGAACTGGTATCCAGACAACTCGACCGATGAAGCCAGCCAATTACTCAAGCAGCCATACATTTACTTGTATGTCTGCGGACTACTTTTTCAGATCTGGTGGTGGTCAACGATTACGATTGATCCACAACGAATTTCTTTCGCCAGCTGGTTTCTGGCTGGGTCGTCGGCTCTGACATTGCTCATGGGGGCGATGGTCCGAGAGCAGTATCGGGTCTCGAGGATTGTGACCGATAACCTTCTCCAGTTGCATCAACATCATCTGATGGCTGAGGGGAAGTGGCTATTCCTCGCGTTTACGATCATCAATACGTTGTTGATCTGCTGGTTGATCTACTTTACCCGCAAAGCAATTCATGCTTCCGTACAGCAAACCAAACATTGATTGGTATCGCCGACTGTGGAAACGGGCAATCAGAGATAACCGTTTGTGGAAAGTAAACGGTTGCATAACAATGATGTTTCCATGACATGAATTGCGGTGAGGAGAAACTTCGTCGGGAAAAACCTCATAAAATGTCAATCGCTGAGGATAGCAACAATGGCAAGCTGCCTATTATAATGATCGGAATGATTGCGTCCGCTGATAAAATCCGTCGTTACCGGGGAGAGGCAACCGCTTTCAACCTTCACGATCTGCGTAAGCCGTTGGATTCTTTGTAAAAGGGCCCAAGCTCTGCTTGTACTCTGGTCAAATTGATTTACATTGTTGTCGTGACGATCATTGCTACTGGATGTTCGTTAACATGAGCAGCTTTTGTGAGTTTTTGCCACAAGATTGAACGTCCCTGCGGTCAGACCGCGAGATTGAACGAGACGATCAACTCCCTGTTGGTGTTGAAGATATAGAATAACTGCCGCGACATGATGACTTGTCGGCATAATTCAGCGACTGTTGATGCAACAACCACATGATGTGTGCTGACGGAAATTGACGATGCCTAAAAAGAAAACCCCGTCTCCAAAACGTTCTCAACCCTGGGAACGCGGTAAAGTCGCTGCTGGCTTTTGGAACGATCTGGAAAATCGTCGGAAATACGTTCGCTGGCTGGGGCGTACGCTCGGATACGATTCCATGTCCGACTGGTATCGTCTTAAAAAACAGGATTTTCACGCCCATTTTGGGGGTGGTTTGCTCGCCAATTACTACCGTGATTCGCCACAGCTGGCGCTGTCTGAAGTTTTTCCGAAGTATCCATGGCGACAATGGCTATTTCACAGCACTCCGCAACGCTTCTGGCAGGATCCGCAAAATCGGGCCGACTACATGGAATGGCTCGGTAAAAAGCTCGGCTACAAAAAAGACAGCGACTGGTACAAAATCTCACGCGCGGATTTTCACACCAATGGCGGGGGCGGGCTTCTGGCCAATTACTTCGGGGATTCGGTCTTCACGGCTCTGCGTGAATTCCGTCCCAAGCAGGAGTGGCTCCCCTGGATGTTCAAGACTGTTCCACAGGGCTATTGGAAGTCGGAAGACAACCGTCGTATTTATTTAAAGTGGCTCGGCAAGCAACTTGGCTTCCGCAAGAACGAAGACTGGTACCGCATCACCAAAGATGACATCACCCGTCACAATGGCGAAGGTCTTTTCATCATGTACTATCGAGGCTCCCGCATGGAAGTCCTCAAAGACCTGAAACCTGAATTCAAATGGGACGCCGTCAAGCTTCGCCGCTTCGGTCGCGATTAGTGGTGTCAGTCATTCTGTCAAACATACCGAACCGGAAGTCGCCCGGACGTCTCTGTCTGCATATCACCTCGACTCCCTGCGACCGGAATCTCTCGTGAATGCAACACTTGCTCGCCTGATTGTTTATCCCATCAAGTCACTCGATGGCTGGGAGCGAGATTCGTCGCGTTTTCTTCCTTCCGGCGCCCTGGAATGGGACCGACGCTTTGCCTTGTTTGATGAGGCTGGCAAAGTTTTTAACGCCAAACGCTCTGCTGCGATCCAGGCGATTCGCACCCGCTACGAATTCGCGCCGAACGGAATGCTCAAAGTCTTCGTGTCGACGGCCGACCAGACGAGGGAGACGTCGTTCATACTGCCTGTCGACTCGGAGCCTTTCGCGCAGGCGATTTCCAAACTGCTCGGGATTTCGCTGCAACTTCGTGACAACACGACAACGGGTTTTCCCGACGACCTCGAAGCAAATGGCCCGACCATTGTCAGCCTTGCGACGCTGCAAACCGTTGGAGATTGGTTTGGATTTGATGTCGACGAAGCGGTCAGACGTTTCCGTGCTAATCTGATGATCGAGGATGACCGCCCGTTTGGCGATGATCAACTCTATGGCCCTCAAGGACAACCGCGAGCATTTCGAGTTGGCAATGTCATTCTGGAAGGTGTGAATCCTTGTCAGCGATGTGCAGTCCCTGCCCGTGATTCACAGACGGGAATTTCCACGACTGGCTTCCAGAAGGAATTCGCCGTGCTTCGCGAACAGTCCCTCCCGGCAGAGGCTGCACGCGATCAGTTCAACCACTTCTACCGCCTTGCTGTGAATACGAGACGACCGGAAACGACATCGTCGCCGCTGATCAGCGTCGGTGACCGGATCGAACTTGTCTGAACACGTCGTCACAACATAGATTCCTCCCATGGAGAACTCTGCGACGACATTCGAGCCAGCGCCCCCATGCCGCATTAAGCGTCTGGTCGCGATGCATGTCCGCATTCCTCTGAAAAGACGCGTCAAACATGCGTCCTACAGCCGGACAGAAAATGATACGATCATTGTCCGCTGTGAACTCGACAATGGCCTCGTCGGCTTTGGCGAAGGTCTGCCACGCAACTACGTCACGGGTGAGACCGTTGAAGATGCCCTTCAGATCCTGCGTCAGACAAGCACCACTAGCCTGCTGGAGTCAAACTGGTCTTCGATTCCCGAAGCAGTTGATGCGCTCTCGAACCTTCAGCTCAACACCAACGGACTGACGCAACCAGAATCAGTTCGAGGCCGTTACTGCTTTGGCAACGCGGCTCGGTGTGCGATCGAAGTCGCGCTGCTCGATGCGGTGTTTCAGCATTTCCAACAGCCTCTGTGGAAGCTGATCGAGTCTCTCTCGGGGCTCTCGGGCCTCATCGACATCAAAGATCGCGTCCAATATTCGACCGTCATCACGACGAGTAGATTATGGAAAGCAGCCTTCACTGCGGCTGCGTTTCGGTATTACAAGTTCGCTTTTGCAAAGGTCAAACTTACCTCCAGCTCTTTTCGAGACAAGCTGCTCCTGTCCTGTTTGAAGTCCGTCCTGGGGAACACGATGGACCTGCGAGTCGACGCCAACGAAGCCTGGACTCCCGACCAACTTGATCAGCGCTTCAAGGCTCTCAGACGTTTTAAGATCTCTGCCGTCGAACAACCTGTTGCTCATCGCGATGTTGCGTCGCTAGCCGGAGTATCAAACCATCTTGGCATCCCGATCGTACTTGATGAATCGCTCTGTTCGCGCGAAGACGCTGAGCGTTGTATTCGGGAGCAGCTGTGTGACATTTTCAATCTCCGCATCTCGAAATGCGGCGGGATCATTCCCTGTCTTCAACTGGCTAAACTCGCGCATGAGGCTGGCCTTGGCTATCAACTTGGCTGCCAGGTGGGCGAAACGGGTATCCTGACCGCGGCGGGACGGCATCTCGCCTGCAGCTTAAAAGGGATCAAATACCTCGAAGGGAGTTACGACCGTCTCCTCGTGGCTGAACGACTCACCACCGAAGACCTGACCTTCAAACGAGCCGGCTGGGGGCGACGGATCGATGGATTCGGCCTAGGTATCCACATCGATCCCGAAGCATTGAAGCGAGTGACAATCGATGAGTTTGAACTCTCATCTGTCCCTTCTCCCTTGAGGGGAGCGGTATTAAGTTCCTTCTCCCTTGAGGGGAGAAGGTGCCCGAAGGGCGGATGAGGGTGGGCGATAGGCAAGAATTCGCGTTCAATATTACAATCAACGACAGGCAATCTCTCTCCATTTCAAGTAATACGATGTCACCTCTCCCAACCATCCTGCCGCATGTCCGTTGGGTTGTCTTCGATGCCGTCGGCACGCTTATCGCCCCGGAGCCTTCCGTTGCCGACGCGTACCATGAGATCGCTGCACAATTCGGAAGTCTTCTCACGAGAGACGAAATCCAGCAGCGATTCAAAACCGTCTACAACCGCTTGATGACCTCCGAGTCTCGCGATCTCGCCACCAGCGAAGACATCGAACACCGCTATTGGCAGGAACTGGTCGCTGAAGTTCTCGACGATGTCCGAGACCGGCTTGGTTGCTTTGATACGCTCTGGAAACACTTTTCTCAACCAACCTCCTGGAAACTCATCGACAGACGCGGCGAACTTCTGAAAGATCTCAAGCAGGCTGGGCACAACCTCGGCATGGCTTCGAATTTCGATGGCCGCCTGCGGGCGATCGTCGATGGCATGCCTGAACTCAGACAGATCGATCAACTCTGGATTTCTTCCGAAGTCGGCTGGAAAAAGCCCGCACCCGCCTTCTACGAAACGATCATCAAAGACACAGGCGTCAGGCCCGACCAGATCCTCTTCATCGGCGACGAACCGCTCAACGATGTCGAGGCCCCCCGTCGTCACGGCATGCACGCCCTCCACGTCGACGACCTGACGTAAACCCACCTTGCACCCTTTGCCCACTTTCGCCATCATCCCGGCCGAGTATTTTTCCAATTAATCACCGGAGCCACTCGTGCCCAACCGCACTGTCACCTTCTCACATCCTCAATTCGGCGGCGAAGCCTCCCTCGGACCGGGCAAGCCTCTCGTCTTCATCATCGGCCCATGCGTCATGGAAGACGAAGACCTTGTCAAATTGACCTCGCAGCGGATCCTCGAGATTGCCCAGCGGAACAATCTGCAGGTCATCTACAAAGCTAGCTTCGACAAAGCCAACCGCACGAGCATCAGCAGCTTCCGAGGGCCTGGGCTTGAACTCGGGATGAAGTGGTTGCAAGCGGTCAAAGAACAGACCGGTCTGCCCGTTACGACGGATGTCCATGAGACCGATCAGGCAGAAACAGTATCCCAGGTCTGCGATGTCTTGCAGATCCCGGCGTTTCTGGCCCGTCAGACGGATCTCGTTATCGCCTGTGCGGAAGCCGCAGTGAAGTACAACCGTGTCGTGAATATCAAGAAGCCTCAGTTCGTCGCACCCGAAGATATGAAGCACGCTGTCTCGAAATGCGAGGAAGCCGGGCTGCACAACGTCACGCTGACCGAGCGTGGCACCACCTTTGGGTACGGTCGCCTCATCAACGATTTCCGGTCGATTCCCGTCATGCAGAAACTCGGCGTCCCCGTCATTATGGACGCGACCCACAGCGTCCAGATGCCCGGCGGTGCCACCACGGGGGGAAACCGCGAAATGGTCCCCTTCCTCGCCCGAGCAGCCGTTGCTTGTGGCTGCGAAGGTGTCTTCCTGGAAACACACCCCAATCCCGATCAGGCCAAAAGCGATGGCCCCAATCAGGTCTATCTCGATCAGCTCGAACCCCTGCTTTTGCAACTCGTCGAACTTCGCCAACTTGCGACGAAGTGGGGGTAGGGTCCGCTGTGCGGACCATGAATGCGGTCGAGCTACGGGGAATGCATAACGTTCTCTTGAACCTTCTGAGCTGACTTGTTGATGGCGTCGATTGACGGTCCGCACAGCGGACCCTACTCGATGATATCAACCCTGGGAGCCTGTCCGCCTCTTAACACGCTGTTGCCTTCGTAGAGCTGGCGCTGGTCGATCGGCTTCGTTGTCGCCCAGTCTGCTTCGTTGAACTGGCCGCTTTGGCCGTAGACGTCGAGGGCGTTTTTGTAGCAGGTCAGAATGATGTCCTGCTCGCTGATGCCACGTTCACGCATCAGGTTGGCGGTCTTCGGGACAGCCAGGGGATCCGAGACCCCCCAGTCGGCTGCAGAGTCAACGATCACCCGCTCGGAGCCGTATTCTTTGACGATCTCGACCATCCGCTCGTTCCCCATCTTGGTCTTCGGGTAGATGGTAAACGCGGCCCAGAAGCCACGCTTGAGGACTTCGTTGACGGTCTCTTCGTTGTTGTGATCGATGACGACCTTCGACGGCGCGATGCCGAGATCCTGGATGATGTCCATCGTGCGATACGTCCCCTTCTTCTTGTTGCGATGGGGCGTATGGATCATCACCGGGAGATCGAATTCGACGGACAGCTTCAGCTGTTCAATCAGGAAGCGTTCCTCGGCTTCGGACATGTCGTCGTAGCCAATCTCGCCGATCGCGACGACCCCTTCCTTCGAGAGGAACAGCGGCAGAATGTCCATGACTTCTTCGGCGAGTCGGACGTTGTTGGCTTCTTTGGAATTCAACCCGATCGTGCAGTAATGCTTGATCCCGAACTGACTGGCACGAAACCGCTCGAACCCGACCAGCGAGGAGAAGTAATCGAGAAACGAACCTGCGGTGGTGCGCGCCTGACCCAGCCAGAAGGCCGGTTCGATGATCGCAACGACGCCTGCATTGGCCATGGCTTCGTAGTCATCGGTGGTGCGGGCGGAGACGTGGATGTGGGGATCGATGAATTTCATGATAGGGCTTCGTGTAGGGTCCGCTGTGCGGACCAACAATCGACTTTCAAATTCAATGTCAGCTACAAATTCTCAAGACGCTGGCGTGTCACCTCGGGGCATCGCGAATTGACGGTCCGCACAGCGGACCCTACATGGACTTCCAGTAGTCGTCGGACAGTGATTGCCAGTCTTTGGGGGTTGTACCGGGGTTCAATGCGAGTTTGGCGGCGCGTTGAGTCATGGGGTCGTGAGTTTGGGCGAAGGTGTGCAGCAGGTCGCGGGACTGGTCGGTCATGGACAGGCTGACGGGGTACCAGAGTTCGACGGGAATCATGCGGTGGGCGGCGGTTCGTTCGCGGGCGAAGTCGCAGAGCATCGCTGTCAATGCGGGGTTGGCCCGTTCGTCGAGGTGGTAGATCGGCAGGATCGAGAGCCCCAGGAAGATCGACTTGAGAACCAGCTGGTTGAAGAAGTTCTCTTCGAGTTGATCGGCGGGGTAAGTGTTATGATGGGCGAGTGCAGTGAAGACGGGCTGCATGTTGGTGCGAATTCCTTCTTCAGCATGATGCAGATAGGCCACCGGGTGAGGCAGGAACGGCAGCGACTGATATAGACAGACCAGTTCGCGGATTTCGCCCGTCTGGAAAAGCAGCGCGAGGTCACTCTCGAATTCGTCTGGCGAGACGTTCTGGGCATGCCACAGCAGCATCAAGGTTCGTGACGCCTGATCGAGAGACCAGGTTGCGGGCTGCCAGGCCGGGTTAAGCTGGCTGGCTGCCGCGATGCTTTTCGCATCGAGAGACCACGGGGTGCGGGCGATTTTGCGAGGTGCCAGACTGAACGCCGTTTTAAACTTCGCCGATGTCGCGGATTTCTGGCTCGACAGCCAGTCCCAGGCAGCTGGCGCAGACGCTTGGAGGTGAGACTCGAGCTGAGTCTCAAGAAAATTCATAACGGGCGACGTGGAAGTCACAGCCGGGATCCAGGGAGATTCAAGGTGGGCGGGTTGCTTGCGGAAATGGGGCTAGAACGGGGCATCCGAATCGCAAGCATCAATAGTTGTTGAAACTAGTTTAACACCACCCCGCAGAGGATCAAGCCGACACCTGCACGATCTGGTCAGTCAGCGTGACCAGACCTGAGACGGAATTCACCACGAAGGCTCAAAGGTCACTAAGATTCACAAAGAAAAATGTGGAGCAGAGATCCGACAGACTTTTCCAAGACAGAGTCGATTCTTCCTTTGTGAACCTTCGTGTTCTTTAAGACTTTGTGGTGAGGTTTCACGCTGCTTTGGAAGACAGGGGATTCACATCCCCCGCTCGCCTAATTCTTCCAATACCCCGGGCGTTCTGGATCGAACTGGACTTCCTTGCCTCGCACTGTTTCATCGAACTTGCCATCTTCAAAGACGAGGTGGCCGTTGACGAAGGTCTTTACGGCCCAGCCTTTGATGGTGTCGCCGTGCCAGGGGGACCAGTTGCACTTGGTGACCTGTTCGGCGTTGAGAATCTTCTGGGATTTATTCAGGTCGACCAGAACGACGTCTGCATCGTAGCCTTCTTTCAGAGAGCCTTTGCCGATGATGTTCCAGACCTTGGCGGGGGCTGCACACATGGCTTCGACGACCCGTTCCAGGGTGATCTTGCCATGATTGACTGCATCGAGCATCAGAGCCAGTGAGTTCTCGACGCTCGGCATTCCTGATGGGCTGAGAGGATATGGACGCAGTTTTTCTTCGAGGGTATGTGGTGCGTGGTCCGTCGCGATGACCTGAATCGTTCCGTCGATGAGGGCATTCCACAAAGCCTGGTTGTCGGAGGCGTCCTTGATGGAAGGGTTCATCTGCACCAGCGAGCCGAGGCGGCGATAGTCGTCGACGTTGAAGAACAGGTGGTGAGGACAGACCTCAGCCGTGACGAGTCCTTTGGCGGCTTTGATAAGGGGGATTTCATCGGCTGTGGAGACGTGAAGGACGTGGAAGGCGTGTTTGTGACGCGTTGCCAGATCGATCGAACGACGGGTCGCGACAATGGCTGCCTGATGGTCGCGGATACTCGAGTGATCTTCGACTTCGCGACCGCCGTTGCGTTTGGTTTTGTTCTTTTGGACGGTCTCTTCGTCTTCACAGTGAGCGCAGATCGGCAGCTTCGTTTCGGCGAAGATCTGCTCGAGGGCTTCCTGATCATCGACCAGCAGATTCCCCGTGCTCGACCCGATGAAGATTTTAATTCCCGGGGTTCGTTCTGCATCCTGGAGTTCGTAGATGTTGTCGAGAGTTGCGCCGATGAAGAAGCCGAAGTTGACCATCGACTTGCCCGCAGCGAGGTCGAGTTTTTTCTCGAGGCGGTCGCAGGTTGTTGTCGTCGGCTCGGTATTGGGCATGTCGAAGAAGGTCGTCACGCCGCCTTTGGCGCAGGCCTTCGAACCGGTGTGGAGATCTTCTTTGTGAGTCAGACCCGGATCTCGGAAGTGGACCTGATCGTCGATCACACCGGGGATCAGGTGCAGCCCGGTCGCATCAATGACCCGGTCAGCAGCGGATGTCGACGGCGGAGCAATGTGGATTTTGCCGTCTTTCAGTAGGATCGTGTCCTGGCGAATTCCGTCAGGAAACACACAGAGGGCATTCTTGATCAGCGTCGTAGGAGTGGTCATGACCTTCCAAAGTGTACGGTGTCTCGTGTAAGTCGTTCGAGTGAACACCGTTTCTTACCGGATACTGGCCGGTCTGACAACTGAATTCTGGGGAAACTGGACATGATGGCGCCAAGATTTACAACTGCATTCAGCTGAATTCCTGCATGGGGAGTTGCCCTTTTCACAATCGTTTGAATTGACGATGATTTCCCCGCGAACGCCGGGGGGACTCTCTGCCCCGACCACATCATCGACTAGAAACGCTCAGGACACGGAAATGACGATCCGCTTTTACAACTCACTGACTCACCAGGAAGAAACGTTCACGCCGCAGGAACCGGGCGTCGTGCGGATGTATTCCTGCGGGCCGACTGTCTATGACTATGCCCACATCGGCAACTTCCGCTCGTTCCTGTTCTCGGATCTGATTCGTCGTTTTCTCGAACTGACGGGGCATGAAGTCATCCATGCCATGAACATCACCGACGTCGGCCACATGACCGATGACAGCCAGGCGGATGGCGGCGGCGAAGACAAGATGCAGGTCGCAGCGAAACGGATCAAGGAAGATAAGAAGTCGGGCAAGGTCCCCGTTGGCTCCGTCGAAAACCCGGATGATCCGTTCCAGGTCGCCAAGTTCTATACGAACGCTTTCATCGAAGATTCGAAGAAGCTCGGCTTCAAGATCGCGGGCGAGTACGAAACCCGTATCATGCACGCGACGACGCATATTCCTGAGATGCTCGAGATGATCAGCCAGCTGATCGAGAATAAGCACGCCTATGTCGGGCCGGATGGGGTCGTGTATTACAGCGTCGAAAGCTTCGCGGATTATGGCAAGCTGTCTGGTAACACACTCGATCAACTGCGAGAAGGCTCGGGTGGTCGTGTCCAGGAAGAACACCAGGCCAACAAGCGTCACCCGGCTGACTTCATGCTGTGGAAGCCTGATTCAAGTCACATCATGAAATGGGATTCGCCGTATGGGGCGGGTTACCCCGGTTGGCACATTGAGTGTTCTGCCATGGCCCGCAAGAAACTTGAACGCGAGATCATCGATATCCACACCGGCGGAGAAGACCTGATCTTCCCGCACCACGAATGCGAAATCGCCCAAAGCTGCGGCGCAACGGGTAAGCCCTACTTCGCCCGCTTCTGGATGCATGCCCGCTTCCTGATGGTCGAGGGGGAGAAGATGTCCAAGAGCAAGGGGAATTTCTATACGGTCCGTGATGTCCTTGGAGGGAAAGTGACCGGTCGGGAAGTCCACCCGGCTGTCCTGCGCTTCGAACTCCTCAAGTCTCACTACCGCAGCAATATGAACTTCACCGAGAAGGGGCTGAAAGACTCGGCCAACTCGGTGCGACGATTGGTCGAATTCCGCCAGCTGCAATTGCAGAAGAGTGGCGGGGAAGTGGCAGATGTGGGCAATGATCATCCGATCGTTGCGCAATTCATCGAAGCTCTGTCGAACGACTTGAACATTTCCGGCGCTCTGGCGGTCGTGCTTCCATGGCTGAGCCAGGAACACAAAGACGCTGCGGAAGCGCTCGGCGTGCTCGCGAAGATCAATCACGTCCTCAACGTCGCCCCGCTGGATACTGCTGGCGATCTGGCGTTTGGTGATGATGCAGAAGAAGGTGGCATCGAATCGCAGGTCAAAACCTGGTGCAAAGAAATCGACGAAGCCCGGGCCTCGAAGAACTGGCCGATTGCCGATGAACTTCGCAAGAAGATCCAAGCGGCAGGGTATGAAGTGCGGAACTCGCCGGAGGGAACGGTGGCGCAGAAGCAGCTGGCCTGATGGTTAAATGTATTGAGTATGCGTACAATTCACGGTCATTACGTGGGTTAATTTTGCATCGAAAGTGGCATGATGAGTAGCGGACCAGTTTGGGTAACTGCCTGGGTGAATAAATTGGCTGAAATAGAAGCATGGGCCAGCGAAGCTCAATGGTCTTGTCGTCGCATTGAAAAGCAGATAAAGGAACTGCAATTCGGGAACTACAAAGCACCTGGCTTGATGATGCAAAAGGAGTTTACAAAGATCCTGATGGAGCCCATTGGAAGTAGAGCCGATGGCGATGACGGCGTCATTGACATGTATATGATGCCAATGTACGACGACATGGCAACAATTGTATTTGAGGATGGTAAATGGAAGATCCACTATCTGTTTTCACCTGCTCCTGAACTGACTGGAGTCGTGTCGGCGGACGATTTTCCCTTGTTTGAGTTTCAGAAGGAATCCTTCAGCAAAGCTCTTGAAGATATGAGCTCGCATGCAGCCTAGAATTCAATCGGCTCTTGAGCAGATCAAATCGATTGAACGAGAGTATTATGCAAGCAGCAAGTCGCTGACTTATTATAAAGAGTCAGCGAAATCCAAACCCGGATTGATTCCCTGCCTGGCAGACATGAAAGGTAAGGCGATCAATATTGAAAGAGTCGATTTTGATCGATCTGGAGAGAATCTTGAAGCGACCTATGTCATCAGACTATTTGCTCACTTCGAGAAAACATTGAGAGAAGAATGGAAGAGCTTTCAGCGTGACAAAAAGTCTCCCGTCAAAGATATCATTGATGGTCTCCACTCCAGAATGAAAAATGTACCGCAGGAAATAAAAGAAAAGTCACATCAATTCAGACTTTTCAGGAATGGTTTGATTCACGGCAGGAGATCTGACACCCCGATTATGACGCTGACGGAATGCCGATCAGTTGCGGCAACGTTCGTCTCTTATCTGCAAGGTAGACGACGATAAAGCATGCTCTTGTCCCTCAACGGAACCTGGAAAGGTCGCTGGCAGAGTACCCGTTCGAAACGAGGCGGGAAGATGTCTGCGGTTTTTATGTTTGAACAGCCAGCGCAGTACCGGGTGAAGTTCCGCGGGTGGTTTTTAAAGGTTCTACCATTTTGGTACACCGCAGAGATGGAAATCGTTGACGCGACGGATGAGTGTATTCATCTGAGTTGTACGCGCCATCTGGGGCTATGGTTTGGCGTGTTCACGGCGACTGCTCACGCGACTGCTGGTCGTTTTGTTGCAGACTATTCGGCCCTCAAAGACGTTGGCCAATTTACTCTGGACCGGGTTGGCGATTAAGATAGACCTGTTGGCAAATCCCTTTACCAAGGAGTCGATCGATGCTGCGTTCGCTGATGATCTCATGTGTGCTGGCGGTTGTCTGTCTGGGGCAGCAAATCAGCTTTGGACAGGAAACATATAATCTCGTTCTGAAAATCGGCGATGTTGCACCGGTTTGGGTCGACCTGCCCGGTACGGACGATAAGAAGCATTCGTCGACGCGTCTCAAAGATAAAGACGTCGTTGTGGTTGTCTTCACCTGCCTGTCATGTCCGACAGCAAGCGACTATGAGGGACGAATCAACGACCTCGCGAAAAAATATGCCGGCGAAGACTCCAAAGTTGCGATTGTCCCGATTGTGGTCAATCCACAGAAAGCTGATCAACTCCCGGCTTTGAAACAGCGTGTCGAAGATAAGGGGTATGTTTTCCATTACCTCTATGATGAAACCCAGAAGATCGCCAAGGAGTTCGGCGCGGTCTACACGCCCGAGTTTTATGTTCTCGACAAAGACCGCAAGGTTGTCTATTTCGGCGCTCTTGACGATGCGACGGATGCCAGTAAAGCAACTCGCAATTACGTCCAGGAAGCCATCGACGCAGCCCTCGCTGGCAAAGAACCCGAAATGAAAATCGTCATCGCCCGCGGCTGTCTGGTCAAATATGCTCGTGAACGACGACGGCCTCAATAGCCAGCAAGTGAAGTCTTCTCTTCAGTCGTTACTTTCATGTCTACTGAAAGACTCTCTTCATGAAGCCATTGCTCTTCGCTCTGTTTTGTATCCTCTTCGCCTCCCCGCTTCTTGCCGCTGATCGTCCTCCGAATGTCGTCATCATCTTTAATGATGACATGGCGTACGGGGACATCGGCTGCTTTGGGGCAGAGGGCTATGACACGCCGCACATCGATCAGCTCGCGAAAACAGGGCGTCGTTTTACGAATTTCTATGTCTCGCAAGCCGTCTGCAGTGCTTCCCGCACATCTTTACTGACGGGGTGTTACAATGTCCGCCTCGGCATCCTCGGTGCACTGGGGCCCGGATCGAAAGTCGGCCTCAGTAACGAAGAAATGACGCTCGGTGAACTCGTCAAGCAGAAAGGCTATGTAACGGCTGCGATTGGAAAATGGCATCTGGGCCATCATGAGAAGTTCCTGCCACTGCAGCATGGCTTCGATGAATACTATGGCCTGCCGTATTCCAATGACATGTGGCCGTCGCATCCGACGATGAAGTCATTTCCTGCGCTGCCATTGATCGAAGGGAACCAGATCGTCGATGCGGATGTCACGGGTGACGATCAGACGCATTTGACGACCGATTACACGAACAAAGCGACTGATTTCATTGAACGAAATCATGAGAAGCCGTTCCTGCTGTACCTGGCTCACAGCATGCCTCACGTGCCTCTTTTTGTTTCGGACAAGTTCAAAGGTCATTCGAAACGAGGTCTGTTCGGCGACGTCATTGAGGAGCTTGACTGGTCGGTCGGACAGGTCATGGACAAGCTGAAGCAACACAATCTGATCGAGAATACGCTCGTCATCTTCACTTCAGACAACGGACCGTGGTTACTGTACGGTGATCATGCAGGATCTGCGAAGCCTCTGCGTGAAGGAAAAGGGACGATGTGGGACGGCGGGTGTCGTGTCCCGTGCGTAATGTCGTGGCCGGGGAAAATACCTGCTGGCAGTGTCTGTGACGAACTCGCAGCGACGATCGATATTCTGCCCACCATCGCCAAGTTGACGGGGGCTCAATTGCCAGCTCACAAAATCGATGGGCTCGATATCTCCAGCCTCATGTTTGATAACGGCGCTAAAACACCTCATGAATCGTACCTGATGTATTACGGCGAAGGCCTTCACGCGATCCGCAGCGGCGACTGGAAGCTTCACTTTCCACATGGCTATATCAGTATCGTCAGTCCAGGCAAAGACGGCCTTCCAGGAAAGCAGGTCAACCGTCAGACGGGCGTTGAACTCTATAACCTCAAGGACGATATCAGCGAATCAACCGACGTCAGCAAAGATCACCCGGAGATCGTCGAACGCCTGACCAAACTTGCCGATGCTGCCCGTCAGGACCTCGGCGATTCGTTCCAGAAGATCAATGGTAGTGGTCGACGCAAAGTCGGCAGCATTCAATAGGAACAGTGTCATACGAATCGCAATTTAAAGCACCACGGTCAAAAAAGTCGTGCTATGCTCACAGCTTTGGGTGAGCATGCTGCTTCGTTTGACGTTGGCGCGTTCAGAACATGCTTGCTCAAAGCTGCAAGCATGGCACGTTGAGAAGAAAACTCGCTGAGCCAAGTAGTGATGGTATCAGAGTCCTGTTCGGGCATCGGGCAGTATGAGGCGGTCACTCGAAATGCAAAAGAGCCTTCGAACTTCCTCGAAGGCTCTTTTGCGTACTTCGGCTCTGTAAGGAAATTACTCCGGCTGAACCAGCAGTTTGGCAGGTGGAACATTCGCTGCGATCTGACTGAAGGCGGCGATCATCTGATCGTGCATTTCTTCGATGGTCGAACCGCCTGGAACATTGATCCAGATACCTCCTGCAGCGAATGCCATGGCTTTCATCAGTTCGCGGTCTGCGTCCGCACCGACGGTCATCGTGTGGACGATGATCCCCTTATCAATACATTGCTTGATCTCGTAGAAGGCATACTGTTCGTTTTTGTCGCTGGTCGAATAGTTGGCCGAGCCATTGCCATCGTAATCGGTCAGTTTGGCCCAGCTCCAGTCATTCGGTAGTGACCAGTTGCTTGGAGCACGGTTGGCGTTACCGTCAGTAATCAGCAGGATGGTCGGACGAGCACCGAAGCGTCCTTTCGCATCAAGGACTTCGCGGGCTTCTTTGACCCCATATCCGATACCGGTGTAGATATCGTAGTGACCGGCTTGCTTATGTTTTTGAATCGTATCGAGTGCGTCATAATCGCTGGTGATCCATTTCTCACCCAGGTCGACGGTCGGCAAGCCGGTGCCGGACAGACTGTGTTCGACACGAGCCTCGTTATCATAAGTGACGATACCAACGTGATCGCCAAATTCGAGATCTTTCAGGAACGACAGGAACAGCGACTGGCCATTCTTCATCGCATGGAATGGATAGCAGGGAGCTTTCCAAAGGTCTTTGGTCTGGCTGTTGCGAGGCTTATTGGCCAAGAGATAGTCAATGAAGGTGATTCCGCCGTACATCTCTTTATAATTCGCGTTATTAACATTACCGTTGCTACGGCAGTAGTTAATGTAGTCATCCCATGTTCCTGAGGCGTACGGATAAGGTTTGCTATTTAGATTAAAACATGTTCGGACTGCAGAATTGGTATCAGCGAAGTAGTGTAATTGAGCCGAGTTACTTGGATTGACGAACTTCTCCCCGTAGCCTGGTCCATCACCGCTTGCGTTGCTTCCTGACTTGATCCATGCCACACTGATCAGTTTGCCGGTGTTTGAACCTGTCCCATAAAAAGTTCCTGTTTTTCCAGACAGTCCGTCCCATTTTTCATGGACGCCATCATTGAACTCCAAGACCACATTGGAGAGGTCTTTTGTCGAGCTGACATAGATGGTCTCTCCTGAAAACGTGACATCGATATGTGGTATGGATCTGCTCGCATCCTGCCCGCTCACGGTGACATCTTGAGTCAAGTAGCCACTTTTTACCCATACTTCGTTAATTTCCAGTCCACTCTTCGACCCTGTTCCACGCCAGGTTCCTGAGCTCGACCCTGAGGTCGTAAATGTTTGGGATGATCCGTTCGAGAATTTTACTTTTACATAGGTAATTTCTTTGGTCGACTGAATATCAACTTCGGTCACTCGGAACGTTACATCGACTTTCGCTTCGTCGGATGATGATGGAGACGGACCTTCGATCTTCAAATACTGTGGCTCAAATTTCATCTTTCCCAAGTCGAGAGGCTGCAGAGAGTCGAAGATCTCTTTCATATTCGCTTCGAGAGCCACTTTGCCAAACGTGTCGTATGACTTCAGCTGGCTGTCGTAGTTCATTGATCCGGAGAAGTCCAGAACGCTCACGATATCCCGAGCTTCCACGAATGCGATCGCATTGGCGGCCAGTTCGGCATAGCCACTTCCGAAGTACGAAGCAAAAAACAGCTTCAATTTACCATCTGGCTTGCTGGTGTCGGGATTGTTGCGACGAATATTGACTTTGACTGTGTTATAGGATTCCCCATCCGTATAAGGAGCAGTGCCCCAGCGGATTTCGAAATTCCCGCTGGCCCCCAAGTTTTCGTTGAACACACGTTTTCCAAACGCGACATCAAGATCTTTGTCGATCCAGCAGCCGTTTAATTCGGCGACCTTGAATGCCATGTCTTTGGCGGCCTCGATAGAAAGGGCATTGATATCGATCGTTTCGCCGTTTTGTGCCTGCGTACTCGCTTCATCGACGGCGACGATAATCTGTTGAGCAGCTGCCAATGCAGCGGCATCAGCGGCATTCTGCAGTCGAGTCTTTGTCAGCGAGACAACCCCCAGGTCGATGCTGAGCGCCATGAAACTCATAACCGTTGACAACGCCAGCAGAGAGACGACCATGAACGCCCCTTTGCGGGACGTTGAGGCTTCGCTCCATATTTTCAATGCGAAGGCTGTCACACTTCGAGATGAAGCAGCATTTCCTGGCTTCAAAGAGTTTATAGATGACTTCATGGGTGCAACCTCTGAATGAAAACGGGATCGTCGTGGTGGAGATTGTCAATGTTTCGGAACGAGATGAGAAAGACCAGTTTGTCGTCAGTCGCTCGTCAGCTGAATACGTCCTGCTCGTAAGACGATTCCTGCGACAATCGTCTGGCCGCCCATGACTTGAGACGGGTAATTACTGACGTCTGAGTAATCGATGGAAGCAGAAATCTGAAACAGCTGGTTCATATTGTCCTTATCAGCCAGATCAAACTGTTGTCCCTGATTGGAACCTTCTGCATGAGTGATGGATAATGTCACATGCTCAGATGGGATTCCGGAGGCTTGCAGAAAGTTGCGAATATCGGAGATGACCTTGTCGTTTGGAGACTGACCTTCCGCGACAACGTCCGTCCAATCCGTAGCCGCCAGACGTCCTCCTTCGCGGATGGCAGACGTCAGTTTGTTGGACACATCGAGCGCATTTCCCATTTCAACGACGCCCAGGATCAAGCACAGAATGACCGGGGCGATTACTGCAAATTCAACCAGAGCCGCCCCGCGACGGTCTTGAGGCTGTGACGAACGAACGCGTCGTGACATGAGTCGCTGGGAATGATTTTTTCGAACGACCTTCATGGTGTGTTCCGCATACTTTCAGACTTGGAGGAACATTTATTCATGACGCTGGGCAGACTGACCAGAAAGAGTCAGGTTCTTCGCCCAGAAGGGAGGAAGAAGCGCGACCTGGTCATAGGGAACTGTGATCCTCACCAGAAACAAATCGCGAGGTTCCATGGTGTCTAAGGTGGCGTCTGGCAGCGTGGAGTAGTTGACCTTGCTCGCGTCAAAATTCGCAGCATCGAAGACAGAGGCGTTCTTGATATCGATCGTGACGTTTGCTGTTGAGAATGCTTTCTTGATCGTATCCTGAGCCAATGTCCGGACTTGTGCCGTCGTGATACCGTCTGCGACACCGTAACGGGCTGCCTTACGAGCTGTTGCGTTCAGTGTGTTGATCGTCATATAGACGTGACCAAACTCCACCACACCCGCCATAAAGATGCCGAAGACCGGCATGACGACAGCCATCTCGACGAGTGCCGCACCGAGGCGGTTTTCGCGTTGTTGGGATCGTTTTATGAGTCGCTGCATGACAATCATCTTTCACGTCGTTTCGAATGAAGGCGGGTTGAATCGCCTGCCGACGGAGTGCGCCGACGTGAAAGATTAGTTCGCGTTTTTCTGAGTGACGCAGAATTCCAGACGATTTTGTTGGTGATGACGATCAGCGCGGGAGCAAAGCAGTTGAAACGCTTAAAAACGTTGACCAAAAGCATCAAGCAACGGGACAAAGTCCCTGATGGAAATCAATCGGGTCTACTCCAACAAGCGATAACAATAACCCGATTTCAGCACAAAGACTGTCAGAATCAGCAGTTGGGTGGTATTCCCTCATTGGGAACGGTGGCGACGTTAGCGACGATGACAGGCGTACCGAGTTTAACGGCATCCACGAGAGTTCATGAGAAAGAGGACCGTCATGGATGACTCGGTCAGCATTGTTTCAGTTGCCGGAAGGTTTTTTGATCACAGTCGGCGTAGCAGTGGGTGGAACTGGATTGGGCTGCACAGGTGCAGGTAAAGAACCGGCTGGTTTGTCGTCGTTCGGTTGGCCAGCTTCGGGCTTGGCGACTTTCTTTTTACCTGTCGGAATCAACTCAACGAGGATCGCCGTGCCTTCCGCAGGGATGGCTTCCGATTTGGCTTCGTAGGACAGGCTGGCATTGGTGGCAGAGCTCAACTCGGCAATGTCAATCGTGGCAGCAGAGAAGTTCGCGACACAGACCAGTTCACCACCTTCGCCGAGATAAAATCGCTCTTTGGTATCAGGATCAACAAAGAACCCACTGCCCGCGAAGACAAAGTCTGCGGTGAAATCCTTAGGCTGTGACTGCTGATGCAGTTCCTTGATGGCATCCTGGAATGTCTTGTCATTGGAAAGAGCGAGGTTGGCTTTCAGTTGATCGTCAGTCATAACTCCGTAGGAAAGAAGCTGATGATTGCGATCATCGAAAACAAGGTCACCACCTTCTGGAATTTTCATGCCGGCAGGAAGCGCCTTCAGATCCGTCCCGAAATATCGACGAGTCGAAGTTCTCATCCACGATTTCGCATCAGCTTCTTTCTTCTCCCCAGTTTTCGGATCAAGGTAGGAAACTTTGATTTCGACAATCTCACCTTGAGGAGGAACGAACTGAGGCTCATATTGGACCGGTCGGCCTGCTTCTGCTCCAGCGGCCAGAAGACCTCCATGGAAGGCGAACGCCGTGCTGTCGACGGAGAGGATCGATTCGTGTTCCTTCGAGTTCTTCTTACACAGGAACAGTTCGAGCATGCCGTCACGCAGGCAGACAATGGTCTTCAGGTAAAGTCGCTTGTTCGTTTTATCGAGATAGACGGTCTGCTGAGGATTGAGTGCAACCGCCGTCGTCGGCATGTCGGGATACTTCAGCTTGGCGGGGTCGATGTTCGCCGCTGGCGCGGGAGCAGGCCCACCGAACTGAGCTTCAGCGACTGCAGGGATCAGCCACAGCGACATCAAAGCAGCCCCGGCAAAGATCCGACCCAACCGAGAATATCGTAGCGGGTTCGCGATGATGCTCATGAGACTGCCTTTGTGTTTGTCGGTGAGTGAGTTCGCAACCAGTTAATCAGATCTGCAATGAACTGATCGCGCGTCGGTTCAAACTCGAGTGTATGACGGGTTCCCGGATAGCTGACCAGTTGCTTGTCAGCTACGCAAAGAGCTTCGTACCATTGACGTGTTCGATCATTGTCTATGATTTCATCCTCATCCGCCAACATCAAGAGGACAGGCAGCTTGAGTTCGAGATTCTGTTGACTTGTTCGTTCGGCAAGTTCCTGGCTGATCCGAAAAAATGAAATCGAGGCCTGTCGCAGCATTTCACGATCATTCGACAGCCACTTCACAAACTCCGGCGTGCGTGTAAACAATTCCGGGGTGTTCGTCGGAATGTCACGCTTCGCATATCCCAGGATGTCCCGCGCGAAGATGGACAACAGCAGACGCTGCATTCGCGTCGGTTGAAAATGACTGTGGATCCCTGGATACAACAGCGCCAGTCCCGCGAGTTCCGAATAAGGACTCTTCGCCTTTGTCGCATTCCTGTTCCAGTCAAGCGCCGTCGCGACCGCCAGTCTTCCACCCCAACTGATTCCACCGAGGAACAAGGGCGGTAACGGTGTTCCCTCCGTCAGCGGAAACTCGCCTCGAACGAAATCCAAATGCGCGAACAGATCCCTCTGCAACTCTTTGACGGAATTCGCATGCCCACGGTCTTGTCGATTCAACCCGCTCCCTCGACGATCAGGAAACACGACTTCAAACCCCGCCTCCGCCAGCCTCTGACAGGAATACCCATACCAGCCCCCATGCGATTGAATCCCATGCAGTAACAACACCGTCCCCTGGTGCAGTCGCTGCGGCTTCCAATAACGAACATGATGCAGATACCCATCGTCATCCCGAAAACTCATCAACCGAGCTTTCAAGAGACACTCATGCGGCAGTTGCATCGAAGCAGGCTTGATCTCTGTCTTCATCTATCTTTCCTGTCCCTTCTCCCCCGGGGAGACTCTATTCTGTTCCTTCTCCCCCGGGGAGAAGGTGTCAGCGCTTCGCTGACGGATGAGGGAACTCTGCAAATTTCATTAACACTTTCATCTGTCTCTTCACGCCGCCCCCGTCATCTCTTCCAGCACCCTCGCAAACGCTCCATAAATCCCGTCCCCAAACAACACGATCTTCACTTCCGCTGGCCGATTCTCGCGATCCAGAAATTCGACAATCGTCTTCAACGACACCTCCGCCGCCTGATCCTGGGGATACCCATACACGCCGGTACTGATCGCCGGAAACGCGACCGACTGACACTCATACTCAACAGCGATTTTCAAACTGTTTCGATAAGCCGCTGCGAGCATCGCTGCTTCCTGATGCAGCCCTCCCTGCCAGATCGGTCCAACAGTGTGAATGACAAACTTTGCAGGCAGGTCTCCCGCTGTCGAAATGACTGCCTGTCCCGTCGGACACCCCTGCGGATACTTTGCTTTTGTATCCGCCATGATGCTCGGCCCTCCAACCCGGTGAATTGCCCCATCCACGCCTGCTCCACCCGCCAGCCGGGTATTGGCGGCGTTGACGATGGCATCGACCGCAACTTTCGTCAGGTCCCCCTGCATCAACTGCAGTCGCGTCTGACCGATTTGCACCTGCATCGTAATATTCTCCTCGAAATCGACGCCCACACATCTCTAGGAGAACGCCCGCAACACTGTTAATCTTCATGTCAGAACCCGTCCCTTCTCCCTTGAGGGGAGCCGTGTCTCGTCCCTTCTCCCTTGAGGGGAGAAGGTGCCCGAAGGGCGGATGAGGGTGAGCGATAGGTACCGACAGATTTCCAACTATGTGGTCAGTCGTCTGGCAAGAATCATCTCCTCTTCACACATCTCAATCATAAACCGTCCCGTTACGGCTCGAAAGCCAACATCCGCACGAAAGATCAATCAGGAACGTGATGAAGATTCTGCAGGTGATTCCAACTCTGGATCAGTCAGGCGCGGAGAAACAATTCGCGATCCTGTCGACCGGCCTGCCACGTGATCAGTACGACATCCGCGTCGTCACGCTGACCCGCAAAGGACACTACGCGACCGACATCGAAGCAGCCGGCATCCCGATCATCAACCTGCAGAAACGCTGGAAATTCGATCCGCTCTCCATGCAGAGACTCAAACGCGAGATCAACGCCTTTCAACCCGACATCGTTCACAGCTGGCTATTTGCTGCCAATGCCTACGTCCGCCTTGTCTCACCGAAAAAACGCCGACATCGCATCGTTGTCAGCGAACGCTGTGTCGATGTCTGGAAAGCTGGCTGGCAGAAGTGGCTCGACCGCAGACTTATTGCCAAGACTGATGCTCTCGTCGGCAACTCCGTCAGCGTCACCAACTTTTACCGCGACCTTGGTGTTCCCGCTGACAAGCTCTCTGTCATCAAAAACGCAATCCCGCTCGACGAGACTGTCTCGAAAGTCGACGCCCGTCGCGAACTTCTCGCGAAATACAATCTCCCCGATGATGCCTGGCTCATCGTCTACGCAGGGCGTCTTGCGCCGCAAAAACGACTCCCAGACCTCCTCTGGGCCATTCAGGTCCTGCGCCAGATCGATCCCCGCGCCCACCTGCTGATCGTCGGCGATGGCCCTCTTCGCAGCGAACTCGAACTCAAAGCCGAGCGTCTTGAATGTTCCAACTTCGTACGTTTCCTGGGACACCAGCCGAACGTCCCCGGAATACTCGCCGCCGCCAATTGCTTCTGGCTCGGCAGTGAGTTTGAAGGGATGTCCAACAGCCTCCTCGAAGCCATGGCGACAGGGCTTCCTGTTGTAGTCAGCGACATCCCGGCTAACCGAGAACTCATTACACATGACACAAACGGCTACGTCGTCAAACTCGGCGATGGAGTCGGTTTTGCGCAGTTCACTAACAAACTGATTCAAGAACCCGAGACCGCTGCCCGTTTCGGTGCAGCATCCAAAGATCAGATACACACCGAACACTCTCTGACGCGTATGATTTCAGAATACGAGACTCTTTACCGTCGCTTGCAGGAAAGCTAACCCAACGAATGTGCGGCATTGCAGGAGCAGTCTGGTTTGACGAGAAACTCGCCGTTTCCGACTCAACGCTAAAAGCGATGACCGATGCCATCTCGCATCGCGGTCCTGATGATGAAGGCTTCTATCACACTCACCTACCACAAAGTGGCGTTGCTCTCGGCCATCGAAGACTGTCGATTATCGACCTCGGATCTGGACACCAGCCTCTCTCCAATGAAGACGGCACTGTCTGGATTGTCTTCAACGGCGAGATTTATAACTACCAGGAACTCCGCCCTGACCTCGAAGCCCGCGGCCACAAATTCAAGACTCACTCCGATACCGAAGTCATCATCCATCTCTACGAAGAATATGGCCCCAAGTGCCTCAACTTCCTGCGTGGCATGTTCGCCTTCGCAATCTGGAACGAGAAGACGCGGGAACTCTTCCTCGCCCGCGACCCCCTCGGCAAGAAGCCTCTTCACTACCGCTACGAAACATCATCCAACAACCAACCCGGTCGCCTCATCTTTGGCAGCGAACTCAAAGCCCTGCTGCAAGTCCCCGGCGTCCCGCGAGAGGTCGATCCCGTCGCGATCGATCTCTATTTGACGTACCAGTACGTCCCACATCCCCACTCGATCTTCAAAGGCTATTCGAAACTCGCACCGGGGCATTACGCCCTGATTTCTCCGAATCGCATTGAAGTCGAGCGCTACTGGAGCCCACCATACAACGAAGCAGACCAGTACCGCCGTCGTCAGCCCGAGGAGTGGAAAGCCGAACTGCGTGAAACCCTCACAGACGCGGTGAGATTGCGCATGCGCAGCGATGTCCCCATCGGCGCCTTCCTCTCGGGCGGGATCGATTCGACAATCACCTCGGGCCTGATGCAGTCCCTCTCTCCCCACCCAATTCACACGTTCTCGATTGGCTTCTCCGACAAGGACTACGACGAAACACATTTCGCACGCGAAGCCGCCCAGCGTCTCGGCACGCATCATCACGAGTACGAAGTCACCCCCGATGCCATCTCGATGATGCCCGACCTGATGTGGCACTACGACGAACCCTTCTCCGACAGTTCCGCCATCCCGACGATGTATCTCTCTCGCGTGACCAGACAGGAAGTCACGGTCGCCCTCTCCGGCGATGGTGGCGACGAACTCTTCGCAGGCTATGGCCGTTATCGAGCCGTCGAACTCGCCCAGCGCATTGACTCGCTCCCACTTAGCATCCGACAGGGACTCGCGAAAGCATCTTCCTTCCTCCCCCTCTCGACAAAACCCGGAACCATCGTCCGACGTGGCAGACGCTTCCTCGAACGCATGGCCGAGACGCCATTAAAACGCTATCTCAACTGGGTCGGCGTCTTTCCTGATGAACCACGGCGCGAACTCTACCGCCCGGAATTCCTGGCCCAACTCAATGGCTTTGAAGCCGTCTCATTCCTCGAAGACGCGATCAAGTTCGCCAGTACCCGTGACTACGTCACCCAGATCACCTGCGTCGACACTCTGACGTATCTCCCCTGCGACATCATGACCAAAGTCGATATCGCGAGCATGTCCTGCGGCCTCGAAGCCCGCTGCCCGTTCCTCGATGTCAAAGTCGCAGAACTCGCAGCCCGCATGCCAATCGAACTCAAGCGCCAGGATCATCTCGGCAAATCAATTCTCAAACAAACCTTCTCCGACCTTCTCCCTGTCTCCATTCAAAACCGCGGCAAGATGGGCTTCGGCGTTCCCATCGGCCCCTGGTTTCGAGGACCACTGCAGCCTTTCCTGCGAGACGTCCTGCTCTCTCCGACTGCCATCAACCGAGGGATGTTCCGCGAAGACGTCATCCGAAAAATGGTCGACGAACACACCACCAGCAAAGCCGACCACGCCTACCGTCTCTGGAACCTGCTGATGCTAGAACTCTGGTTCCGCGAATTCCACGACCGCATCCCTGTCCCTTTTCCCTTGCGGTGAGCTGCATCTGTGTCCCTTCTCCCTTGAGGGGAGTAGGTGCCCGAAGGGCGGATGAGGGTGGGCGCTAGGCAATCATTCGCCCCCGATAAGCAGTTCGACTCCAGCGGAAACGTAGGGTGCTGGTGAGTCCGCGAACCGCACCAAATCCGCTTTCAAATCTTTGTGAACCTTGGAGCGATTCTAGTCTTCGTGGTGAACTCTCTTCGCCTGACTACTCAACTCGAATCTTCACGACCGAACCCAGCGGAACTTCCGGCCAATGAGCACCATGAGGCTCGATGACGACATTCACATACGTCTTCTCGACAGGTGTCGCAGCCTTGCCGGAATTGCTCGCCACGCGAGCGATTTCACGCACCCGGCCATTCGATTCAAAGTTCCCCGGGAAGATCAGAGTCACTTTCTGACCTGTCGCGAAGTTGCCAATCTCGGTCGTGTCAATCTGAGCATCAATCGTCATCTGATCGAGGTCATAGATTGAAACGAGTGTCTGTCCTGGGTGAGCAGCCTGTCTGGCTTTGACGAAACAATCCCCCATCAGGCCATTGACCGGAGAGGTCAGCTCAGGATTTCCCAGCGTCGATTCGAGTTCAATGCGTCGTGCTTCCAGTTGCTCCAGTTGAGCCTGCTTATTGGCAATTCCGAGAGCTTGAAACACGAGCTGCTTAGCCTGTTGGACTTCGGCATCCAGTTGCGCCAGTCGAGTCTCACACAGCGAAACTTGCGTCTTGGAGACTTCCAGTGAGTTCATCGTCGATGCATATTTCAGCATCGTGAGGATCGTTTCCTGTTCGGGATTTTTATCGGCCAGCCATTCTTCAGGAGAGATCTGTCGCAGGGTGACATCAGGTACCATGCTCAACGAGTTCGAGGCGAAGCGCTGCTGATCGTCTTTCTTGAGAACCTGCTCCCAGGCCATCGCGGTCACTTCAGCGGCATAAACAGCCTGCTGATACTCTGCCAGTTGCATCTGGGCCGAGTAGATCTGCTGATCAATCGTGCGCTTCGAAGAACCAATTTCCAGCTCCGCCTGAGCCGTCAGTTGTTCGCATTCCCCTTTGAGAGCAGTAATCTGCAGACCAAGTTTAGCGAGCTCTTCACGAATCCCGTCATCAGCCAGCGTCACAACGACTTCACCTTTGCGAATCGCGCTGCCGGTTTTCTTGTGAACCTTGCTGATGAGAAGTTGATCGTCAGCCGTCAGCTCGTAAGGCTTGGCTTCGAGAACTCCCTGGAACGACTGCTCAGCCTGACGCTGCAGGGCGACCGTCAGTCCGATCCCGGCGACCAGTGCACACGCTGCAAACGCCACCACGCGAAGGAAACCAGGGTGAGAGAGTTGCAATGTGTGTCCAGCCATGGAACAGGAAGAATCGTTCGTTGGTGAAGCTTCGTGTGATTGCATAATCGCTCGTGAATCCCGTCGTGAAAGCCAGTGTCGAGATCGTTGTGGACAAAGAGACGTTGCCCGATCTCAACGACGCTCATCAAGCGGTTGAGTCAACTTCCTGTGTAGAGGGCAAATGCGTGTTTGAGACATCCTGTTCACGCGGCTCTATTAGTTTTCGTCCGACGATCCTCTGGTCATGCAACGATTTACGTCGGCAAATCCCTGCTTTCAGCCATGCCCGATCACAGATACGACAATCGTTTTTGTCAGTCTGAGACGTTACCAGACGCGACTTTTCGCCAGCTTGCCGATACGCTACGTTCATTAGATGACCCGCAATCCGTAACCCTTGACTGGCTTCCCCAGATTGACATGAGCGTCCAACTCGAAGAAGTCGATCACCTCGTTTCGCGCCTGCTAATGCGTGCGGAACTGGACCAACCTCCCTTCGATGCCCTCGAAATCGCGAAACGACTCCGAATTGATGTCATCATCGACAACGATCAGGCCGGACGCGCGCGACATAAATTATTGCGAGGGCGCTCGACGATCTTCGTCAAACAGGATGACCGCGCAGAACGTCTTCAATGGTCGGTCGCGCATGAACTTGGTGAAATCTTCAGCTTTGAACTCAAGATCGACGCCACAGAAACCGCCATCGATTCCGGCATCCGCGAACAGATCGCCAGCGAGATCGGCACCCGTCTCTTGCTCCCCGAACCGGTCTTCTCAACGGCCGCCCGCGCATCCCGCCTGGATCTGTCCGAATTGAAAGAACAGTTCGCAACCGCCAGTTACGAACTTATTGCCCGACGACTCCTCACCGTCGGCGTCCCCGTTATCGTCAGCCAGTTCGATAACGGACGCGTCGTCCGCCGTTCTTCTCCGAACGGAAAAGTCAGCCAGCGTCTGTCCCCGCTCGAACAATCCAGCTGGCAACAAGCTCACGCCACCAGCCAACCCCAACAACTCTCCGATGAAACGATCCTGACCCGCACTTATCCGATCCACGAAGCCAACTGGAAACGTGAGTTCCAGATCACTACTCCCATTGAATAGTCGGCTGCACTATGGCCGACCGAGCGTTGAACACTTTAACGCACTCACACTTTCCTTGCTGCCGCCGACACCTCAATCACACGCCCCTCCGCAATCACGTACACCCGGTCCGTCAAGTTCGGTCGCATGACCTGATGGTCAATAAACGCCGAGAACGCCGGCAGTACGGCATGCTCTTTTGAAAACAAAAACCCAGGCATCACATGATTCCCCAACCCCGGTGCACTTAACCGAAACTTCGGATGCAAATGCCCCGCGACCACATACCGCCCCCTCACCGCCTCCGGATGATGCTGGAACCGAAACGGCCCTTCATCCAGTTCATCATGCACATCGATCCCCCAACGGGTTTCAAATCCGCGCATCACCTTGCGATCATGATTCCCTAATACCAACTGCAAGCTCACTGTCGCGTGGTTTGCTCGCCAGGCATCAATCTTTTGCAGTGTCCCCTCTTCATTGACATGCTTCCCATGCACCAGATCCCCCAGGATCAAAACCCGAGTCGCTCCTGTCCTTTCAATCAACATCGATAGCCGTGTGAGGTCCTCTCCCAGACAATCCGGCAGTGCCAATCCGAAATGCCGAAACGTCGCTTCTTTCCCCCAATGCAGATCGGAGACAATCAAAGCCCCTGCATCACCCCAATAAATCGCACGTCCGGGTAGCAACTCCAGCGAACACCCGCAAACCTCGACCACATGTCCCTCGACATGATTCTCAATCATCTCGTCACCTCCGTGCGTCATGAAACTCATCCGTGCTGAATCTCTTTTATCTGTGTTCATCCGTGGTTCAACTCTCTTTCTTCCGCCCCCGTCGCGGCGAAACTTCTTCCTTCTGCGTCCACAACTGCATCTTCTCAATCCGCGCTGATAACTGCTCTGACGTCAACTTCCCTCGCAATCGGTCTACCATCAACGGAAACGCGAACGGCGTAAATCGGGGCGGGGACGTGATCACCAGGTCATGCGACTGCATTTTTTCCAAAGTCGCGAGCATCCGTGTTCGCTCCAATTGTCGTTCGAGGACTTCCCGTTGCGCCTGCTTGAGTAACAAATTCTTCGGGTCGTAGTTCTGGAACACATCATAGATCAACCCGCTCGACGCCTGCAGCTGCTTGGCGGTCTTATTCTGTCCGGGAAAGCCGACAAAGATTAAGCCCGCGATCCGCGCGATGTCTCGAAAATGCCGCCTCGCCATCTCCGCGGCGTTCATACTCGACATCGTGTCTTCATCCAGATTCTCTGTCGCGAATAGCCCACGCTCCAAGCATCGCTCGAAAGGAATCTCGTCGCGCGACAGCAGCTCGAATCCATAGTCATTGATCGAGAAGGTAAACGAGATAGGAATCGACTGACTGATCCGATACGCAATAAGTGCCGACAACCCCTCATGCACCAGCCGCCCGCCGAAGGGATAGAAAAACAGATGATACCCGTCGCGTGACTTCATCTGCTCGACAAGCAGTTCATTTTCCGCCGGCACGACGGACCAGGCTTCCTGCAACTGCAGGATCTCCTTAACGGCTTTCATTTCCGAGCCCTCGAACAGACCTGCTTTCGCCTGCTGTAGCTTAACGCGAACCGCATGCGCCAGCTCCGTCGAAAAGGGCATCCGTCCCCCCATCCACCGCGGGAGCGTATTCGGGCGCTTCGTTGCCTTTCTCACATAGGCTTTCATGTCCCGGACCTGCACCAGCTGCAGCTGCTTGCCGGCAAAGCTGAACGTATCGCCGATATTGATCTTTGAGATGAACGATTCCTCAACGGTCCCCAGCCTTCCACCTTTGAGATACTGCACGACGATCGACGCATCGCTCGAAATCGTCCCGATCGTCATGCGATGCCGACGTGCCTTCACTTTGTCATCGAGGAGATACCGCCTATCCTCATCGATCCGCACCTTCTGATAGTCGGGGTACGCCCTCAGCGTCGGCCCGCCACGCGTTATGAAGTCGAGAATCCATTCCCACTCATCCCGCGTGAGATTCCGGTAGGCATACGTCATCCGGACTTCCTCGAACAGATCCTGCTCGCGATATCCACCCGCAAGCGCCATGCTGATCGCATGCTGGGCCAACACATCCAGAGGTTTCTCATAGGGAACTCGCGGTTCAATCGCTCGGGCTTCAATCGCCTCACGAGCCGCTGCGACTTCAACGAGTTCAAACGCATGCGTCGGCACACAATACACATCGGAGACTTCGCCGGGTCGGTGTCCACTCCGCCCTGCACGTTGCATCAGCCTCGCGACTCCCTTTGGACTCCCAATCTGAAACACACGATCGACGGGACTGAAATCGACCCCCAGATCCAGGCTCGACGTACACACGACACACCGCAGCGTCCCCGCCTTGAGTCCCTCCTCGACCCACCCGCGTACCGATTGATCCAGTGACCCATGATGAATCGCGATCTCCCCCGCCCACTCCGGCCGGGCGTGGAGAATCGCCTGATACCAGATCTCTGTTTGATTCCGCGTATTCGCAAACACGAGTGCCGTTCCACCCTTGTCCAGCTGGGCCAGGATCTGCGGCAGCAACTTGAGGCCAATATGCCCGGCCCATGGCAGCTGCTCCATATGCTCCGGCAAGAATGAGTGCAGACGATACTCTTTGGCGACGTCTCCGGAGACAATGTGGCCATGATCGTGATCGTTACCCAGCAACGTCTGCATCGCGACATCGAGATTCCCCAGTGTCGCTGACAATCCCCACACGCGCAACTGCGGTGCAAACGTCTTCAGCCGGGCCAACCCCAGCTCCGTTTGCACCCCACGTTTACTCCCCAGCAGCTCATGCCACTCATCGACGATGACACACTTCAGATTCGCAAAGATCTCGCGCGCCTCCACCCGCGTCAATAAATGCGTCAGACTCTCCGGCGTCGTGACCAGAGCCGTCGGCAGCTTCTTCCTCTGCTTCGCCTTCACGGACGACGACGTATCTCCCGTCCGCGTCTCCAGCGTCCATCCAATCCCCAACTCGTCCAATGGCTTTTTCAGCGCAGCCGCCGTGTCCGCCGCCAGTGCCCGCAAGGGGGTAATCCACAACACCGTCAACGGCGGTGCATCCTTCGATGGCTTCTCCTCTTCATTTTCATTCAACCACTCAATCACCGGCCCCAACCACGCCGCATACGTCTTCCCAGTCCCCGTCGTCGCATGCAACAACCCCGAGCGTCCCGCTAAATACTCCCGCCACACATCGCGCTGAAACTCAAATGGTTCCCACTCCCGCTCATGGAACCAACTCTCGATAACGGCTGTCTGGATCGGCGAATGACTGCTTGCGGTGGATGACGCCGCAGAACTCAATACCGCGAATTTCGAATTACGGGCTCTCGTTTTCATGTCTGCGTCTCCGCCGCCGACAGAATCATCTTCTTGACCGACTCCAGCGTATCCGCCTGCTCCGGCGTCTTATCCGTCCTCCACCTCGCCATGCGAGGAAACCGCACCGCGATTCCTGACTTATGCCGGTTCGACAGCTGCACATTCTCAAACGCCAGCTCAAACACCAGCGTCGGCTCGACGTGACGCACGGGGCCGAACTTTGCAACGGTATGCTCACGCACGAACCGGTCGACGCGTCTCATTTCCTCATCCGTCAACCCGGAATACGCCTTCGCGAACGGCACCAGCTCTCCGTTGTCCCACACCGCAAACGTATAGTCTGAATACAACGACGCCCGACGCCCGCTCCCCCGCTGCGCATAAATCATGACCGCATCAATCGTGTACGGCTCAATCTTCCACTTCCACCAGCTTCCCGTCACCCGTCCGACTTCGTACGTGCTCTGAACCTGCTTGAGCATGACCCCCTCAACCCCATGCTCGCGACTCGTCTGACGAATCTCCGCGAGTTCTTCCCAGGTGGAGAAATCTATCGATTTCGCGAGCTGCAGGATCTGATGATCGTCCTCTTCTTCCAGCTCAGGAAACAACGTCAAACTCGGCTGCGCGGTTTTCGACACACTCGCTTTCCCCAGCGACTTGAGCGTCGCTTCCAGAATCTTCCGCCGTTCTACAAACGGGACAGCTCGCAGATCCTCATAGTCATTCTCAATTTGATCGAAGGCGATGAACCTCACAGGCAGCGCCTTCTGCAGACGTGCTGAAACCGTCTTCCGATTTAACCGCTGCTGCAGATCTGCAAACGGCGACGGGCGATCCCCCTTCCAGATCAAGACCTCTCCATCGAGCACGGTCCCATTCGTCAGCACCTCACACGCCTTCGCCAATTCCGGAAACTGGGGGTTGATCAACTCCTCGCCGCGAGACCACAGAAAGACTTTATCATTCCGCTTGATGATCTGCGTGCGAATCCCGTCCCACTTCCATTCTGCATGCCAGTCACTCGGACTCCCGATCGTAGCAGGATCAGCCTGAAGAGGATGCGCCAGACAAAATGGATAAGGCCGCGACAGCTCCCCTTCGCCCCCATCCTTTGAAATAATCGACTCATAAAACGCCACCGTCGGCTTCCACTCCCCCATCAAGCGATGCGCGACAATCTTCGGCGATAACCCATGCGCCTCCGCGAGCCCGCGCGTTACCAGCTTCGCTGACACCCCGACTCGAAACGCGCCCGTCAGCAGCTTATTGAGCAGAAACCGCTGTGGACTGGTCATCTGAGACCACAACTCCAGCAGCACCTGCTTCTGCACATACTCCGTATCGGCCTTCAGCGGCTTGATCACCTCTTCGACCAATTCATGCAGAGGCTTCTGATAGCCGACTTCACCGGCAGGCAGTAACAACGCGATCGTTTCCGCCAAGTCCCCGACAATCTCATAACATTCGTCAAATATCCAGTCCGACACCCGAGCCGCTTCGCAGGCCCAGGCCCGCAGATGGCTCGTTTTGATCACGCGAGACAGCTTGCTCCCGTTCAAAAAATAGATCGCCCAGATCGCATCCTCTGGAGCAGCGTTTTGAAAATACTCCGTCAGCGCAGCCAGCTTACGACTGGTCTTCGTCGTCTCATCCAGCGCCTGATAAAGTTCCGTAAACCGCTGCAAGCGTCGTTACCCGATTCGAGTCCAAAAGAGAAAACGGCCACCCGTCCATCATAGAGCCGACGTTACCAGAGTCGAGGTGTACGTGATCGATAAAAACCAGATCCAAAGCCTGGAAATGAAAAGCATGCTCGCTCATAAAGCACACAGCGAGCGAAAGCAGATTCGTAGACATGTCTGAAGGAATGCCCGGAGCGGGAATCGAACCCGCACGACCTGTTACGGTCCCGGGATTTTAAGTCCCGTGCGTCTGCCTGTTTCGCCATCCGGGCTGGATGGTTCTCCATGTATATCACAGTCAGCGTAGACTGACCAGCGAGCAGGTTTCAGGTTCGCGGTGGAATGGGTGTGCGTGGTTTTATAGCCACTTCAATCGCCAGAAAAAGTACATCTGGACGGCGGCGACGGTCCCCATCAACGTGAGGATTTGCCAGAACGTCGCGGGCTCATTGGGATTGGGCCAGAGAGGGACGTTCATGCCGTAGAGGGCGGCGATGGTCGACATGGGGAGCAGAACCCCCGCGAACACGGTCAGCTTCTTGGTCGCTTCGGAACTCTGCATGTTCAGCGTCGTGCGGTAGTTTTCGCGGACTTCGTTGATCATGCCTCTCAGAAGTTCGACCATCTGCAGGGTCGAACTCATGTGATCGCGGACCCGTTCGAGTCGTTGAACACTTTCTTCGGAAAGAAAATCAAACTCCTCTTCGCACAGCTCGATCAAGACTTCCCGCTGGGTGACGCAGTTTCGCCACAGAACGACGACCTCACGACGTACATCAGAGAGATCTTCCAGCAGGCGGTTTTCTCGTTCCGTCGACATCGAGCGATCTTCGAGAATATCGAGTCGCTCTTCGAATGACTTCGCCACCAGCACGCAACGATCGATCATCTTGTCGAACAGGTAAAACAGCAGATGCCCGGGGCCATAACGTCCGATTTGCTTGGCGATCTTGGGCAGAACTTCCTGCACCATTTGGATCGACACCAGCGGGCCAGGATGCAACGTGATAACAACACGGCCCGAACAGTTGATCGAAATCGGGCAGTACTCCACAAAATTCGGCGGCTCGCCTGGACGGATCGCCTGCATATAAATATGTGTGAATTCTGCTTCCCGCGCGATGCCCGTCGGCTCGTTTTCGGACAGGCTGAGCATCATCAGGCGAGGATCATGCCCGACCCACACCGAGATTTCCCGGATCACCTTTTCCGTCGGTTCGAGGACATCGACCCAGATCAGGGCACAATCGACTTCCCGCTCTTCAACGCGATCAGGCAGTTCGCTGGTGACTTCCCAGTGCCCATCTTTCATCACCTGGTAAACTTGAAGCATTGCGGAATCGCTCTCTACTGTGTTGCCCATCAAGATTGCATGGTCATGGTAATGACGCGGGTGAGCAGAGGGGAGAGACACGTCATCAACTTCGCAGAGAGAAAAAAGATCTTGACAAAGAAGTGTACGGGTGTATAATTTGATAGTGTGAGATATTCTGGCAATTCATGGAAAAAGGCATGCGACACGGAGCAGGCATCGATCCTCCCAATCGGTTTGACAAGATCCATTCGACGCTCGATTTTGAGCATCTCGAGTGGGACGAGGAGTATCTGCACGCGATCAGCCACCGCAAAATCGAATACCTTGACGACACCTCCCGCACCGTCGTCACGAAGAACGATTCCCCCGATGTCCCGTTCAATTTCTCGCTGAACCCGTACCGCGGTTGTGCCCACGGCTGCAGTTACTGTTATGCCCGCCCATCTCACGAATACCTGGGCCACAGTGCCGGGATTGATTTCGAGACGAAGATTTACGTCAAACATGATGCTGCGCTGCTCTTTCGCGAGTTCCTGTCTCGAAAGTCCTGGCAGTCAGAAGCGATCTGCTTTTCCGGCATCACCGATTGTTACCAGCCAGCCGAGCGCGACTTTCGTTTGACGCGAGCCTGCCTCGAAGTCGCCCGAGATTTTCGACAGCCGGTGACGATCATCACGAAGAACGCTCTAGTTGTGCGGGATCTGGATCTGCTGTCAAAGATGGCGACGATGAACCTCGTGCACGTGAGCATCTCGATCACGACACTCGACCCGGATCTCGCCCGCACGATGGAACCGCGGACGAGTATTCCTGCTGCTCGTCTGCGTGCCGTGCGTGAACTCAGCCAGGCGGGGGTGCCTGTTCGCGTGATGATGGCCCCCATCGTTCCCGGACTGACCGATCACGAGATCGCCGACGTTCTCACGGCTGCCAAAGACGCCGGCGCGACCGATGCCCGTTATGTGCTCCTGCGGTTGCCGTTGACCGTCGAACCGGTCTTTCTTGACTGGCTGGAACGAGCGGAACCACTCAAAGCAGAACGGGTCCTTTCGCGCATCCGCAGCACGCGGTCAGGTGAGCTGTATAGTTCGAACTGGGGCGAACGAATGCGCGGGACAGGCCAAATCGCTGACCAGATCAACACGATGTTCCAGCTGTTCCACAAGAAACTCGGATTTCAAAACCTCCCGCCGTTGGAGACCAGCCGATTCCGCGTACCGGATCGACCGCGTCAGCAAAGGCTGTTTGAGTGACGAAATTGAACCACGGATGAACACGAATTGACACGGATTTAAGAGTGGGAACCGCAGATAAACTCAGATAGACGCAGATGAGAAAGACATGTGTCGTCGTTTTTGAACCATGAGATTTCGAGTGATTGGTGTTCTTCATTATCTCTCTGATCTGTGTCTATCTGTGTTCATCCGTGGTTTATTTTTCAGGATTTGAGCATTAGTTTCATTCAGCGACCTCTGCTCCCCTCCGCGGGCTCTGTGTTCCAGTCTCTCTTCAGAAACGCTAGACTGAAATCATCACCAGTGACTTCCAAAGAAAGCCTCGCGATGTCGTTTCCTGATTGCAGTCATCGTCCCAATAGTCAGATTGCCTTTGACCGGGCCAAGAAGGTCATTCCGGGAGGTGTGAACAGCCCTGCTCGGGCGTTTGGCGGGGTTGGTGGGACGCCGGTCTTTATGGAGCGTGGCGAAGGGGCGTACCTGTTTGATATCGATGGGAACAAGTACATCGACTACATCGGCTCCTGGGGGCCGCACATCTTCGGACATCGGCATTTCAAGCTGCTCGAGGCGATCGAAGATGGCCTACAGCATGCGACGAGCTTTGGCGCTCCGACCACGCTCGAAACGCGCATGGCGGAACTCATTATCGAAGCCGTCCCTTCGATCGAGATGGTGCGGATGGTCAATAGTGGGACCGAAGCGACAATGAGCGCTCTGCGGGTCGCCCGTGGGTTCACCGGACGCGATCAGATCATCAAGTTCGCAGGCTGTTACCACGGTCACGTTGACAGTCTGCTCGTCCAGGCAGGGAGCGGGGCGTTGACGCTGGGAACGCCTTCTTCTCCCGGCATCCCCGAAGGAGCCACGAAGGATACGCTCGTCCTCGAATACAATGACGTCGCCCAACTCCAAGAGACTTTCGCCTCCGTCGGCGACAAGATCGCAGCGGTCATCCTGGAGCCAGTGGTCGGCAATATGGGCTGTGTCATTCCGACGCCCGACTTCCTCAGCGCGTTGCGCCAACTCTGCGACAAGCACGGCACAGTGCTTATCTTCGACGAAGTCATGACTGGCTTTCGGGTTGCACGTGGCGGTGCCCAGGAACTCTTCGGCATCAAGCCCGATATGACGACGCTCGGCAAAATCATCGGCGGCGGCATGCCGGTCGGCGCGTACGGCGGTCGTAAGCAGATCATGGAAACGGTCTCGCCGGTTGGCCCTGTTTATCAGGCGGGGACGCTGTCGGGAAATCCCGTTGCGATGAGCTGCGGCATTGCAATGCTGGAACTCATCAAGCAGCAGAATCCGTACCCCAGACTGGCGGAGGTTTCCAAACGCCTCGCGGATGGTCTGGCCGGCGCAGCCGCTTCTGCCAACATTCCGCACCAGATTGCCCAGGTCGGCAGTATGCTTACGCTTTTTTTCAACAGCAACCCGGTCACGAGTTACGCTGTCTCGAAAAACAACGACACGAAACTCTTCTCCCAATTCTTCCACGGCATGCTCAACCGAGGCGTGTATCTGCCGTGCAGCCAGTTTGAGGCGTTATTTGTCTCCGCGTTGCATACCGATGAGGATATCGCGATGACGATTGCTGTGGCGGAAGAGGTGCTGTTGGCTGCTGCCAAGTAAATAATCATCACTTGGCATCTATTTGATCCAAGCGATTCTCAATGCCGTTCACTGGAATGTCCTGTAACTCTAGTGAGACATTGAATGCATAGGCGAAATTTCCTCGTCGTAATACTTCTAATCAGCTTGGCATCGCTCGTCATCTATTTCCCGGCCATCCCCATTCACCTGCAGACCATCCCAAGTGTGCTGGCGGATTGGCGTAAGTTGGATTTCTCGCTGCCGGAGAAAATCGCTCCTGGGGATCTGATCGGAATCGAAGCGGATATGTCGGCAAGGATCGCGACGAGAAATGCCAGGGCACTTCTTTCACCGTCAGTCCTCTCTTATGCCGGATTGTTGATTTGCCTTGTGGTAATCATCGCAGTGGCCACACTTCAGCTTTTGAAGTCTAAGGGGCTGCGTGCTGCAGCGTCCTATATTTCGATTGCCGTTCTTTGTCTTGTCACCGTCATTGTCATCATTCCTTCGATCGACTACCGGTGGACCTGCCAGCATTTCGCAAGGGAATGTACGGAATATGCGAAGCGCCTCAATGCGCTCAACGTCAGAGTTGGCACAACGAACGATTACTACCATGATCCAGTTCTCGGAAAGATGTATGGCGGCAAGCAAGGGTTCGTGATGCGACATGCGCCGAGCATCGGCTGGCGATTTCGGAATGACGACTTCAAGGTGATGTTCATCTCGCTTGATCCGTCAACTCCCGGAGAATCGACCTGGTATCTCTCCAGTCCTCACGCCATTTACATCGCTGGCGAATACACGCTTGATGGCGACATCATTCGTTTTAAAACAGACGAGCCATTTGTCTGGCGGGCGCTGAAATAAAAGCAACGATCAAAACATTTTGATCGCGACAATAGCAAAAAAGAAGATCGCCGAGGCTTGCTTCCGACGAATTCCGAACGACGAGATTTCAGGTGCCATCAGGAGTGTAAAAAACGGTGGCATCCGTGCCGCGACTTCCATCCGTGGGGATTCAGGGGATCGGGATGGTGATGACTGAGTGAGTCGCACGCCTCTTACACTCCTGATGAGCTCTCCTGAAAGACACTTTGTATGGCAAGAACACTGTGTTTAGAGATTTCCGACGGATGCATGCTACAGGCGCTCATCGCGTCGACATAATCCTGAGTAGCCAGGCTCCATAAAGCCCGGGCGATCAATTCGTCAGATCGTCGAACAAGTTCGTAAACTTGGGCATTTCTTGTTTGAGCGTTTCGAGCCAGGCCTCGGGAGACCAGATTTCGAGACAAATGACCGCTCCGACCAGCACTACTTCCCTCGACTCGGGAAGCGCCAGCAGATCCCGAAAACTGTCGGGAAGCAACAGGCGTGATTTCTGTGCCAGTTTGACGGTCGTCTGACGAGTGGACAGCAAGCGTCCCAGCTGCTGCACGTCGTTCCAGCGTTGGTCCATGCGACCAGAGTGAATCTTTTGCTTGAGGAGCGTGAGGCCGTCGTCCATGCGTTTCTGCCAAGTCGATGCGCGCCACAAACTCAGACATCCGTGTCTTTCCTTGACCAGAATCGAGTTCCCCTCTTCATCGATCACATCGTCCGCAAATTCATCGGGAATGGTCAGACGGAAACGGTCGTCGACCGTGCGTCGGAATTCCCCAGAAATAAACGGAGCGGCTGTCATCGAGGCCAATCATCAGCCAGAAGAAAGGGCCATCCTTGAAGTGAACTGCAAGCGAAACAGATCCAACTCGACTCACTATAATGGGCAGAAATTACACACGCAATCCAGCTCTTGAGATTTTTTGGGCAATTAATCCACAAACCTCAAATCTGGCTCAAGCTGCTCCTCTTCGACTTGCAGCGGGGTGACGAGTCGTCTGATAGCGCGAAACGAGGCGTTTTACCTTTTTACCGATTTTATCAGACCGATTGCGGTCAAGATTGTCCCAACTGCCAGCACCGCTATCATGGAGTTTTGACGCGGAGCCGAACTGGCTTCGCGATCGTTCATTGCTGCTCTTTTCCTTCAAGGCTCATCGTGATCACGCCTCACACTGGCCCGCGTCTGTTTCCTTTCCAGGCTCCTCAGGGCGATCTGGCCATTCTCCACGGGACTGCCAACCCTCGTCTGGCTGCTGAAATCGCTGCGGAACTGGGAACTCCTCTGACTCCGACAGAGACACTTACCTTCTCTGATGGCAACGTCTTTACGCGGATCCTCGAAAACGTCCGCGGAAAAGACTGCTACATCGTGCAGGGTGTGCATCATCCGGTGAACGACAACTTTGTCGAACTCCTGTTCTGGATCGATGCCCTCAAACGCGCTTCTGCTCAGAATGTCACTGCGGTCATTCCCTACTTCAGCTATGCCAAGGGAGATAAGAAGGACGAGCCACGCGTTTCGATCCGTGCCCGTGTCTGCGCGGATGCGATCGAAGCTGCAGGGGCTGATCGCTGTCTGATGATGGATCTTCACTCGCCGCAGATTCAAGGCTTCTTCCGCGTCCCTGTCGATCACCTTTATGGTCGTTATGTCATCTGCAATGCTGTTCGCAAACATGGCATTGATGATGTCGTCGTCTGTGCGCCGGATGTTGGCTTTGCCAAAGGGGCAGCCGCGTACGCGAAGATTCTGAACGCGCCCGTCGTCATCGGAAATAAGCATCGCAAGGATCACTCGGAGTCCGCTGAGATCTTCGAGGTCATCGGAGAAGTCGACGGCAAGAACGCCCTCATCGTCGATGACTTCACCATTTCGGGTGGTACGCTGATCTCCATGGCCAACGCCTTGAAGCAGCGCGGCGCGAAGTCGATTTATGCAGCCGTTTCGCATGCCGCGCTGGCTCCAGGATCAGCAGAGAAGATTCAAGACTCGTTGATCAGCCGCCTGTTCGTCACGGATACAATCGAGCCGATCAGCTGCGATCCGAACAGTAAGATCGAAGTCGTCTCGGTCGCGAATTTGTTCGCGAGTGCGATCCGCTCGATCCACGACCGCACGAGCGTCAGTATGCTCTTCCCGGAAGGCCCGGGCAAACCGTTCTAGGGAAGACAGCCGAGACCCTGCTTATGCCATTCGAAGAGGTTCAGCAGAGTCATTGAAGTCGACATGTTGGTGAAGCGTTGCAACGCGGGACAGCGGCTCGGACGGAGCCTCATCCTTCCGGGGGGAGGCATTCCGTGAAGTTGATCATGCTCATCTCGCCACCGCCAGATAGGTTCGCTACGATCGGCTCGCAAGATCACTGCATGCACCCAACACAAATTCCTGGCTTCCACCATGCCCGCCGTCTTTGAATACCCAATCCGCGTCGACTCCTTTCACCTTGACCCGAATCGCCACGTCAACAATGTCGTCTATGTCCAATGGATGCAGGACGCGGCGCTTGCTCACTCGGCTGCTCAAGGCTGGTCGACGAAACGTTACCGTGAACTTGGCGTCACCTGGGTCTCGAAGACTCACGTTATCGAATATCACCAGCAGGCGTTCGAAGGGGATGAGATCATCCTCACGACCTGGATCGCGGACATGCTGAAGATTTCATCGACTCGCAGGTACATGGTCAAAAGAGTCTCTGATGGCGCGCTGCTTCTGACGGCGTCGACAAACTGGATCATGATCGACATCACCAAGAACCGGCCGGTCCGGATTCCGCTTGAAATTCAGCAGTCGTTTCAGGTCGTCGACCATCCGCCTGCTGCTTGAGTCTCGAAATGCTTCGACTGGCAAGCTGCCATTGCTTTGCGTCTTTGGGCCTGAGCGTTCATAATGAAGGCTGTTGAGCCACACTTTTTCTCCAAAGGATTCTCGAAAATGCCAGCCCCTATTCGTGTTGCTGTGACCGGAGCCGCCGGTCAGATTGGATATGCACTGATTTTCCGTCTCGCGTCGGGCGAAGTCTTCGGACCAGAGCAGCCGGTCATTCTGCATCTGATCGAACTGCCACAGGCCATGAAAGCCCTTGATGGCGTTCACATGGAACTCGACGACTGTGCGTTCCCAACGCTGGCTGGCGTCGAAAAGTTCGGTTCGGATAACCTCGAAGCTGCGTTTGCGGGCTGCAACTGGGTTCTCTGCGTCGGTTCGGTGCCTCGTAAAGCGGGGATGGAGCGTGGCGACCTGGTCCGTATCAACGGGCCGATTTTCACCAGCACCGGGAAAGCAATCCAGGCTGCTGCCGCTAAGGATGTCCGCATTCTGGTTGTTGGTAACCCCTGCAACACCAACTGCCTGATCGCGATGAACTCGGCTCCCGAGATCCCAGCGGATCGCTGGTATGCGATGACCCGTCTCGACCAGAATCGCGCGGTCAGCCAACTGGCCATTAAGGCTGGGACGCCAATCGCGTCTGTCAAAAACATCAACATCTGGGGCAATCACTCCGCGACTCAATACCCGGACTTCTACCACGCGACCATCAACGGCTCGCCTGTCACTGAAGTCATCAAGGACCATGCCTGGCTGCAAGGTGACTTCATTTCGACGGTTCAAAAACGCGGAGCTGCGGTCATTGAAGCCCGTGGCGCGTCTTCGGCTGCGTCTGCTGCCAATGCGGCTCTGGATACCGTCAAGAGCGTTGTCCGACCAACCGCGAAAGGAGAATCCTTCTCTGCCGCGGTCTGTTCCGATGGCAGCTATGGCATTCCGAAGGGGATGATCTTCGGATTCCCGCTGACCTCCAATGGGACGACCTGGAGCATTATCCAGGATCAGCAACACAACGAGTTCGCCCAGGCCAAAATCAAAGCGACGTTGGATGAGCTGATTGCAGAGCGGGATGCGGTGAAGGATTTGTTGGCGTGAAATCGGGATGATCCGAGAAGATGTCATTGGCGCAATAAGAAAACCGCCGTCAGCTTGAGGCTGGCGGCGGTTTTTATTTTTGTGTCACGTTGAAGTGAATCTTGTTTGCCGGGATTCGTCACACGACGGGATCATGTTCCCGGGGAAGGTCTGGTCCATTGCTAATCGTCAGAGTGATCCGTTGGAAGCTCAGGAAAGTGGTTGGTGAGGAAGTCATAAAAAAAGCCGCCGTCAGCTGGAGGCTGACGGCGGCGGTTTTCAGATCAGAGTCAGACTAGGGAATGACGTCCCATTGGAAGTCGAGTTCGCCAGCTGTCAAACCGTTGTTGTAGTTGATGGCACCGAAGGCGAATCCACTGCTGAAACCAGCTGTGTTTGATGCTCCGGTGATACGGAAGGTCGAAGGACCAACGCCAGGGAACAGGAATCCTGCAGAGTTATCAGCATCGGGATCGCCTGTATCCTGAACCGGTGGCAATGATGTCCAAGGTGGATCGTTGGAAGCAAGACGTTGAGCGTTTCGACGTCTTGTTCCATCGGTGAATGGACCACCAGGAGTCTGTCCGTTGGTACGAGACTTGAAGACTGATTCGTCGTTGTCGTAGAAGGCTCCTACATTGTTGACGTCAGCCGTCGTTCCTGTGTTCCCAGTGAAGTTCAGATCAAAGCGGGACAGAGCATCACGCTGATAGGCCGTGATATCAAACTGGTCGTTCGCTGGGTTAGGTGGGTTGTCGTTCTGATTTGTCCAAGCCCCCGCTGTCGTCACAGGATCGACTGTCGAGGCGAACGATTCAAAGTAAACATCCGACCCGAAGTTTCCGGAGAATGTGTTGTTGGTGATCGAGGCAACTACCCCGCCACGTCCCGTCAACATTCCCTGGCTAGCAAGTCCTCCAGCGAAAGTTCCGTCGCTGACAAATCCATCGTTGTCTTCCCATGGATTGCCGACGACTGGTTCGTTGAATCCTAGACCTGTGGTACCAACCCGAATCACCAGACCCGTCCCTGAGAAGTTACTTCCCAGACCGTTGTTCGAGACCAGGTTGTTATCCATGTTAAAGACCAGGACAGGATTGTTGATCAGGCTTGTCCCCAAAGTGAATCCGTGAGAAGCATCGGTGTTGTCATCCGGACCGACAGGAGTCGGTCCATCCTGATCTTGTGCTTCCGAAGAGAGGACGACATAGACGCCTTCACCTTCGTTGTTGATGATATCGTTGTTATTGATATCCACCTGAGAAACTGTTCCAAGGCCGGAGACCATTACATCGACACCACGTCCGCCGTTCGACTCAATGAGGTTGTTTTCGACAACCATCCAGCCATCTGTACCAATTCGTGAGTTGGTGCCGGTGTACTCGATACCATCCCAAGAGTTGTTGTAGATCGCGTTCGAGTCAATGGTGACGAAGCTATCACTGACGTCGAATCCTTTGCCACCGTTATTGATGACGAGGTTGTCCTCGAACAGCATTCGGCTGGCATCGCTATTACCCACTCCGTTGAGGGCAACTCCACCACCAGTGAGAGGATCGTCGCCGCCGGTTTCGATGCCGTTGTCTGAGATTTCGTTGCCGGAGAAGGTTCCGAGCTGGTTGAAGTTGTCAATGTTGACCCCGAAGATTCCGTTTCCGGAGATCAGGGTATCGGTGACATTGAGAATCGAGAGTTGCGTCGGGAGGTTGTTAGGATGTTCTGTGACTAAGATACCGTTGCCATCGTTATCGATGATGTCGACGTTTCCTCCCACGATCCCGATGTCGAGATCATGGTTGGCTGAGATTTCGATACCATCTCCACCGTTGTTGGCAACCAGGATGTTATTCCACGGTGTGTTGTTAAAGATGAGAGGATCGTCTGAGGCAGGATCGTTAATTCGCTGCGACAGGTTGATACCGTCGTTTCCGTTGTTAAGACTGCGGAACGTATAGGCTTGGCCAGCAGCTGGCAGACCGAAGTCGATCGACATGTTGGCGTCGGCTTCGACACGTCCTTCCAGGCCGTTCGTTCCGCTGTTCTGGATCAGGATGTTGGTCAGGAGGTAATCATCAGTGACGTCGGCGTTGCGTGCCACCAGACTGATACCGACTCCGTTTCCATCTGCGAGGATGTTGCGGATGACTTCGTTTGTGAACGAGGCAGATCCGTTGCGTTCGGTACGGATACCGTAGTCGACGTTGTTACGGAAGATGGCGTTCTCAATCACGAAGTTATTGACCTGTGCTGTATTAAAGCCGGCGATGTAAACCCCTGCTCCAGCATTGCCAATCAACTGCGTATTGGTGAGTGTTGGGTTACCGATCTGAATATCATCCACGTTTGCGGCATCACGAGCGATGATGGCGATTCCATCACCGTTGAAATTCGTGGTCGCTCCAATATCAATCGTGTTCTGAACGATCACGTTGCTGATATCGATGTTACCAATCGTGTTGTCTTCGAATTCTAAGCCGATTCCTGCGTCAGCATTGCCGCTGAATGTGCTTGTGAATGTGCCGCCGACAGTGAGGTTGATGACAGCGTCGTTATTAGCATCAATGTGGTAACCGATCCCGCCGTTGTTTGAGACAGTATTCCCTGTAAAGACAGTATCGTTGTAAATCGTCGTGTCATCTGCGATCACATTGATACCACCCAATTCATTGTTGGTAATTTGATTGGCCTGGAACTGATTAAGCGTGAAGTTCGCGGTTCCATGCAGGTTGGTACTGATACCATATTCTGCGTTGCCATCGATGGTGTTCTGAAGGATTGCACCCGTTGCAACACCGTTGGTCTGATCGAAGTGGATACCGTTTCCAACACTACCTGGATCTGGAACTAGAGCAGGTGAGACGAAGAAGTTGTTCAGGGTGGCTGTCTGGGTGACAGGTCCTGCGTAATCTTCGAACCGGTTCATGTTGATGGTACGGGCACCTGCACCACCGACGAGTGGAGCAGCGTAAGGATCCGCAGCGGTGTAGTCGACAACATACCCAAGGTCTTCCCACTGACCGACAGTGATTCGGCTGATCGGGTTGACACCAGCGTTCAGGAAGCCGGTCATGAGTTCGTTGTCGAGAGTGGCTTCACGCCAGTGGCCGTCTGCAGTTCCAGGTCCACCAGAGTTTTCAACAGGTGTACTCGTTCCTGCAACTCCAAAGATGGCATTGTATTGAGCTGCTGCATTAGGACCTGTGAAGCGGGTATCAGTGACACCGTCTCCGTTACTTGGGTTCTGAAGCAGACCTTTGAGATCCCAGATCGTGCCCAGTCCGAGGACGTGGCCCATTTCGTGGAGGATGACGTCCGTCAGTTGACCGCTGGCTTCGAGTTCTGCCAGATCAGCTGAATCGAACTGCATCTGTCCCTGGAACGGGATGAAGGTTCCATCAGCACGGACAGCTGTTGGTCCTGCTTGTCCGAGGATACCACCTGGGCCGTCGATGTCGACGACTTCGGCAGAGATGAGAACGTCATCAATGATTGTTCCGCCTCCGATATCAACATCTGGCAGGTCGCCGATGATGATTTCAGCCCAGCGAGCAGCTGCATTCTGGAAGGCAGCTGTTTGAGCGGCAGTGAAAGTCCCAGTGAAGGCGAGATCGATCGTGAAACCACCAGGACCTGGAACCGTAAGATTGCCGTTGTTGTTGATGGTGTTTCCGATGATGGTGTAATCCGTGAGGGTTGAATCCTGCATGAGGAAGTTCATCCCGTTACGGCCGTTGCCAGAGGCGTCGTTGAGAGCGAGGAGCAGACCATCGGAGGAGGCATTATCCATATTTAGCTGGAAGCCATCGAGACCGTTGAGGGTCATCGTGTTTTCCACAATCTGGTAATCTGCTCCGAGGATCGAACCTGATTCGAGACCAATGTACAAACCGGTTCCTGCGTTGGCAGTGAAGGTGTTGCCATAGATGCCCCCGTTGATCACAGAGTTGTTCTGACCGTAGAGTGTCAGACCGTTTCCGAGGTCAGACTCGGTCCCGTTGTTCGTGAAGCTGTTTCCGAGGGTGTTATCTGTTGCCAGACCGAAGGAGATGTTGGTTTCGGCGTTGTCGAGGTTGACGAACATCCCGTCATCGCCGTTGTTGTTAAACGTGTTGTTGAAGATGAAGATGGTGCCGCTGACTCCGAACTCGGAGAGAATCGCCGAGTCGGTGGCATCGAGTTGAAGACCATCATCGCGGTTGCCAGAGAAGATGTTGGAGTTCGTCGAAGTCGTATCACCGATCCCGGCGATGAAGACTTCCGAACCTGCACCGGTTGAGACGATGCGGAGACCATCACCACCTGGGGCTCCGTCACCATCGATATCCTGGGTATTGGCCAGATTGACATCGTCGACACCATCGGTTGCTCCGTCGCCATCGCGGTCGTCGACGAAGTAACCGTTTCCGATGAATTCGTTGCCCGAGATGATCGTGTTGAAGCGGACGGTTCCTGGGTTATCAGCGACGATGAGAGCACCGTCACCGAGGTTGTTATTAAACTGGTTGCCGGTGAAGAAGTCGAACTCGAAGGTCGCCTGAGTTCCCGTCGAGAGGACACTGAGTCCAGCTCCGAGTTCATCGCGTGAGTTCGAGGCGTCGTTCCCGACGAAGTCAACAAAAAATCCAGCATCGTCACCAGTCAAGTTCTGAGTGACCAGACGCATACCGCTGCCGTTGGAGATGAGATCGATCAGGCCGTTAGCATCGCGGTCTTCGTCGACATCCAGGCGACCGTCGCCGTCGACGTCTTCTGCACCATCGAGGATACCGTTGTTGTTGGTGTCTTCGTCGCTGTCGAGACGACCATCGCCATCGATGTCTTCGCTACGCCAGAGGGTGTTGTTGAAGATACCGTAGTTTGCATAGTCGGGGTTTGTGCCCGTGAGGTTGTTGGCGAAGATGTTCGAGCGTGTGCCGTCGGCGGTGTTGATGATTTCGACACCAATCCCGCTATCGAGCAGTCCGTCACCGTTGTTGTCTTCACCGGCATCGAGAATCCCGTTGCCGTTGGCGTCTTCACCACGGAAGCCGCCGACCTGATTGTTGGCAACTCGCAGGAGAAGCGACTCAATCGAGTGATCGATCAGGATACCACGGTTTGACTGGAAGTTGTTTCCGATGATGATGTTGTTCTGGATGATCCCTTCGGTACCGATGTCGAGGATAGTGTCTGCGTTGAGGTCTTCGACGATATCGAGGTTTCCATCGAGATCCACGTCTTCCATCACATCAAGGTTGCCATCGCCGTCGAGGTCTTCGCCGACATCAAGGAGTGTATTGCCGTTGGTGTCTTCATCGACAAGGTCGAGCTTGTTATCACCGTCGAGGTCTTCGTTGACCGTATCGAGTCGGCCGTCGAAGTCGACGTCTTCGTGGATGGTTCCTTGAGTAGCGAGGTTGATTCCGTCTTTGACGTTCCGGATCGTGTTATCGTGAATCAGGAAGCCAGTGATACGCTCGTTATCATTGAGGATACCGTCGCCGTTTGGATCACGGTGAGAGACGATTCCGTCGTTGAGTTCACCGCCTGGGAAGGCTGTTCCTGCGTTCGAGCCATCAATGACGAAGCCACGAACTTCGGTGAGTGAGTTCTGAAGGACAGTGCGGCTTGGATCGATGACGACCACAGCGCGGTGAAGGTCGAGCAGACCGTTACCGTTGACGTCTTCACCTAGATCAAGGGCGCCGTTTTCGTTGCGGTCTTCACCGCGTGCGACGACCCCATCAAGGTCGAGGTCTTCGGTTGGGTTGAGGACGCCGTTGTTGTTGGCGTCTTCGAAAGCATTGGTGAGGATTGGTGTGATTCCGAATCCAAAGCCGGTATCAGGCAGCGCGAAGGTCCCGACGGTTGATTCGATCAGGTTGGTCAGGCCATTGTTGCTGAGGAGGCGTTGGTTCTGGAAAATCGTAATCCCGGAAGTCAGGTTGACACCTGGATCACCAGCGTTTGGCTGGCTGACCATGATGATGTCGAATTGATCACGGATGTCTGGAGTTTGATTGTTATAGGATGCCAAAGAGACGAATGGATCTTCGATGCGACCTGATCCGCCTGGGATGACACCTTGGCCGACACCTTCTGGTGGAATGATGTGTGCGACGCGGAATGGATCTCCGTCTGCTGGATTGATCAGCAGTTCGGTGGTAGTGAACTGAGTCTGGTCGACTTTGACGCGGTAATCGCGGCGGTCAGCCAGAGCCATGGCTTCGTAGACTTTACGCTGACGGAACCAGCGGCTGGGTGTGAAGTTCTTGGGGAAGGTGTAAATGATACCGAGCTGGTAGTTGTTGTCGAAGACGCGGTCTTGAGTGGCAGTACCGCTGATGGTCAGGTCTTCGTTGATTTGAGCTTCGAAGCGACCTTTCACCCCGATGGCGTCTTCGCCACCTTGAGCAGTCAGACCGTAAACGCCGACGTAGGCATCGACGCCGTATCGACCAAGTAATGGCATTGGGCCGCCGATTTCAACTTCTCCACCGCTGTAAGCCGTTTCCTGAGTGTTCAGGCGGTTGAGACCGATGTTGTCGTTGACGTAGAACGGGCTGCCAAAGATTCCTGAGGAAACGATCTGGTTGTCTTCGCTGGTGACGATGTAACCGTTCGCGTTGATTCGCCAGTAGCGAGTGTAGAGAGAGTAAGACAGACCGATCTGGCTGTTTGCATCGCCACGATGGCCGTCATCATAGTCGTACCAGAACGAGAAGCCCTGAACGGCGTCGAGTTCGTCCATGTAATAACGGTGACCGAAGCCGAGGTTGGCACCAGCTTTTCCGTTATCGGTGATCATGGCACGGATATCGGCGAACCACAGGCTGTTATCTCCATTCCCGAATGGGAGGAAGGCACCCAGGTTCGTGTAGCCGTTCTCATAGCCTTGCAGGCCCCCGACGCGTTTGTCGAGGCGAAGCTTGTACTCGAACGGATCTTCTGTGGTCCGGTACCCGATCCCTGGATAGGTATCCTGGTTGACCGCAGAGGGTGGAACGTACCAGCTTTGAGGGACGTTGACCGACGCGGATGCGGAACCGTTGCCGCCTCCGACGTTGGCAGAAGTGTATGGAGCAGATCCACCAACGGTGGCACGACCGGAGTATCCTCCGATCATGGCTGATCCTTCTTCAGCAGGAGCAGGGGACGGCGAACCGACCCTGGCAGAGCCGGATGAACCGACTTTCGCTGAGCCGGAGGAGCCTATTCTGGCTGAACCTCCGTCCTCATAAGGGGTTCCGATGACGTGCGGAGTGCCAGTCGTCGGCGACGACTGATTCATCTTCACGCGTCCTTCTTCCTGAGCCCCGACCTTGGATGCTGCGGTTAAGAGGTACGCAGAGGTCGAAAGCGCCAAGACAGTCAGAAGTGATCTGAATGGTACGTTCATGGAGGGCTCCAGCAACAAACAGACTCTGAAACATACCGCTGCCCAAGGCTGACCGGGCGGGTGATATGCAGGTTGATAGTGTCGCTACGGGTGAGTTGAGAGAGACGTGTGATTCAAGGTAGGTAAAGTTTGCCGGTTCTACCGGTTCTTACGGTTATCACTAAAATCGACTGTAAGGCGGGTATAGTTGAGAATTTGTCGAGCTTTTATTGGAGAAGCAGGAGATCAACAAGAGGCGGCGTGTGGGATGTGAAGATCTGTGCGGTATGTTGTAGAACTTACAACATACAAAACGCTTATATTGCCGGGCGAAAACGGCGGGCTGTCGGCAGGACGGGCCAGGAACTTGAGTTGATGTTGACGAAATTCTGAGATTTCTGGATATTCCCGCACCTTGTTGATGCCCAGGCAGGACTATGTCATGTGATGGGCGCCACATCCGACCGACCCAATGGTGCCACTCATGAGGAGTAAACCAGGACGTCGGGTACATTTCTCGATCAGGATCACCGCCGTGACAACCTTGTTTTGCCTGATCGCTGCCACCACTCTGGCAGCGGCTCCTGAGACACGACAGACGATCTACCCGACCACCAGTCCGTTCGAAGTTGCTATTCGCGGGCAGTCAGCCGATCCATTCTTTCCCGGTGGCGGGAATGGCATGTCTGATCAGATTTATGCAGACAGCATGGGGCCTGGTTTCACAGCGACTCCGACGGCTTATCAGCCGCCGATGGGGCAGCCTTATCCCTCAAATGGAATGAACTCGTTTTACGCTCAGCCGACTGCGCCGACGTATGATCCGTTCATGACGCAGAACCCGCTTTCGGCTGCCAGCCCATACGGACCTTACGGCGGTGCACCGATGGCGAGCTATGGACTGAACGGGGCACAGCCGTATCGATTCGGATGGACGGACCGTATTGAAGCGGGCTATATCTTCGGATCTGGCACGGAGAGCAATGGCGTTGATACCGGCGATATGGCTGTCTTTGAACTGGATATCATCAAGGACTACGTCACTCAGGGTGGCCAGGGTTACATCTGGAAAATTTCGCCTGAGTTCAATTATCGCGAGTGGAGTGGTCCAGGGGCTCCGAACCTGCCGCCGAACGTTTTTCGATTCGCGACGGGTGTCGAACTGACGACTCCCAAGCATGGTCCGTGGACAGCTCAACTCGGATTCAAGCCACAGATCGCTTCAGACTTCAAAGAGAATCTGAACTCGGATGGCTGGATGTTCGATGCAGACATCAAGTTGTTCTTCCAGCAGTCACAGGATCTGACCTGGACCGTCGGAGCACTTTACTGGGATCGCGTTGATCAGATTATCCTGCCATACGGGGGATTGATCTGGACGCCGAATCAGCACTGGGAATGGCGACTGGTCTTCCCGAATCCACGCGTTGATGTCTTCGTTGGAAACTGGTTTACAGGTCCTACCTGGTTCTACGCCGGGGCTGAATATCATGTCGAATCCTATCAGGTCACGATTGACCCGACGGACTATCAGGATCAGATCCAACTCGAAGACTGGCGAGCGTTCGTCGGTTTACGTGGCGATAATGGCTATCTTTCGCACTTTGTTGAAGTTGGTGTCGTCTTTGGCCGTGAAGCAGAGTTCCGACGCCAGGAATCGACCGCTGACTTCGATACAGATCCGGGCCTGATGCTACGTGGCGGGATCCGGTTCTAAGATCAGTTTTGCTTGAAGAATGGTACGCACAGCGGACCCTACGAAAAGTGATGTTTTACTTGAATTGCAGGTCAAATAGTGCCTCACCCCCACCCTCATCCGTCAGCGAAGCGCTGACACCTTCTCCCCTCAAGGGAGAAGGGACAGTGTGAGACCAGACTCCCCCCTCTCCTCCCCTCCCCTCTCTCAATTCCTTCGAGCTCTCCATGAGACATCATGCGTTACTGACTGCTGCGCTGATGATGGCCGGAGTGAATATCTCTGTTGCGCAGGAGACGATATATCAGCCGAGTTCAAGCTTCGATGCTGCTCTGCAATCGACTGTTCCTCCGGTGGCTGAATTTCCCAATGAGCCGGCCGTCGAACAGGCCTCTGGCTCATTCACCGCCAGCCCTGATTTGGGCATGGTCGACGTCCCACTGACGGAAGCCGATATTGCTGGCCCGATGATCTCCCTCGACAATCCGGATGCGGAAGTCGCCGATGTGTTTCAAGGGATAACGAGAGATGACTTTCGCTTCATTTTCCCGTCGGATGTGAAAGACAGAAACGGGAACAACGGGGGAAGTCTGCAGATCTTCGAACTGGATCTGGGATACGATATCGACAGCAACAATCCAACAGTTCTTGCGCCGCTTGACCAGACGACGCTCCCCTTCTTCAGTTATCGCGAGTGGACTGGTCCAGGGACCCCCGAACTGCCGCCGAATGTGTTTCGATTTGCCTTTCCGGTGGCGTTCGGAGCTGCAGCAGACAAAGACGGCGGTTTTGGGTTCAGCGTCACTCCGCAGTTTGCTGCTGACATGCGGGCCAACATGAATTCCGATGCCTGGATGTTCGACATCGATCTCTACAACATCATGCGGATCTCGGAAGACCTGCATCTGGTTTATGGTGCTTTCTACTGGGATCGAGTCGATGCGATCGTTCTGCCCCATGCGGGGTTTACGTGGACGCCGGGTCCTGATTTTTATCTGCACATGGTTTATCCGCATCCTGAAATCGGGGCGTGTCTGTATGAGTCCGAGTATACGAAGTTCTGGTTGACGATGGGCCTTGCGTATCACGTGGAGGCGTATCAGATCAAGTCGACAGTGACGGGCGGAGATGAGATGGTGCAGATGGCCGATTACCGGGCGCTGCTGGGGTGTAGGCTTGAGGGAGAGAAGAGTACGCTGACCTTTGATGTCGGGTATGTGTTTGATCGCGAGATGCTGTTTCGATATTCCGACGACGTGTTTTCGCTGGAATCGGGCTTGATGCTTAGCGGTGGAATGACGTTCTGAGTTTGTTCGCGCGACTTTCGATCATGGCGATCAATGAACGTACGGAGTCGTTTGGTCATCGCTCATTTGCTGTACTCCAACACAAATAGGCCAGAAATAGGCCAGTTGGATAAATGGTCTTAATTGCTTTTGATTCAACGACTAAGGGCGTTGTCATGATGATTGGCATCGCCTTTGCGATCATTCATCTCATCAACAAGACGATCAGCAACTTTGCATACACATCGAATCTTGAGACACACCAAAGTCGTTAATCGAAAATGGAGTTCGTTATGAACTGGGATCAAGTCGAAGGCAACTGGAAACAGGTCAAGGGTGAAGCCAAAAAGCAATGGGGAAAGCTGACCGATGATGAGCTCACGCAAATCAACGGTAATCGCGAGAAACTCGCCGGCAAGATCCAGGAACGCTATGGCTATGCGAAGGAAAAGGTTGGTCAAGAAATTGACTCCTTCTGCAACGCATGTAACTCGAAGACCTAAGCCCAGTTGTCTTTGGACGAGACAAACGCTTCGGAAAACTGCCTCAGGCTTGGGTGACTGACACTCACCTGCTGAAGCACCGAGGCGACAAGACACAGGACTGGTATGAATTCAAACCTGACACCTGCATCATTTGGAATCAATCCAGGCAGGTCGTTCCACAACAACTGATCGTACTAGAGTGACGCTGTTTTTTAGCAATATCACGTCGTCCTGAAAAAAAAGCCCTGAGTAATTGCTCAGGGCTTTTTTTGTGGTCTCGGGTCAGCATGAAATAATCGTGTTGTGCGTATTCGATAGGGCGTTGGCAGTAGGGAGCACAGGGGACAGGGGATTGACATCCCCCGCTCGCCTAAGAGAGTTACTTCAGGCCGAGGATGGATTGGATTTTAGGCCAGACGTTGGTGCGGGTTTGCTCGTAGGCGCGAAAGTCGGCTTCGGTATTGGAGCGGGTGAACTGGGAGAGTTGCTGAGCTTCGAGTTGGAGAAGACCGAGGGTTTCGATAATTTCGCGTGTCGATTTCTTATCCTGGGCAGCGGCGAGTTTAGGTTCAATTTTTTCCAATTGAGTTTTGAGCGTGATGCAGATTTTATCGATCGATGCCATCATGCTTTGGACTTTATCAGCTTTGTAGGTCTGGCCGACGTAGCAGTCAGCGACGGAACCGATGGCGATGTAAGTCGAGTAAAGGTGAGCACCAGAAAAGGAGCCGAGAGTCTGGAAGACGTCGGCTTCGAGCGTGGTGATGGGTGGGGTTGCTTGCGTATTGGGCGTCGCCGGGAAGGTGTTCTGGGCGGTTGTTGTTGAGGTGATGAGCAGCCAGAGCGCTCCGCTGAAGGCGATTGCGGCGATGCTGCGGGAAAAAGTTGATGCGTTGAAGATGGTCGATGTGGGAACGTCCATGGATGTCAGCCTTACGTTAAGAGGTCGAGTTTGGGAAACCACCTGAGGGTGAGCCGTCGCATTGTCTTTGAGCGAGGCGAAGCTGCGTCTAACAGTTGTTTGAAGGATTGTCGCTTGTTGACAGATGCCTGCCAAGATGAATTGGTCTGCAGGCATTTATATAGACAGACACTTCAGACCGTCTGGAAAATCCTGCAACACAGGTCCCGGAATGAAAATTTCCATGGCGTCGGTCAAACGGATGGGATAACGTCCCGCCCCCTGCGCGACGGGTTTGAATTTGTCAAAGAGTTCTCATCCGTCAAACACGCCCTTGTCCCGTGGAGTTCGACTACACTAAAATTAATGGAATAGCCTGTGTCGAAGGAAAGTAAATTTCTTCGCCTCGGCTGTACCTGAGTCCGTCGAATGACGCAAGGAGCACCACCGCCCAGGATCGGGCGAACAACGAACAGGAACGGGTTCGGCCTCGACAATCGTCGTGGGCAATGAAGATGTGGCCCTTCCATGCGGAAAGCAGTAGAGTGACTTCAGGTAAGGCTTACTTAATTCCCGGACAAAGCGTCCGTCTCGCAGGCAGCGATGCCGTCGAATTGCGTCAGGATTCTGTCCCAGGGACGGATGGTGTGGCGTTCGCGCGTTTCGTGCCCGCTGTCAATGTCGCTGAAATTCTTTCTGCGATCGGACAGGAAGAGCTCGCCGGAGTTTTGCATCTGACGAGCAATCGCAGTGAACAGATTGCAGTCGGGCTGATCGATCAGGTCCTCTCGTCGCTGCCTCAGGGATTGTTCATCCTTGATGAGAAACTGACGATTCTGTGGCATACCGAGAATGTCCGGCAGATTGCGCCAGAAATCAGTGTCTTTCTGAACCGTCAATTCTACGAGATTTTTGGCGGAACCTACGAGATCATTGACGATGAATCCTGCCCGATTCATACCGTCATGGCCTCAGGCTGTTCGGCGTCGGCGACGCTGAAGATTTCCGACAAGCAGTATTATCGAGTTCAAGTTGTGCCGCTGCAGGAAGCGGGAGCAGGGATGAGTCGGTTCGCGCTCGCGATCGTCTCGGATCAGTCGCACGAAATTCTGCAGACTCAAAAACTGACAGCGATCTATCAGGCCGGTCTCGAACTTGGTGATCTGATTCCTGAAGAAATCACCGAGCTGACGGTCGAAGAACGTACGGAACTGCTCAAAGAGAAGATCCTGCATTACACGTTGGACCTGTTGAAGTTCGATACAGCGGAAGTTCGCTTGCTCAACAAGAGCACCCAGGAACTGATGCCTCTACTCTCCTATGGCATGGGACCTGATGCCGTCGGTCGGACGCTTTACGCGAATGCAGCGAGCAACGGTGTGACAGGATATGTCGCAGCAAGTGGCAAGAGTTATCTCTGCGATGACACCGAAGCGGATCCGTTGTATCTGCCGGGCGCGCCAGGCGCGAGAAGTTCGCTGACCGTGCCTCTGATTCTCCATGATAAAGTTCTGGGGACGTTCAACGTCGAAAGCCCGACGCCCGGGTTCTTCTCGGAAGACGACCTGCAGTTCCTGGAGCTATTCGGACGCGAAGTCGCGATCGCACTGAACACACTCGACCTGCTTGTGGCAGAAAAAGCGACAACGGCCAGCGAAAGTACCAGCCTGATCCTGCGGGAAGTTGCAGGCCCGGTTGATGAGATTCTCAACGACGCCGCCTGGATTCTCGAGCGTTATATTGGACACGAGCCTAATGTCGCCGAGCGTCTGCAGCGAATCCTGATGCACACCAGAGAGATTCGTCAGCAGATTCACAAGGTCGGCGAGACGCTGGCGCCCCGGCTTGGTAACCCGGCTGCGGGAGCACGAGGCGATCGTCCATTACTCAAAGGCAAGCGGATTCTGGTTGTTGATAATGACGAGATGGTTCGCAAAGCAGCACACGATCTGCTGGGACGTTATGGCTGCGAGGTCGAGACGGCTCACAATGGTGATGAAGCCTTACTGATGTGTCGTCGGTTCTCTTACGACACAGTGATCGCCGATATCCGACTTCCAGATATGACAGGCTTTGACGTCTTCAAGACGATCAAAGAGAAGACACCCGAACTCTCAGTCATCCTGATGACAGGTTTCGGCTATGACCCGACACACTCGATCGTCAAAGCCAGGCAAATGGGCCTGAGATCAGTGCTCTACAAGCCGTTTCGGCTGGACCAACTGTTGAATGAAGTCGAGGCGGGGTTAAAAGAACCGCCGCCTGCTCCTGTTGCCAATTAAGCTTCTCGCGGTGAAATGCTCATCGTCTGCTCTCACGAAATCGTGAGCTTGCGACAAACGATGACTGGAGGCAGTAAAAGATCCTGACCCCAGCCTGGCCGTGATGACTTAGCGGAATCGAGTGACGGCGCGAGCACCACCAAACGGGCCGTAATGGACGCGGGTCACAGCGGTACGCGGGGCGACGTAATAAGCAGCCGGGACGACGTAAGGTTGTGGAACGATGACAGGAACGGGCTCGACCGGCATGATGACCGGCGTTGCATAAACGGGAGCGGGTGCGTAGTAGGTTGCTACGACCGGAGCAGACAGGCCCACAGGAACAGGTGCTGCGAAGACAGGAGCCGCGTACGGGCTGTATCCATAAGGCGAATATAAGTAGCCGCCAGCTTTGACTTCACTGCTTCCCATTCCCAACGATACGCCGATTGCACAGACGGCAACACTCAACAAAGGACGCCACATCTCAGATCTCCTTCTCGCTGCCCCTCCTGGCGAATTTTGCTTCCGGTAAACTGAGCCCCTCCTGGATGGCTGCAGTCATCCCCAAACGATCGGGATTACCTAGTTTAACTCATCGTGAGCCGAGGAAGCAATCAGCGAGAAAGAAATCATGCGAATGTGTCCCGAGAGTTTGTCGCCCCGGGACGTCCTCATTCCCGGGGCAACGATTCCAAAGCATGACGCAGGTGGCGTCGAGATTGGGCGGCTGATACCGATCTCCGTGAGATCAATAGAACGCCGCCGGGTGAACGAAATCGGTGCATGTACGAGTGGGGTCAGCAAGAAGGCCTGACCCCAGTCATCCCCCTCATTGGAGGCTGATGATCGGGTTGGAGGTCCTCAGAGTTCCCTCATCCGACCTCGACTGTGTTGAATTGCGAGCCAAAGGTTCGACTCGGCCACCTTCTCCCCGAGGGAGAAGGACCAGATTAGGAAAGGATCCAATCTTAGAACTCAACGTCAACGACTCGGCCCGGAACGAGGCGAACGAACTTGACGGTTTCGATGCCTTCGGGATTGGTCGAGACGACTTTGTAGATGTGAGGAAGGCCAGGGTAGAGGGTTTTTGTTTCGAAGACCCAGAGGTTGGCGTTCTTGACGTCGTGGTAGCCTTTGACTTCGTCCTGTTCGCGGAACGGGTGGATGTCGAAGACGCGGACGGTGCTGGCGGGGTCGGTGTAGATGTCGACCATCGCAACTCGGGGTGGCTTATTGGCCGGGATCATGCGAGTCGTGCGGAAGTACTGAAAGCCATTCGACGATGGTGGCGTGACATAAGGCATCGCGGCGGCCGGCTGTGGCGGGAACATGCCAGGTTGTGGGACGACGATGTTGGGGTCAACGCCCTGCACCTGATCGTAACTTTGCATCGGGACAGGTCGCATGCCGAAGAAACTGGTCGGCCCCATCGGATTGATCGGTCGCATGGTGGCCATTGGTCTCATTTGACCAGTCGCGAAGGGTCCCATCGGGCCAGGTGTCATCGGGACGGTTGACATGGGAGCAGCAGACATCGGCACGGGAGCCATGGAATCAGTCCCTGCTGCACGATTGCAGGGGCACTCTGCTTGAACCTGGGAAGCAGCCAGGCCAAGTCCGCAAAGAGACGTGAAGATCGTGCGTTGGAGGGAGGTCACAGAGAGGCTCATTGCAAGAGACCTTTCGAGTGGTCGGTTTCGGAGAGGTGATGAGAACACACAAACCTACCACGTACAGAAAACGAGGTCGGGCAAAGAGGCCAAAGTCGACCGAAATAGTTTGTTCGAAAGGGCAGGGCAGACTCAGGGTTTGACTGGTCGATACAGATTCTCATCAACCTGACGGGTTGAACCTCGAAGAGGGGATTGACAGCTCATGCGCATCAGAGTGATAATGACGAATCGCGGTGGGGCGACGCGTTAAGGAGATTTTACCGGCGAATTTCCGGGGTTAGCGAACGTAGAGTCAGGTGATGGCGATGCAAAAAACTTGGGTCATGCGCGGTTGGTTGGCGCTGGGAAGCGCTCTGCTCTGTTTCTGGATCACAGGTACGCTCCCTGCCCGCGCCGATGAAGCGACAGACGAACAAACAGCTGTCGAAGAAAAGACGATCAACGAACTGACGGCTGATGGCATTGTCGACGAAAAGCGTTTGACCGATGTCCTGAAGCGTTACCGCGAGATTCGAGAAGAGCTCGCGCGGATTGATGCTGAGAAATATCCTTTCGTCGAGCAGTCGAAGGGAGTCCAGCTGGTCTTTGAATCTCCCGGGTTCGTCACAGCTTACCTGGGTGGCGACCAGAAACAGATTCGCGTTTTCGCAGTGCGGATGATTCTGGTCAATCCGACCAATGACGCGATGACATTGAATGGTCGCGCAGTGGAACTGGACGAAGATGGCAAGACACATGCCTACAAACCCCTCAATCCGCAATTGACGAATTATTCGGTCAATGTCGGAGATAGCTATCCGAGTTTGAAGGCGCTCGAAGTCGCCGAGAAGGTAACCGTGCCCGCAAAAGGGCTCGCCGCGACGTGGCTGGTCTTTCAGGATCTCGATGAAGGCAATCATGTCCCGGAACTGTCTGTAAAGGTGCCGATGGGTAAGGAGACTCAAACAGTCAACCTGAATGATTTCTTCCATGCGATGCTGAAGGTTCGTCTGGAAAAAATTGGTCCCAAAGACTGCCTGGCGCTCATGACCATTCATGGAGAAGCAACGAGCGTAGGGCTATCGGCGCTGGTCGATACCGTTGACGAGATGTCGGCTCACGGACTTTCCCGATTGGTGATTGAATGGGCATCGGATTCGGTTCCCATTGACCAGTCGATTCGCAACACGTTTTTGCAGTCCATCGCGCAGCACGGGAAGCAGGAGTACGGAGACGAGGGTCGATTCCTCGGCCTCCCCGAAGCGATCACGGAACTGGCAGTCATTGTTCCCGATGATAAAAGCTTCGAAGCGATCAGTTATTCAAATGACGGGACGGCACGCTTCTTCCGTTGGGCCAGCGAGGCGTCCACGCAGGTCCTCGCGAGTGCGTATGAGTTGACCAACGATGATGACCTCATTGACGAGATTCGCGATGGGCATCCGTATTCCAAGATGGCTGGTATGCGACTGGCAGGGACACGACTGGCTGTTCAGCAACTGCCGATGCTGCTGGAATATGCCAGTCACAAGGATGCGAAGTTTCGCAGCGCAGCCTATGTCGCGCTCAGCTATATCGATCATCCCTTGGCTCAGGAGACATTGCTAAAAGCGGCTCGCGCGTCAGATGATTCATCAACCGCCGAGGAGGCGATTCGCTGCCTGCTGATGTCGCCTTATGTTCGCATGCAGGATCAGGTACTCGCCCTGTTGAAAGAAGAAAATCTCGACGTCCGCCAGCGGGCGATGAAAACGATTTCTGCCCATCCACAGAATCGATGGCGCGATCAGATCGAGCAACTGCTGGTGAGTCCTTCGGTCGAGGTGCGGATTCAGGCCCTCAAGGCGCTCGCACAGATCGGTCATCCAGAACTGCAGCGGATTCTGCTCGATCACCTGAAACACGAGGATGCAAAGATCCGACGCGAGGCGTTCGTGCAACTCTCTTCGATCAATGACCCGAAACTGGAGCGTGTCCTGACGTCTTATTGTCTGGCGAATATCGAAAGCAATTCCAGCGATTCTCAACTGCTGTCCTACCTGACGGCTCACAAGCCCCATGCAGCGATTGGGCCGTTGAAGAAACTGTACCAGAAGAGCAGCGAGAACCGGGCTCCGCTGATTTCTGCCCTCATTTCACTGGGTGATTATGACACCTTCGACATGCTGATCGAGGGATATGACAAACTGAAGAACAACGAAGAGCGGGATGCTCTGCTGACCATCGGCGTTGTTTCGACCAGCCATTATCAGCGTCTGGTGCGGATGATGCTCGAGCGTTATCAGCCGGATGCGGACATCAGTCTGGGGCATCTGCTGAGTGAGATTCATTACTATGCCGACGGCGAGACGCTGGAAACGCTTATCTCCTTTGTTGGAAAATGGGAGCGAAATCCCAAGTCTCAAGAGGGACAGTTGGCTGCATTCATGTCGCAGGCAATCAATGCGATCAGCCAGCTGTCGAATACCCGGTCGCGTGTCTATCTGGCAGATCTGGTGTTGAAAACAGATAACAAGCTACTCAGAGATCAGGCTCTGACCGCGATCAATAACTCGTTCCAGAATAACCCGGGCTATAATATCTCACATGAAACCGAGCAGTATCTGCGCGACAAGAACTTCACCAAGGCGCTGAAGATTGCCAACCTGGCGATCGATCATGATGACGAATCGCCGCATGCGTATTCGGTACGAGGTGATTGCTATTATCATCAGGCCGAGATTGAAAAAGCGATCGTCGATTATTCACGAGCCTTAGCGCTCAATCCCGCCATGAACGATGTCTTTCTCAAACGCAGTGACTGCTATCTGATTCAAAACAACATTCCAGCTGCCGAAGCGGATCTGAAGCAGGCAGGTCGTTTGCGGGAGAATCGAGTCGATGTGAACGAGGCGCTCGGACAGCTTTACCGACGTACCGGACAGCTGGATCAGGCGATGATTTCGCTCAAAAAAGCTGCGGAGAAGGGGCCAAAAACGAGTCGCGGGGTGACGGCTCAAGCCACGATTCTCATGTATGAAAATGGTCCGATCGCGGCGATCGATTTTCTCAAAGAGAATCAGGAATCGCATCAGGCGAGCCTCTCCTTTCAGTACACCTCTGCGGCGCTCTATGCGATTGCCTCAAAGTCTGTCGAGAAAGATGACGATCAGGAAAATAACAATCTGATTGAAGAGTATCGTGCCGCGTCGCTGCAGCTCCTCAAGAAACTGGACAGCAGCGGATCCTGCAAAGTGAAGCTGATGTCGGGTGACCCGGCATTCGGCGGGCTGGATCAGGTAGAGGGATTTAAATCGCTGTTTGAAAAGCACGGGAAAAGCAAGGTCGCAGCGGATGCCGTCGGTGCGATTTCGCCCGTGAAGTCGTCGTCCTACTCGGCTTCGATTGAGGTCGGAAAAAAGGGCGTCATCTCGGCGCTGCACGAAGTGGAGACGCCAGCGAAAGATCCGCAGTTAGTCAGTGGCGGGGAAGTGCTACTGCTGGCACCGCCCAAGTAAGACGGTGCAAGAGAATCAAAGTGGATTCTGGCCGCAGCTCGCGAGTCTGCCTCCAACGTCCGAAAACTCAATATGCGGGGCGGGCTCCCGGTTGCCTGTCGAATCGCAGGCAACTTTCTCTCATGCTTTGCTGAAACCTTCAAGCCGTCCGAGACTACGCGTTGAACGTCTTCCTCTCCACACTCAAAGCAGAATTCCTCGACCTCGTCTTCCCGGTCGATTGTCTGCTTTGTCGCGAGCAGCCGGCATTGCATTCACACACGCCCGTCTGCGGAACGTGTTTGACGCAACTGACACCCACAGGTTCATTCGACACCTGTCTGCGTTGTGCTGCGACTGTGGGGCCCTATACCGCAGACGAAACCGGTTGCCCGCTCTGTCGCGGGGTGACGTATGACTTTGAAGAAGTGGTCACGCTGGGACGTTACCAGGGCCTTTTAGCTCAGACCTGCGTGAATGCAAAAAAGCCACGCCATCATGCGCTTGCCCGTCTGTTAACACGAATGCTCTTCGAAAAGCATCGTCAGCGACTGCGTGACTGGAGTGCAGACGTCATCATTCCGGTCCCCAACTACTGGTGGAAACGACTGCGCCGAGAAAACTCTGCTCCCATCTGGATCGCCCACGAACTCGGCCAGCTTTTAAAGACACCCGTCCGGCGTCGTGTCGTCATCCAGCACAAACCGTCCCAAGACCAGCACAATATCAAGGACGTCTTGCAACGACGTCGCAACGTCCGTCACGTCTACAAAGCATTCCCCTCAAAACACATTCAGGATCGAACGGTTCTAATTGTCGATGACATTATGACATCTGGCGAAACTCTGCATCACGTCGCGAAACTGCTCAAAGCTAGCGGAGCCCGCACCGTTTACGCCGTCGCGATCGCGCGAGGGCAAGGGAAGACATAGGAATGCCTGTCCCAGTCGCAATGCTTTTGACTACTTCGTGCCTTTGAGACATGGTGGTTAAACATTCCCCGCCAACCGCTCGGCATTCAACTCCAGAAACTTCTCTTTCCAGTAGTACGAATCCAACATCCCGTCGACATTCCGTCCCAGGCCGACATACGCCGCGTAAATAGCTTCAACCGTCGCCAGTCCTCCCTGTGGGTCTGCATAGACTTTTGAGACGCGCGGATAGGCAGTCACCCAATTCGGCAGGCTGCGGATGGGGAGTTCCTGGTACTGCTGTTCCATTTTCTCTGCCCAGCGCCACGTGCCGTCGAGAACGACCAGCCCCTTCGTTGCATCTTCTGGACTGATCAGCTCGCCGCCGATTCCCAGACGGACATACCCCGTCAGCTGCTCAGGCTGTTTATGGGGGTAAGTCCAGAACGTGAATCCTTCTTTGCCACGCAAAGGCTCGACGGAGCATTTACTACGGCGTTCGTTGGGATGCACGACGATGATCGTCTCGGGAAACAACGTGAAACCCTCCTGCAGGATCGGGATTGAGTTGAACCATTCCATGGAAAATGACGTATGACCAAGGCAATGGGCGCGAATCGGGATTTTTTCGTCGAAGTCGGTTCGTGTCACTCAGTCGGACGACGTATAATTGTGAGAACGAATATCACAACACATCCACGGGAGCCCGATAGCGACGCCCCATGATTGATTCTTCTCCGCCTAAACGCAAACGACCACGCCCAAAATCGGCCCCTGAGGTGACGGTCGAGGTGAATGCGTACGACATTCGCTGCCAGTGCGGAGAGAAATTGACGGGTGCACGAGCCGCTGAGACTCGCCTACTCCCTTGCCCTGCCTGTGAGCGTCTGCACTACGTTCTTCCGACGAATCCGTATCCGGAACCTCGGAAGATCAAGCCAAAGAAGAAACGCAAAGCCGGGAAACCCGCCGCCTCCGTTCTCGCGATGGTCAAAGGAGGACTTTCCGTCGCCGCGAGCGCCCTCGGGACAAGAGCCGGGAAAGCAGCAACGGGGGCAAAAAACAAAGCCATCTCGACTGCGACTTGGACTCGTCGACAGATCACGCCGCTGCGAGTCATCTCGGCATCGATTCTGCTCGTCCTGGCATTAACGCTGTGGTACGGCGTCAGTGCTCGTAATTATTCGCAGGCACAGGTTCTCTTCTCAGACGCTTGGGCCAACGCGCAGGAGAAACTGCAGGCCCGCGATATGAAGGCGGCCGATGAGCAGTTGCAACTGGCGGTCAAGGCGCTCAATACACTCCGCCCTGGAGATGCGTTGGAACATCAGGTTCGCCAACTCGGCAGAGAATTGTTCACGCTCAATCACCTCTCCAGCTACGACATGTTTGATATCGCCACCGATGCACAAAGCTACGCCGATAACCATACCCTCGGCTTATGGCCAACTCGCTTTACGACGCTTTATCAGGGAAGCTGGATGATCTTCGATCTGAGGATCAAACAGGCAGAAGGCGGGACAGGCGCTGGTCCTCATTTTGTGTTTGGTCAGGATCTCATGATCGAATCGACGCCGATTGTGATTCAGGCCGATTTGCCCTGCTTGAAAGACCTCGAAGTGGGCGAAACTTATGAGCGCGTGATCATTGCTGCTCAGTTGGATGACTGGAAATTTGAAAATGCAGGAGGAGATCGCTGGATGATCTCATTGAAACCAGACACAGCCTTCCTGTGGTGCCACCCGGAAACGCTATCGATGGTTGCCTCCGCACGTCAGCCGTGGGATAGCGAGGATGAGCTCAGAAAGCTGTTCGAGCGACAATCAAAAGCCTCCCATGTCGAGCAGGCAACCTCGCTGTTGACCGCGCAGGCGAAGAATTAACGAGGACAAGATCGTGAACAGGCTCATCATCGTTGCGGTTTGTCAGTTTCTGTCTCTGGTCGTCCTGGGTCATGTGAGCAGCACTTCTGTGTTTGCGCAACAGCGCGCCGAAGCGATGTTTGTTGAGGAGTTCGTCAAAGCGGAAAGCGAATACCCCTCGATGGTCGACAAGGAGATGTCGATCGAAGGTCGTCTCTCGTTTGTGGCAAAGGATGTCTTGAGATTCCTGAAGTCTGATATCGAATTCCATATTCCTCGGGATTCAAATCCACCGCAGAAATCTGGCCGGCTGGAAGTGACCGGCGAGCTTCGCCGACGTAACGGGAAGACGTACTTTGAAATTCGACACATGCGGGGGTTGCCGACAGAATCCGAATCGATCGATGGTCGACTTAAGCTGCCGAATGTCAAAGTTCAAGACTATTACGATCTCGCGAAATGGGCTCAAAAACGAGCGGACTATTACGGCGATACCGACCTGGCGGCCAAAGCGAACGATGTCCGCCTGCAGGGCTTGAATCTCGCTCGAAAAGACCTTCCCAAAGATGATGGCTTCGCGCTACTCGATGTCGCAGCGATGGCGGGACAACAGGGTTTGTCGACGGAAACACTTGCACCGATCAATCATGAAGGCTTGCGTCTGGCATTTTCCCAACGCGATCCAAAATCATTCGATTTTGAATCGTTCATCAAGATGGTCACAGACAAATTGCCCGGTGCCGGTACGTCTGCACCGTCCAATCTCCTGCTCGCCAATCAGTATCGCAGCAAACCGCTGGCGACTTATGAGACTGCTCCACCATTATCACGCCGGTTTCTCGAGCGAGTTTTTTATCAGGACGTCGTCCAGGCAGGCTTGAAAGATCAACTGCGAGAAGACGGTGCAAACGGCAAAGAGCTTGCCGAGAAGCTCAACGTGTTGCTGCCAGATTCGCCAGAACTGTCGACGCCGTTTATGGAGAAGTACTTGGCTTATCGCTTCCAGGCCCTCAAGACAGCGAACCGTCAGCAGGCGCTTGAACTGGCAGATACCTACCGTAAGCAAGGCGATATGAAGACTTACGAAGATGTCCTCAACACCTGGCTGGATTATCGCAAAGGACGTCTGAATATGGACAGCGTGGCTGACAGTGTGTCTTTGGCGGATGACTATCTGACACTGGTGAAGAATACAGCGAAAGCCTCCGAGATTCTGGATGCCCTCAATCGAAAACATCCCAATGTCGAAGAGATTGAAATCCGACTCGCGCGACTGGGGTACACCAAAGTCGAAGGCAAATGGCTGACTCCGGGCCAGTTTGCCGCGTTGCCGAAAGATCCTGTGATGGAGGCGATGAGGCAGGGTGTTGTTTCCGAGGGAATGACGCCGGAACAAGTTTACAAGACCTTGGGAAAACCAACATCATCCACACGCGCCCTGAGTGCATCGGGGTACGCCGAGTCCTGGACTTATGACGATGCGAAGCTGACGATCCGCTTCAAGACCCGGACAGGACAATCGCCGATTGTGGAGAAGGTGACGTCGAGGAAGTAAAAAAATGAGAATTGATTCTCCTGACATCGGAACATCATTGATGGTCTTATTCTGGCGAAGGTACGATATTAAAAAGGTGATTCTGATGTTTTTTCCTGGGAAAACGAATGCTGTTCGAGTTTATAATTCCTCGAAGACCTGTGTCATTGCAGACAAGGAATCGTAACAACTTGCAAATTTGGAAGCAGTTTGTTCTGTCGGAAGCACAACGCAGTTGGTCAGGACCAACAGTCACAAACGATCCAGTTCAGGTAACTTTAGTTTATCTTTGTGACCAAAATCCGGTTGATATCGATAATATCATCAAGCCCATTCAAGATGCACTCGTGAATCTTGTTTACAGCGATGATATTCTTGTAAGTGACGTCGATTCACACCGTCGACCTTACAGCGGGATAGTTGACATTACAGAGTTGCCGCCAATTCTTATTCAAGCGTTTCATGCACAGTCGGAATGTGTCTACGTACGAATTCGCACTCCACCTAAGCCACTGGAAACTTACCTATGATTCACGGCAGTCCAATGAGTAACCTTGAAGCAGAAGTGGCAGAGCGATATGCCAAGGATGGCTTTAAAGTCATATTAAATCCAGCAAAGGACGAGCTTCCATTCGATCTTGGCCCTTATACGCCTGATTTGATTGCTGTAAAGTCGCCAGACAAGAACTATATTATTGAGATTCGAAACTCGAAAAGTCCTTTTCCAGTTGATCGAATGGAGGAAATCGCAAATCGTGTCAAGAAGAACTCAGGATGGAGATTTTTAGTAGTAACTGAAAAAGACGAGGTGGGAACTTCTGAGCAGAAGGAATTATTCAATCTGTCAGAAATTCGTCGTTTTTTTGAAACAGCAAACGACCTTCAAGAGAAGTCAGAGACCGAAGAGGCTTTTATCGTCTATTGGATAGGAGTCGAAGGGTTGCTAAGACGAATTGCTATTGAAGCTGGAATACCAATTGAGCGACTTCCAACGCGATCGCTTGTGGATCATCTTTATTCAAAAGGTGAACTTACGTTTGAACAATATGACCAACTTCGCAGTTTATTCCTAACAAGAAATGCGATTGTGCATGGAGTCAAAGCTGTGGATATCGAATTAAAAACAAGAGATCTTAAAGCGACGTACTCTTCTATTCTTGCAAATCAAATGCTTGCAGGTGAGTTCAGGTGATAAGAAAAAAATGACCAGCAAATAAAGAATAACTTTGACCTGCTGGTCATTAATGCTTACAGCATCCCTGAAGACCGGACGTTGATCCCCTTGAGGACCATCTTGAGCTCTTCCGGGTTGGGCGAAATTTCCAACGCGTCGGCCCGGCTGATGATTTCCTTGTCGATGAAGTGTTTCAGCGAGTCGTTGAACTGCTGCATCCCTTCTTCTTTCCCGATACGAATCGCAGCTGAGAGTTTGCCGTCTTCCCCTTCGATCAACAGTTTACGGACGGTCGGGTTGAAAAGCATGATCTCGATGATCGGGACCCGGCTCGGCTCTTCTACGATCGTCTTGAGCAGCTTCTGACCGACGATGGCTTTCATGTTGAAGGCCATTGAGGAACGCAGAGCGCTGTGCATGTCCTGCGGGAACAGGTCGAGAATACGACCGATTGTCGAGGGTGCAGACGAAGCGTGGATCGTTCCGTAAACCAAGTGCCCCGTTTCCGCGGCGTGCATGGCGGTTTCGAACGTCTCCATATCCCGCATTTCCCCCACCAGCATGATGTCCGGGTCCTGACGCACGGCATGCTTCATCGCGATCTTGAAGTCCTTCACATCCCCCCCGACTTCGCGCTGATTGATCAGGCATTTGTCGGGTGTGTAAATAAATTCGATCGGGTCTTCGATCGTCAGGATGTGTTTGCGGTACTGGTGGTTGATCCAGTCAAGCATGGAGGCAATCGTGGTTGACTTACCAGAACCGGTCACCCCGGCCAGCAGCACCATCCCCTGATCGTACTTGCAAAGCTCTTCCATGACAGCTGGCAGGTTCAGTTTCTCAAACGGCGGAATGAATCGCTCGATTTTACGAGTGACCATTCCAGGATTCCCCAACTGGATGAACAAGTTGACCCGGAAACGCCAGGTCTGCCCATCTGCTTCGACGACGTAGGCAAAGTCGCAGCCGCCGTTTTCCTGGAAGATGCGCTTGTTCCGTTCGTCCATCATTGGCTCGAACAGTTGGTACATCTTCTCTTTGCCGATTGGCTCCATCTGGGTTTCGCGAATCGAACCCTTAATGCGAAACATCGGAGGCTTGCCGCACTGAAGGTGAAGGTCGGAGCCTTTGAGCTTGATCATCGCGCGAAAGATCGAGTCGATTTCATTATCGGGACGCCCCAGGACCGGATTGATAGGACGAGCCGTTGCGGAAATTCTCGAAGCGGCAGCGGCGGCAAATGGATCGGGCATCATTGGAGCGCTAGGAGCAGTAGGTGCAGCGTGTGAACTCATGCGTTCTCCCTGAGAAATCAGAATGCAGAAATGCGACAGTTTTATTGTGTGGCCCGCGTCTCCCGAAGTCAATCTGCGCTCGGGAATTGCGCGAACCTTCGCTGAAGGCGAATGGGATAATCCGTATATCGGACGCGGATGTGGTCCTCGGGAACCGATTGAGACCTGTTCTTCGAGATTTTATCGACGTCGCGATCGTCTGGTAATGAATGGAACAGTTCAGTCTGCTCGCCCAAATTTACCCAAATATTGTGATAGCAACTCGAATTCCCAGAGTTTAATCAATGAAACGATGCTGATGGGTTGACTCGATTGGATGGCAGTGTCACGATAAACTTCGAGAAAGCATCTCAGGGCTCTTTTTGAAATGTTTCGGAGGCTTCACCATGCGTTCGCTCGCGTTTACGATCAGTTTTGCGTTGGTAATGATGGCTGGACAGGTTTTCGCACAGGTCCAGGATTTTGATTCGATTCAGCTTTATACGCTGAAAAACAAGGCTGGAATGACAGTGAAGGTCACCAATTACGGTGCCATCATTACCTCGATCCAGGTGCCCGATAAGGCTGGCAAACTCGGCGATGTCGTGCTCGGTTACGATTCGGTCGAAGGGTACATGAATGCGGTTGACAAACCTTACTTCGGCGCCGTCGTCGGTCGCTACGGAAATCGCATCGCCAAGGGGAAATTCGAACTTGATGGCCAGACTTACACGCTGCCCGTCAACAACGGCCCGAATAGCCTCCACGGCGGGATCATCGGCTTCGACAAAGTTGTCTGGAAAGCAGATTACCGACAAGACAAAAACGAAATCGAGCTGACCTACCTCGCCAAAGACAAAGAAGAAGGCTATCCGGGTAACCTCAAGGTCAGCGTCACCTATCAGCTCAAAGACGACAACGAACTCCTCATCACCTACAAAGCCACGACCGACAAGGCAACTCCGGTCAACATCACTCAGCACACTTACTTCAACCTCAAAGGTGAAGGCTCTGGGGACATCCTTGGTCACGAGCTGATGCTCAACGCTGACAAGTACACTCCTGTCGACGAGACGTTGATCCCGACAGGCGAACTCCCTGCTGTCAAAGGAACGCCTTTTGATTTCACCAAAGCCAAGGCCATCGGCAAAGAGATCGGTGAAAAGAACGAGCAGCTGACCTTCGGCGGTGGTTATGACCACAACTGGGTGTTGAACCGAACAGAAGCGGACAAAGGCAAGATGATTCTGGCCGCGAAAGTTGTCGAGCCGACGACTGGTCGCGTTCTGGAAGTCCGCACGACCGAGCCCGGCGTGCAGTTTTATTGCGGTAACTTCCTGGATGGTCGCCTGACGGGCAAATCTGGCAAGTCGTACGTGCACCGCGGCGGCTTCTGTCTGGAAACTCAACACTATCCAGACAGCCCGAACCAGAAGAATTTCCCATCAACGATTCTCAAGCCAGGACAAGAGTATCACACTCAGACCTCCTTCCGCTTCGGCGTTGAAAAGTAAGCCAGCCTGAGATTGGTCGTAGGGTGCTGATGAGGCTTTGCGAACCGCACCAAATGCGGTTTCGACCGTTGATCAGCGATTGTGAACGCAGTTGGTGCGGTTCGAAGACTCACCGGCACCCTACGCCGTGATTCGCCAATCAACATTCAATTCAATTTAATGAACCAGAACTTACAGAGAGGAAAACAATGAAACGCGCTTGTCAATTGTTTTCAGTGTTCGCGATGCTTGCGGCGCTATGTTCAGCCGATGTGATGGCTCAACCTCCCGCAAAGATTACGATGCGGACTCAGTGGGCTGATAAAGTCACTCCAGAGAATGTCTGGAAGGAGTATCCTCGTCCTCAACTCAAACGTGAGGGGTGGCAGAATCTCAATGGTCACTGGGACTACGCGATCACCGACCAGAAGGTCAACGCGATGCCCAAAGCTGATGGAAAGATCCTCGTTCCGTTTGCTGTCGAAGCCCCGCTGTCTGGCGTGGAACGACGTTTCACACCTGAAAACGCACTCTGGTATTCTCGGACCTTCACGGCGAAGAAGTCGGACAAGCATCGACTTCTACTGAACTTCGAAGCCGTCGACTACAAAACCACTGTCTGGGTGAACGGCAAAGAAGTCGGCAGTCACGTCGGCGGGAACCTGCCATTCACGTTTGATATCACCGAGGCTGCCAAAGACGGCGAGAATACCGTCCAGTTGCGCGTCACGGATGCTACCGATATCCCTGATGCTTATCAGCTTCACGGCAAGCAACGTCTGAAAAATGAAGGGATCTGGTACACACCGGTGTCCGGAATCTGGCAGACCGTCTGGCTGGAGGAAGTCCCAGCGACTTACATTTCGTCACTCAAGATCGATACCAAAATCAATGGCGACGTGACGGTTGATGTCGTCACTGAAGGGGCTGCAGAGACGGCCAAAGTCGAAGTTTCTCTCGGCGGTCAAGTGGTTGCCAAAGGGGAAGGGAAGGGGAAAGTCGCGTTGAAGATCGCAGATCCGAAACTGTGGACGCCCGATACGCCGAATTTGTATGACCTGAAGGTCACGGTCGGCGACGACGTTGTGACTTCGTACCTGGGCGTTCGAGAAGTCGGTCGTGTCATTGATGCCAAAGGTCAACACCGCCTGACGCTCAACGGCAAGGAAATTTTCCACCTGGGGCCGCTGGATCAAGGCTGGTGGCCGGACGGGCTGTTGACTCCTCCGTCTGATGAGGCCATGCGTTATGACGTTGATTACCTCAAAGCCGCTGGTTTCAACACCATTCGTAAACACATCAAGGTCGAACCCCGTCGTTACTACGAATACTGCGACCGCGTCGGCATCATGCTGTGGCAGGATCAGGTCAGTTCGCTGTCTCACTCGCCAAAGTGGACACGTCTCGATGAGAACCCTGAAGATCCGACCTGGCCCAAGGAAGCTCATGCGCAGTACATGGCTGAGCTCAAGACCATGATGGATACGTTGCACAATCACCCAAGTATCGTTGTCTGGGTGCCATTCAACGAAGCCTGGGGACAACACCAGTCGGTGGAAGTCGGCAAATGGACCTCCAAGCACGATCCAACACGGATCGTCAACGTCGCGAGTGGCGGTAACTGGCATCCAGCAGGGGACATTGTCGACCACCACAACTACCCGCACCCAGGGTTTCCGTTTGCTCTCGATACAGGGAAGCGTTTCGACGATTACATCCTGGTCGAAGGAGAATTCGGCGGCCACGGCTTCCCGGTCGAAGGACACATCTGGAATCCGGAAATGCGCAACTGGGGCTATGGGAACCTGCCGAAGGATCTGAAGGAGTGGAACGCACGTTACACCCGTTCGATGGAAATGCTCGCAGCCCTGCGTAAACACGGCATCTCAGCGGGGATCTATACCCAGACGACTGACGTCGAAGGTGAGATCAACGGACTGTTGACTTATGATCGCAAGGTTCAGAAGGCCAAGCCGGAAGAACTCAAGAAGATCCACAAAGAGGCAGGTCTGCTCGATTGATCGACTGAAGAGTGACTGATTGCAGAAAGCCATGTCCGACAAATCGGGCATGGCTTTTTTTGTCGATTCGGGTCTGTTCAATTGACCGACACATGAGACTGATCCGCGAAGGCAGGATCAAGCTTGTTTTCCTGCTCGCCTTCTGATTGTGAAACCTGACCGCCCGGTTTGCGGTAAACAGAAGGATCGAATTTCTTGCGTTTCGGAGCCTCAGGCGAAGCGGGAGCAGTGGGAAGGACGCCGGGGGGTTGGCGAGAGCCTTCCGTTTCTTTGTGTCCTGCATGCTGAATTTCATCTCCCAGATCGACATCTGATTCGGAGCGGTTTTGGAGCTGTTTGAACTGATGCGACTCCCAATAGGAGACTTCCTGAGCAGTGATGTGACCTGTTCTCTGCGAGCCATCCAGGTTGTTTCCTGCGAGCATGGTGCCGTCGAAAATCTCTCCCGATTGAAACGGACCAGCGCCCATGACCCAGTATTCTCTGGCACGACTCAGGCCACGCTGTGGACCGGATTGCCAGATGGGCTCGCGGGAATGTTTGTCGTAAGCGAAGTATCCGACCTTCGCAGCGGCCAGATAATTGTTCTTTCTGGCGAACGAGATTTCGGGAACTGTGGGGATGGAGGGGACGCCGGTCAAAGCCGCTGAGGCGACTCCCAGGCTGTTGTTGGCAGGAATACCGTACGTCAATTCGTGAGCATTGTTCCCGATCGCCCCGATGCGAATTTCCAGGACGATGTCTGCATTTTCTTCCGAATCCTGCAGCAGACACCCAGCCGCGAGGAGTTGCTGACGTGTCCCACTGACAATGTAGTCTGCGTTGACGATGGTGACTGTCTTGATATTGCGAACGAACTGAGTATCGAGGAAGACTTTCTGGTTACGCATCGAACTGAAGTCAACCTTCGCGATCGCGCGGTCGACGGCGTCGGAGATCAGTAATTGCTCGGTCCCCGCCTGTTGCACGGTCTTCCCACAGCCGACGGTGCCAACCATCATGGCAGCGACAGCAGCGCGCAACGCGATCGACTTCCAGATCGGGTGACGTCGGCTTTGGTCGGTTGTTAGTAGCATAGGAATTCGAGAATGAGAGTCGTGAGGCCGGTGAAAAATATCACGTTCCACGGGTTCTCAGAATCTCATTCCGAATTGTCGAGAGAATCCATTAACGATCTTACAACAGTCATCGAATATGGATGACGTGAAATCGAGCTATGGACTTGGACCGTTGACGTCGACATGCAGCTGCAATCGTTTCAAAAGCGGAGGAACTTCGATCTCCAGTCCCGTCACCGGGAGATCCCAGTCAACTGGCTGCACGGTCTCCTCAACGATATCAAGCGATTCGTACTGGCCGTTGACGCCGGATCGTTCGCAGGTGAGGGTGTTCGGCGCATCGCCTTTGCGAGGGAACGTCAGGATCGTTTTGCCCTGCAGAGAGGGAGTCATGTGAGATTCGAAGTAGAATGGGCGATCTGGGTAGTCCAGTTCAAAGGTCAGCTGAGCCGCGTCAGTTGACTGTCGTTCGATTGATTTGAAGCGAATGTTGAAGTCCCCGTAACGGGCGACATGGGGGTGGCGACCCGTGCGCAGGAATCGCTGGAGCTGTTTGAGAGACTGAGGTGGCTTCAGGTCGGCATCAATTTTGCGCGGCTTGCTGAGGAGACACAGCGAAAGATCTCCTTGGATTTTGGAAGGGCCTTTTCTATCGAGGCTGAGGGGTTCCAGAACTTCGAGCGTGGCGGTTACGTGAGAGGGACCATTGGAAAGAAAGAGCGCATAACTAGCTGCTGGAGTTCTCGGTTCGAGTTTGACTCCGTCTGTGGTGATCTCGAACTGGCTAACTTTGTACTCCAGAAGAATCGGCGTCAGCCCAGGCGGAGGAATGAGTTTCAGCTCCTGCTGAAGTAGCACTGCGGGTGGTGTCTCGAGGGGTTTACGAGAGGCATGACCTGCAAAAATCAAGATCCCTTCGGATTCACTCAGCGCGCTGTCCGCGACGACGTCGTGATACCATTCGACCATCATTTCATCAGCACGACCGCTGACTGGAAAGTTCTCCGTCAATGGTCTGGCGAGCCTCTGGGGATCATTGCCTCGCTGAAGCAGAAGGTCGAGGCCATCGATCGTCTTCAGGGCATCCTTGACGTCACCATACGTTTTCAAGGGGCGTTCGAATGGCACCTTCGGCCACTGAAAATCGTCCCGCAGCGACTGACGTTCCTGCTCGCGTGTCGTGACGGAATCGCGTTCCTGGGCCAATGTGGGCCATGCAGAAAACATCATCGCCATGATCAGCAAGGATGTCTGAAGTGAGAAGGAGGGTGTCATGAAACACCTGTTGTGAGGGTTTTGACGGTTGCGTCGCGTTTCGTAACCGTTGACATGCCGTGTTCAGGACGAGTTGCGACGTCGCGGGACCCGTTCTGAACTACCTGTTAAGTATGGGGAACATCAGGTCATTTTGCGAAGCGCTCTTTCGCTCGGGGAAGGTCATCCTAATGAGTGGATTGACCATCGCCATTGTATGTTCAACAGCCTGCGCTCAACAGCCGTTGATTGAACTCTCGACCGAGAAACAGACAATTCAGGGGCGTAACCTGCTCCATGATGCGGAAACATGTTATCTGCAGCAGCGAGATGGTCGAATTCGTGAGGTCCTTCTGCAGGAGATCACATCGTTCCGAGAGGTCTCGCCGAGTTACGAACCATTCTCGACAATGGAGCTCAAATCGGAACTCCAGGAAGAATTCGGACGCGGTCGACAAGTCACCTTGAAAGGCGAGTTCGTCCTGATCAGCAGTTCGGAAAACAGTCGGCGTTATGCGGAACTATGTGACGAGACCTATCGCAGCTTTCAGCACTTTTTCACGATCCGGGGATTTGAGCTGGCAAAGCGTGAGTTCCCGCTCGTGGTCATCGTCTTCAGCGATATGCGCGAGTTCGCGACGTACTGCAAAGCAGACAAGGTTTCCTTCTCGCCTTTGCTGCGAGGCTATTATCATCCGCAGACTCACCGCGTCGCGCTGTACGAGCAGCAAGGGCTGACGAGTACCAGGGAACTCGAGAATACACTGGTTCACGAGGTGACTCACCAACTCTGCTTCGATGCGGGCTTGTACTCACGTCTGGGCGATAATCCCAAGTGGCTGGTGGAAGGCCTGGCGATGATCTTTGAAGGTCATCAGGCGAGATCGACGAGCATGAAGGCCTCGATCCTCAGCCGCGTGAATCCCGAGCGGATGATCTGGTTTGGCAAGTACGCAGAGGGCAATCGAACGGTCGGCCAGCTCGAGAACACGGTCGCTACGGACACACAGTTTGGAGCCTCCGTTTTGGATGCCTACAGCGAAGCCTGGGCATTGACGTTTTACCTGATGGAAACGCGTCGCGACCAGTTCGTCGCGTATCTCAAGCATGTCGCGAAGTCGTCCAATCAGAAAGAGTATTCAAGCGAAGAACGCCTGGCTGATTTCCAACAGTTCTTCGGCGACGACACCGCAAAGCTGGAAAGCGATTTTCTGCGGTTTATCGCGAAGCTGAATGAGTAGGGTCCGCTGTGCGGACCGTTAATCGGGCATCATTGTTTGATATCTGTTGAAGTCTTGGTTGACGCACCACGCAGGCTTTTATGCTCGCGCGAATTGATGGTCCGCACAGCGGACCCTACGGGGCGGGCATGTCTTTCAGTGAGAAGATCACGGCCGTTTTGTCGTGGCTGGCGGTGACCAGAGTTTTCTCATCTGGTGAAAGTGCGATCGCGACGACGGCATCTTCATGGGGCTCGACGGAGCCCAAGGCTTCGCCTTCGCTGATGCGCCAGATTTTGAACTCGAACAGTTTTTTGTATTGGCCGCCGCTGGCTGAGATCACGGTGTCGTTGTCGTTCAGGATGATCAGGTCGTTGACGGGACGAGGGTGACCCGCGAAGTAGCCGAGGGCCTTGTGAGTAGCGACATCGTAGACATGAATGCGTTCGTCGATGCTGCCGGTCAGAAGTTTGGCTCCATCGTGCGTAAAGCGGACGACGGTTGTCTGTTTTTTATGCGGCGTGAGATCCGCGATTTTCTCACGCGTTTCGAATGACCATAGCTGCACGAGACCTGGCGCGGTCGATGACGATTCGTCTCCGAGGCCAATTGCGAGCAGTTTGCCGTCGGGGCTGATGTCGACTGAGTAGCCGGGCTGGTCCAGTTTCTCGATCACGTGAATCTGACTGCCGCTTGCTAGATCCCAGATGCGGATGGTCTGGTCATTGCTGATCGAGATGAGTTGGGTCGAATCAGCGCTCAGGGTGAGATCATTGACCTCGCCGCGATGCCCTTTCCACTTGGAGATGACTTTGTGAGTTTCGGGGTCGATCACCAGAATGCGTTGGTGGCAGCCTGCGAAAAGCTTCTTGGTGTTGCGGTCGTAGCAGAGCGATTTGACCGGGCCGGCATCGTGCTTTATTTTTTTTACGAGCTTGCCATCAGCCGTGTAGAGACGAAGTTCGTCGAAGCTGCCGAGGGCGAACCGCGAATCGTCCAGCCAGCAGGCGGATGACACCCAGTCGTCGAACGCCAGTGGGCGACCGATGCGCTGCGGCTCATAAAGCTGACCGGGTAGCGCGGGCTTTCTCCCGCCCAGCTTATTCAAGCCCTCGGCTGCCTTCTCGAGATCCTGAGCGGCCAGGGGATGTAGGATGCACAAAAGCAGAAAGGTCAGAAGAAACGACTGTCGACGACGCATGTGGGAGAGCCTTCCTTGAACAGGGGACTCTCGAATTATGGACGGTCGGAGTGTTGAAAACCAGCAGGATTTACGACGCGTGTCGCAGACCGGTGCGCTGCATCAGCGATTCGCGTTCTTTCAGCAGAGGAATCACCTGGGCCATGATTCGGCTCATGTCGGCGATGATTCCGGATTCGAGTTCGTCCGTGCTGATCCCTTCGCAGGCGTGATAGCACGCATGGATGCGTCGCACGAGTTCCCGATTCTCTGGGGAATCAGCTCCGTGGAGCTCACCTTCCAGCGAGAGTACGAACTGCGGTGGTGTGGGCGACGACTCAGAGGTCATGGAGATATCCCTGTAAGAAAGAAATGACACTCGGGATATCGGACATCGCGGTTGGGTGACTGGACCGGTCGTAACGATTTTTCAAAAAATGCGGGTGAAACGCCTCATTTCCGTCAGATCGAAGATTGCGCGAAGAACCATGGTTACCCAAATTGCCAAGGACGTTCGGAGGCGATCTGCGCAGCAGCATACGCACAGGCGACTTCGGAAATCTTTGGACCAAGGAGAGTTGAAAGAGACAGGACTGTTGCCTCGCTCATCATGTCCAACAACTTCAGTGTCTCGTTAACAAAGAATTCACCTTCGCCACTGGTCATGATCAACGTCGGATGACCTTTTGATGCCATCACAAGTTTGAGGCTGTTAACGAGGCGAGCGGACATCCTCTGCTTCCATTGCCGGCAAAGATCGCGAGTCTGGCTCTCATCAATCATCGACGCGTCTCCGCAGACCATACGGGCCAGGCGTTGATGAGCATGATGTCGCGTGCGAGGCTGGCCATCAGCAGTGTCTCTCTGAACAGGAAACTCCGGGGTGTCGCCGTCGAAGAGAAACAGATCATCCGTCGTCGCGAAGAGTTCAGCCGCAGTGCCGGTTGACTGACCGTTGAGTTGAAGGGAATCACCAAGAGCCATCAGGGGAGTGCGGCGGACTCCGAGATAGAGTAGTTCGCTGGATTGGAGTCGCTCGACGTCGTTTGAGCCGACAGAGTCTGGCATGCCGTCCTGGATAGGAATGATGTCTGTCGTTGTGGAACCCATGTCGATGAGCAGACTCAAACCGGACGGGCAGACTCGTCCCGCCCAGGTGGCTTGGAGATGCCAATTTGCAGCCGCAGTCAGGATGGGAAATTCGATCGCCGTTTCTGCATCGACGAATTCGCCGGACGTCTGCCAATAGCTGGCAGACAGACCTGCGTGTCTGGAAATGGCGACCTCGACCGACTGAACAATCGAGCGAACTCCGTCAGCCTTTGTCGCGAAACAGTCGGCGAGTTCCCCGGTCATCGTGACAGCGAGATTCGAGACGTCGGGAAACTGACTGATTAACGCGAGCAAAGCGTCTGATAACCCCTCAGGATTTTTCCACAGTGGGTAACCCAACGAGACAGACTGTCCGTTGAGATCGCAGGCTTTGATGTTCGCGCCACCGATATCGAGGCCGAGGATGTTGGACATGGTGGATTTCAGGTGAGTCGCAGTTGGATGGTTTGATCAAGCCAGCGTATCGGCTGTAAAGACGTTGTGCGGAGAAGTCTGGCGAGGAGATTCTCATCTGTAAGTTGGCGGTAAGCCAGATAGCTCGTGGTCAAACGAGGATTGACTTCGACAAGCAGGAGTTCGTCGTCTGATTGGACATAGAGAAGATCGATTCCCAGGTACCCGGTCATCAAAGGCAAAGGGCGTAACAGTTGTCTTACGATCGCTTCGACGCGCTCTTGCAACTCAGGGAAAACCGGAAGATCGCTGCCGATGTATTTGAACGATTGGCTGTCCGATAAAACTTGTCGTGACAGCGGCAGGATATCGATCTGGTCACCTCGGGCGATGAGACCGACAGACAGTGACTCGCCTTCGACGCAGGGTTGTAGAAGCATTGGGCCGAAGTCTGATGTCATCCTGGCCGTTTTTGCTTCCTCATGGGCGAGACGATTCGTCTCGACAGAACCTGCGCCGAAACGGGGTTTGTGGACGAAGAAGGAACTGCTCAAACACGTCGCGAATGACTCGTACGTCGGGATTGTCGGAATGCCGTGACTCCTGCAGTGCTCATAAGTCGCGAGTTTATCGCTGAAGAGTTCGACGATGATTGAAGGGACGCCAAGCAGTCGCCTGCCCGAGGTTTCGACTTGAGAAGAGCGATCTTTCAGCAGCCCGTGGAATTCCGGTGCAATCACAAAGGATGCATCCGCTGTCGTGACCAGTTTGTTGAAGGCAGCGGATTCTTCCTCGGCGGAATGCGTGACTTCAACTTGGATATCCGTCATGGGAAACGGCCCCAGTCGATGGTCCCAGGTTGTCCAGACCTCGACGCCCTGGCATTTTGAGAAGTCTTCGATGGTCGCCAGCAGCATGCCCTTGGCTTCGTTCAGCAATCCCGCATCATCGAGCGGGTGAGTCCAGGCACCGCTGCAGAGATACTCGCTGATGAAGATGTTCATAGAGATGTCAGACGCGGGGAGCTTTTCAAATGTGTGCCACGGCTGTGCCATCGCGCAATGAGCGTCCACTTACACGGCTGACACAGCCGTGGCATACCGGAATGTTTACGACGGTTGTTGTTTTGCCTGTTTAGCGGCCTGGATCTGCTGACGTCGTTCGACAACGCGTGGGGTGGTCGGGTTGTTGAGTTCATCTTCGCGGATCAGAAGGTCATCCAGGATGACGCCCTGTTGGACAGTCTGTTCCAGAATGCGTGGGACATCCGTTGGCTGGACGTTGCCGTAGAAAATCCCTTGTGGGTAGATCGCGATAACGGGGCCGAGCTCGCATTGTTCCAGACAGCCAGCGCCGTTGGCTCGAACTAGCGGGCCCAGTTTGCGGGTTTTGATTTCGTTTTTGAAAGCTTCGCGAAGCTTGTTGGAGCCTTCCGGATCGCAACTGCCGCGGGGGTGATCACAGGCTCGCTGATTGCCACAAATGAAGATATGATGCGTAAAGGCGGGCATTGATTTGTCCTTGTTGAATTTGCGTCATGCTAATTCAGGTAGAGTAGAAACTCAATTCGCGGATGTGACTGATGTTTGTGAAGTTGTGTGGAATCAAGGATCTCGCGACTGCGGAGTCGATCTTCGCGTTACGGCCGGATGCGATCGGGCTCAATTTTTATGCTGGTTCGTCACGTTGTGTCAGTTTGGAAGTTGCTAAAGAGATCTGTGAAGCGTGTCCACCTGCGATCGAGCCGATTGGCGTGTTTGTGAATCATACGGAGCAGGAAATCAGCGAGATCTGCAATGCAACCGGTATTCGTTGCATCCAGTTGCATGGCGATGAAGTTCTCGACGAATATCAGTCGCTGGTGGAATTGTACCGTTATAATGTCATTCTGGTTTGCCGCCTGACGTCGGATGATCGATCACTGGAGAAAGTTCGGGCCCGAATCGCTGAATCACTGGCCGCAGGGTTCGAGGTTCGAGCGGTCTTGCTCGATGCCTGTACTCCTGGTCAATTCGGCGGAACGGGGGAAGCCGTTCGCTGGGATCTTGTTGCCCAGGATTACGACAAGAAGACGATGCCTCCGTTGATCTTGGCGGGGGGATTGAATCCTGATAACGTCGCTGAAGCCGTCCGACTGACACGTCCCTGGGGCGTCGATGTCGCGAGTGGTGTTGAGTCTTCGAAGGGTGTTAAAGACATCGAGAAATGCCGACGGTTTTTGAGTCAGGCGAGATTAGTTCCTTAGTCAGCGGATTTGGTGCGGTTCGAAGACTCACCAGCACCCTACATACATTATGAGAATTCCCACCTCCGTATCACAGAAGCGACCTGCGATCAGCAAAAGCGGCGTGCTGACGCCGATGATCGATGTTGTCTTTCTGTTGTTGATTTTCTTTGTCTGTGCCTCATCCGGGCAGATGCGGGAAGCGATCCTGCCATCCGTCTTCGAATCGGGAACAACGTCGATCGCTGCGGCTCCTCAAGAGCCTGCAAAAGATGTCAAAGAACTCTGGATCGAAATCGTTGTGTCGCCTGAGAATCCAGAACAGATTGAATATGTCATCAATCGCCAGAAGGTCAATTTCGAGGGTTTGAATGCAACCCTGAAACTCGTTGGTGAATCGGCGATCAATCCGGTCGTTATTCTGAAACCATCTCCGAACGTCGAATCGCAGACCCTTGTCGATGTGATCGATGCCTGTGAAGCGGCTGGTTTTCCAGACATTAATTTTGCCCGCTCCTCCAATTCGTCAGGAAAATAGATCTCGTGCTGCTGTTTGATTCGCATACACATCTGGATGAAGAGTCGCTGCTGGTCGAAGTCGAAGACATCGTCAAGACGGCTGAGGAAACCGGGCTGGTCGGCATGTTGACGATCGGGACGACGCTGGCCAGCTGCCAGAACGCGATTGAACTCGCTGGGCGATTTCCGATCGTGCACGCTGCTGTCGGCTTGCACCCCAACTATGTGACGCAGGCGAATCCGGGCGACTGGAAGGAGATCGTGGAACTGGTCTCTCATCCACAGGTCGTCGCGATTGGTGAAACCGGGCTCGATAAATACTGGGACTTCGCCCCCTTGGAAGCGCAGCGTGATTACTTCATGCGCCACCTGGAGCTCTCGCGTGCGACCGGCAAGCCATTCATCGTTCACTGTCGGGATGCAGAGGACGAAGTCGTCGAGATGCTGGCCGATGACGTGAAGAAGGGGCCACTGAATGGAGTCATGCACTCGTTCTGCGGGTCGGAGGACATGGCGAAGAAGTGTCTGGAATGGGGCATGATGATCTCGTTTTCCGGGATGCTGACTTATAAGAAGAATGAGTCACTGCGAGCGATCGCGAAGACGATTCCGCTTGATCGTCTGCTTGTGGAAACCGATGCGCCTTATCTTGCTCCCCTTCCTTACCGCGGCAAACGCAATCAGCCGGCTTACGTGGCTGAGACTTGTAAAGTCCTTGCAGAAGTCCATGGTCTGTCTGCCGAAGAAATGTCACGTCAAACGACCGAGAATGCTCGACGCTGGTTGAAGTTGCCAGTGACATGATGGCTTTGGTCTGTGACTTTGATTTCGCTCATTCGCTGGTTGCCGAACGTGGTTGATCGGGGTATAGTCAAATTTGTCTTGCGCTCATGACTGACAGGGGACGACTTCGGACGCGAAAGGATTTCGATGACGAGATTGGGCTGGCTCAAACACGCCTTCGCTGTCGATGCGTCGACAGATGAGGCCGTTTCAGACGAGACCAGCGCCCTTCTTGATCGCGTCGTGGATGAAGTCAAACGTCGTCGCCTGGAACTGCCGGCTCTCATGGTTCTCGAGATGAGCCGTCCGCTGAATAACCTCTCTGCACAAGTGCTGCATTTCTTTCATCCGATTGCTTCCTGCCTGTTCCGCCCTCGCGATCTCAGGCTCTGGGCAGCCTTTCTTGAGCGATCGGATTCTGTGAATGTGTTGATCGCACGATTGGAAAAGAGTCCGCGCGATCAGTCGGTCAGCCCTTCGTCATCCTCGCCAGAACGTCCTGTCTGAAAAGCCCTCCATGTCACACAACCAGTCGTCGCACTCACACATAACGCACAAGGCTCTTGATCTCGATAAGATCAACGTCATTCTGGCGACCGATTGTGGCAGCACGACGACCAAGGCCATTCTAATCGAAAAGATCGACGGCCACTACCGTCAGACGCACCGCGGCGAAGCTCCGACGACTGTCGAAAAACCAGTCGCGGACGTGACGGTCGGGGTGACCAATGCCGTGACAGAAGTCGGCGAACTGGCGGGTCGCAAGTTCGTTGATGACAACGGCGAAATCATTCGTCCGGCTAACGGAAACGTCGGTTGTGACATCTACATCTCGACCTCCTCGGCTGGTGGCGGACTGCAGATGCTGGTGGCCGGTGTCGTCAAAGAAATGTCAGCCGCGAGTGCAACGCGCGCCGCATTGGGAGCCGGTGCGATCGTCATGGAGACGCTGTCTTCGAATGACAAACGCAAGCCTTACGAACAGATCCAGCGGATCCGTGAGCTTCGTCCCGACATGATTCTTCTGGCCGGCGGAACCGATGGGGGAACTAAGAAGCACGTCGTCGGCCTTGCGGAAATCATTGCTCCCGCCAAGCCACTGCCGCGATTTGGTAGTGAATACCGTATGCCGGTGATCTATGCAGGGAATAAAGAAGCCGCGGAACTGGTGCAGGATGTCTTCAAAGATGAAGTCGAGCTGAAGATCGTCGACAATGTGCGTCCTGTCATGGAAAGCGAGTATCTTTCCCCGGCGCGAGATTCAATTCACGACCTGTTCCTCGAACACGTCATGGCCCATGCTCCCGGGTACGACAAGCTGATTTCCTGGGCGGATGCGCCGATCATGCCCACGCCCGGGGCGGTGGGCGATATCCTCAAGATGATCGCGGATCGTGACAGCATTAACGCCGTCGGGGTTGATATCGGCGGTGCGACGACGGACGTCTTCTCCGTCTTCGATGGCGTCTTCAACAGAACGGTCTCCGCGAACCTCGGGATGAGCTATTCGATCTCAAACGTCTGCACGGAAGCAACCATGGCGAAGGTACTTCGCTGGGTTCACTTCGATATGGATGAGCGCGAGCTGCGAAACCGCGTGAAGAACAAAATGATTCGTCCCACGACGATTCCGCAGACACGCGAAGCGCTCGTCTTCGAGCAAGCGGTCTCACGAGAAGCTCTCCGACTTGCGTATCAGCAGCACAAGGAATTCGCGACGACTCTCAAAGGGGTCCAGCAGCAGCGAACCGTCGGCGATGTTTTCAGCCAGCAGACAGGCGGGAATACGATTGTCAACAATATGACACTCAACCTGCTCGTGGCGTCCGGAGGAGTTCTGTCACATGCCCCGAACATGAATCAGACGTCGATGATGCTGATCGACGCCTTCGAGCCGGAAGGGTTTACGACGCTCGCCAAGGACAGCATTTTCATGATGCCACACCTGGGCGTGCTCGCATCGGTCCACCCGCAGGCGGCTCTCGAAGTTTTCGAGAAGGACTGTCTGATTTACCTGGGAACCTGCGTCGCGGTGAAAGGGCTCACCAAGCTCGGCGAAGTCGCGATGCGTTACACCGTTCGTGGCAAAGGACTTGATCTGAGCGGCTCCCTGAGCGGCGGTGAGCTCAAACTCATTCCGTTGGGGGAAGGCGAAACAGCAACGGTTCTCGTCGAGCCAACCGGACGTCTCGATATCGGCGCAGGTCCAGGTCGTCCGCTCGAAAAAGAAGTCCGTGGCGGAACGACAGGCCTGATCCTTGATGCCCGCTCTCGTCCTCTCCTCCTCCCAGATGATCGTCTCCAGGGACAGAAGATGATCAAACAATGGGTCGAGACGATGGAGCTTTACCCGAATTAATCAAAGCCCCTTTTTTCACCACAGAGAACACAGGGTTACACAGAGGCTCACGGAGGTGAGAACATGTGATTCTTCTCTGTGAGACTCCGTGTTCCTCTGTGTCCTCCGTGGTAAAATCTTCTCGTAGAAATCATTGAATGGCTGTCGCGTATACACCTGGATTGAAAGTCTCGCCTCAGACGCAGTTGCGGATTCGTCGCAGTCTGCCGATCTCAGGTGAGGTGAAGGTCAGCATCGGGCAGAAGGTTCAGCCTCAGCAGGTCGTCGCCGAGACCTTGCTGCCGGGGAACGTCTACCCCCTCAACATTTCCAAGATGCTTTCGATTCCACCAGCAGAAGTTCCTGGTGCATTACTCAAAAAGCAGGGCGACTATGTCAAAGTCGGCGAGACGCTGGCTCGCAGCAAAGGGATCTTCGGCTTCTTTAAAAACGAACTGGCATCCAAGTATGAGGGCCAGATCGAATCGATCTCCAAGGTCACCGGTCAGGTCATCCTGCGTGGCGAACCGCTGCCCGTTCAGGTGAAGGCCTTTTTGAATGGGACAATCGTCGAAGTCATCCCCAATGAAGGAGTCGTGATTGAAGCAGAGACAACGTTCATTCAGGGCATCTTTGGCGTCGGCGGCGAGACGTATGGTCACATCAAGATCGCGACGAAGTCAGCCGAGGAAGCGTTGACTCCCGACTTGCTCGATGAATCGATGCGCGGCAAAATCGTCATCGGCGGTGGTCGGATGACTTATGAAGCGGTCTATCGCGCGATTGATCTGGGGATCGCTGCACTGGTCTGTGGCGGGATCGATGATCAGGATCTCAAAGCGATTCTCGGCTACGACCTCGGTGTCGCTGTAACAGGCTCGGAAAAGATTGGCATCACGCTGATTATCACGGAAGGCTTTGGCGATATCACCATGGCCAGGCGGACCTACGAGCTTCTCAAGTCTCGCGAAGGAGCAGACGCCGCAGTCAATGGAGCAACCCAGATTCGCGCAGGGGTGATGCGACCGGAAATCGTCATCCCGATTGATCCAAAACACGTCAGTAAAAACGCGATTGAAGATACCTCTGCAGGCGGAGGAGTCATGGAAGTCGGTGTTTCCGTGCGGGTGATTCGCGATCCCTACTTCGGCATCCTCGGCAAAGTGAAAGCCTTGCCGCATGAGCCGGTGGTACTTGAATCGGGTTCTCATGCCCGTATTCTGCAGGTCGAAACGCTCGATGGCAAAGTCCTGACAGTCCCCCGCGCCAACGTCGAATTGATCACGAGGTAATCATGAAGCAGACTATGAAAACTCTCGTCAATAGTCGATGGACGTGGATGATGCTGTGTGTCGTGATGGCATGGAATGCAGTCACGGTGTCAGCTGCCCCGCCCGCTCCGCCGTCTGATATTCAAGTGAAGGATTACCCGCTGGATGACGGGACGGCAGTCAAAGTCATCTTCAAACGCTCTCCAGATGATACGGGAGCCGAAGAAACGACCTTCACGGGTTACTCGATCCGTACGTCGTCAGAAGTGAACGGCTTTTTCAAAGAAGCCCTCGAAGTGAAAAAGGCCGCCGATGCAACCGAAGCCGCCGAAGTTGTCGACGCTCGTGTCACCGGCTTAAAAGAAGGCGAACCCATTTTCGTTCGCGTGTATGCCGTGGCCGACGATGATGAGACGTCAACGCCCATTCAGACCACCGAATCGATCACTCCCGTCATGGCATGGTTTGACTTTCATCAGATCCGCTTGCTGATCCTCGTGATTGTCATCTGCAGTGCCGTCATCCTCTTTATCGAACTGGCACGTCGCGGCTATCCGATGACCGTCCGCAAAGTCGCCGGTCTGGAAGCGATCGATGAAGCAGTCGGACGCGCCACAGAGATGGGGAAGAAGAACCTGTTCATCCCCGGCGTGCAGGACATCAACGATATTCAGACGGTCGCTGGTCTGAACATTCTGGCCCGGATCTCGCGCACTGTCGCTGACTTTGACTCGGAGATCGAAGTCCCGACGTGCCGCTCTCTGGTCATGACGGCAGCCAGTGAGACGATCGAAGGGGCGTTCCTGGCTGCGGGACGCCCGGATGCCTTCGATCCCAAGTCAATCTATTACGTGACTGACGAACAATTTGGTTACGTGGCCTATGTGACTGGCTGGATGGTTCGTGAAAAGCCAGCGGCGTGTTTCTACTTTGGAGCATTCTTTGCGGAGTCGTTGATTCTCGCAGAGACGGGGAACTCCGTCGGAGCGATCCAGATCGCGGGGACGGCACAGCCATCGCAGCTGCCGTTCTTCGTCGCGGCTTGTGATTACACGCTGATCGGAGAAGAGATGTTTGCTGCATCGGCTTACTTGTCCGGGTCTCCCGAGGAGTTGGGGAGTCTTAAAGGGCAGGACATGGGGAAAGTCGTCGCAGCGGTCTGCATCCTTGTGGGTTGCTTGCTTGCCTTCTTCTCGCCAGACCTGATGAAACTCATCTTCGAAGAGACAGCTCTGTAGAAGATCGACGGTAACAAAAAGTAATTGTGAATCCCCAAGTTCGGAATTCCTGACAGATCTCTCCTCTGGAGTGTTTTGATATGAAGCGGACAATCCCGCTGTTGATTACGGCGGTCGGCGGTATCCTGCTGATTGTCGCCACCTTTATCCCAGCCACGAAGGACTGGGGTGAGAAGGCGACGATCTGGTTCGATATCCTCGCCGGGATCGCGTTTATTCTTGGTGGCGTCAACTTGTTGATGATCCATCTGGGCAAGGTGAGTGATCGCAAGAAAGGCTGGGCCTACTCGCTGATCACGCTGCTGTCGTTCCTGACGATGCTGTTCGCCGGGTTGTTCAAGATCGGTTCGCCCCCTGCGCCTGACCAGGAGTTCTACGGCGAGTCGTTCGCGCCACTGACCATCGCGCAACTCCCTGAATCTGCGACGTTCACGATACCGGGCGAAATCCCTGCGACAATCACGGACCACATCGAACTCCCGGCTTCTGTACGAACACAAATGACGGTCGCCGATGGAACGATCACATTTCGTGGCTGGATGAGTCCAAATCAGTTGAATGACCTGATCGACTTTTCAGACAACCTCAAGTGGCGTGCCACGATGGAGGCGCTCGCGGAGAAAGCCAAACCACAAGTGGCGCTATCCGGTTCACTCGACTGGTACAGCGACCACCGGGCACTCAGCTATGGCGGCGTGATGACGCCAGAAGATCGAACGAGCCTCGAGCAGATGGGATCCGATGCCCCCTGGAAAGCAGCCATCGATCAACTCGATACGCTGACGAATAAAAAAGTCAGTCTGAAGGTGAAGCCAGAAGACGTCCCGCCTGCATTCATCAACGGCGACAAGCCAGCGACCGTCACCTATGAATCTTCCGGTCAGTTGACTGCGACGGGAGATATGACGACAGGGACTCGCGATACCCTCAAGTCGGTCTTCCCGGTCGTTCGACCGATGACACCAGAACAGCAGCAAGCCTACTGGCAGTCTCTCGTGGACGCAGGTGAGAAACCTTTGGACGACGACGCCCGCGAGACCTTCGTCGGCATCCTCGATACGCTGTGGACCAAACAGCAACTCGTTGACATTATCAACGCAGCAGGAATCGCCAAGCCGGGAACGAAGTCCTGGACGCAACTCTATGAAGAACAACAAGCAGGCGTAGCCGATCTCAATCCAGAGATCCCTGCCGGCGAGAGTGTGACTCTCAATGACGCGCAGTTACAGGCGATCGATGCATACATCGCTGACCCGCAACAAAGAATCAGCCAACTCGTTACCAACCTGAAAGCTGCGGGAACTTTGACTGGTGGTCAACAGACGGCGTTGGCCAAGTACCTGTCGAGTCAGCCGACGAGTGGTCGACTGGGGCGTGACCTGACACAGACGTTGTTGGACAAGAATGTCTCGCTTGAGCAGGCTCAGCTGGAATTGCTGCTCGGGCCTTATCGAAGTGAAATGGTCTGGGCACGGATCGTCGAACGCCTCTTCATCGCCTCGCACGTCGTCAAGTACCCTTACTCAGGCGAGTACAATGCAACAGGCACGCCGTTCTGGTGGATGTACGAGTACATCATGCAGCCTCTGATGGCGACGGTGTTCGCGCTGCTGGCGTTTTACGTCGCGTCTGCGGCGTTTCGTGCATTTCGGGTTAAGAACGTCGAGGCATCGCTGCTGTTGGGAACGGCATTTATCATTCTCTTGGGACGAACCTTCGCAGGTGTCTGGCTGACAAGCTGGATTGATCCTGCAGGGCCGTTCTCTGGTTTTCGTATTGAGAATATGACCGTCTGGATCATGTCGGTCATCAATACAGCCGGTAACCGGGCGATCTTTATTGGGATCGCGCTCGGGATTATTTCGACGTCGGTCAAAGTTCTGCTGGGGGTCGATCGTTCCTACCTTGGCAGTGATGACTGATTCTCGTTGTCTGCAACTTCTCTGTTCTTTGCATCCATCTTTGAGTACCCACTCATGATTGATTTTCTCGATAAACTTGATCGACGCTGGATCTTCCTGGCCATGGGATTATCCGTGTTGATCCCCATTCTGATGAAGCTTCAGTTTCCCGAGACAGCGACTGCCCAGTCGCAGGCTGTTTTTGAAGAGATTGAAAAGCTGAAGGAAGGCGATCCCGTTCTCATGGCCTGGGACTGGGACCCTGCCTCGGCGGGGGAACTCGAGCCGATGGCGAAATCATTCGTCCTGCATTGTGCATCCAAGAAACTGAAGATGTACTTCCTGGCGATCTACCCGCTCGGCAATCAGATGGCAGACAATGACATCGCCGATGTCATCAAGGTCGATTTCCCGGACCTCAAATACGGCGAAGACTATGTCAACCTCGGGTACAAGCCCGGCTACGAAGGGGTGATCAAGGTCATCGTCAATAACCTGCGCGAACTCTATCCGACTGATTCACGCGGAACCAACCTCGATCAGATCCCGATGTGTCGCAACGTCAACAGCGTTCAGGACATGAAGCTGATCATCAATGTTTCGTCCGGCTATCCGGGGATCAAGGAATGGGTGCAATATGCTTCGACCCCCTACAAGCACAAGTTCAAGCTGGTCGGCGGTTGCACGGGAGTCCAAGCCTCGTTGATGTATCCTTACATTCCTCAACAGCTCGCCGGGCAACTCGGAGCCATCAAAGGGGCAGCGGAGTATGAAAGCTTGGTGACCGAAAAATATGCTCCTGATTCGAAACGTGAAGTCTACAAAGAAGGCCGACGTCGCATGGGACCGCAGTTGATTGCCCACATGCTGATGATCGGGCTGATCATTCTTGGAAATATCGTGTACTTTGCCCAACGATCGCGAGGTGCAGCATGACGACAACTCCTCGTCCTGATACGAATCAGAATCTCAAGACGTTCGAAAAGCGAGTCTGGCTGGCGGTGATTCTGATCATCGGCATCGTCCTGATGACCCGCTTCTTCACTGTCAAGGAAATGGGACGCTACTACGCCGTCGACACCGGCAGCGGTCTGGAAGCAGCCACAGCAGTCGATAAGGAGGCTGGGGTCGCGTTCGTTGATGTTGATCGTTCGATCGGCATCTGGATTTCGGCTTTGATGACGATTGGGATCTTCTCGTTTCTCTATAAAGACAATCCTTATTACAAGGTCTGCGAAGCTCTCTTCATCGGGATCTCGGCCGCCTACTGGATGGTTCTCTCGTTCTGGACAACCATTATTCCCAACCTGTTTGGAAAGCTGTTCCCCACCTGGACGCAGTCCTGGGCGATTCCCGGACTGCCGACCGCTCATGAACATGACTGGTGGCTTTACTTCGTGCCGCTGATTCTCGGGATCATGCTGCTGATGCGGTTGTTTCCCAAATACGGCTGGATGGCTCGCTGGCCTCTGGCATTCATCATCGGAACGACAGCCGGTTTACGTCTGATTGGATTTCTGGAAGCCGACTTCTGGGGCCAGATCATCAACACGATCAATTCCTTCCCAAGTTACGCCTCCATGAGCGAAGCCGTCAGCCAGGGGAATTACAGCCAGCTGTTTAAGCTGTCTGATGCGATCATCGTGGTCGTGAGCATTTTCGCCTGTCTGGTTTACTTCTTCTTCTCGATCGAACATAAAGGTGCCGTTGCGAAAGTCGCCAGACTCGGGATCTTCGTCTTGATGGTGACCTTCGGCGCGGGCTTCGGCTTTACCGTCATGGGACGGATCGCGTTGCTGGCGATTCGACTCGAGTTTCTCATTTACGATTGGCTGGCGCTCGATATCGTCGGCGGATGATGACCGTCATTCACTGATGAGAGTCCATCGCCCGGCCTGGTACTGTTCGATCGTCATGGACTGAGCTGTCCAGAATACTCGGATAGCTCCCTGGCCTGTTGAGAGCAAATGGCGAGCTGTTGGATATGTGGCAGATAAGTGGGGAAGTTGAGCTAACGATTTGTTCGTACTCGCAATCGCGAAGCTCGGCTGTGCCCAGGCGCCGAGAACAATCGGATTCGAGCCCTTGGCGCCGTGATGCGGGACGATCAGCAAGTCAACGGACTTTGGTTGTGTCGTTTCCATGAGCGATTTGAGACCATCGCTTTCAATATCGCCGGTAAGCAGCATTCGCCTGCCCCCATACTGGCAATCCAGGACAATACTATTCTCGTTGTCACTATCACCCCAATCGGCTTCCCTGGGTGAGGGGTGAAGGACATTCAGCGTCACATCGGGATCGATCGGAATCTGATCACCTGCGTGCACGAAATGAATCTGGCAACCATTTCGGGCCAGCTGATCACAAAGCGCCAGATACGATGGCGACTGCTCTCGCAGTGAGGCATGCGAAATCAGCAGCTGTCGAATGGGGATCGTGTCTGCTAAATACGGCAGCAGGTTGTAGTGATCAGCATCGGTGTGTGAGATCACAACGAGGTCAAGCTGTGAAATGCCGAGTGTCGTCAGCGTACGACGCAGTGAGGTCACGGTGTAAGGTGTCCCGTAGAACGAACCGGCATCAACCAGCATTGTTCGTCCATTGGGCAGTTTCATGATCGTCGCATTGCCGTGACCGACGGCGTGGAACGTCAGTTCGATTTGCCGCGGGCGCATCCAGTTTGAAGCCTGCGTGATCCCCAGGCCAATCACGGCCCAGCCGACAGCGAGCGTCAGCGTATGACGATGCCAGCTTGTCAGTCCTCGGGTGGTCGAGAGAAAGAACAGAGGAATCGACCAGAGCGCAAAATAGACAGCCAGCCACCAGGTTCCCAGTCCGCTGGAATGGACGAGCATGAACGGGATCTGCTCCGACCAGATCACTGCTTCTTGAAGCATCACCAGCGACCAGTGCAGGATAAATGCCAATGGACTGACCAGGGCGGTGGGCAGCACCAGTAACGGTAACATCGCGACACCGATGCCGAGGACGAATCCCAGAAACCATGACAGCGGCACCGACAACAGCAAGCTGACAGCAGAGAACTGGCCGAATTGCTGAAGCAGAAACGGACCGGTAATGAAAACGATTCCCAGCGGAATCCAGAGAAACCCGAACTCGACCGCTTTCCACCATCGACGCCACCAGCTGAGTTTTTCAGGTTCGTCTGGCGGGTCGACAGGCCTGCGAAATGTTTCCCAGGCCTGATACCAGCGGTTGGCCTGGCTGATTGCATACAGGCACAGGAACGATAACTGTGCTCCCATGTCAAACAGTGAGGACGGATCGATCGCCAGTAACACAATCGTCGAGAGGACCAGCAAGTGATCCAACGGCGGGTCTCGCATCAACAGCGTCGCAGACATCCAGAGAGCAACCAGCATCCCGGCCCGGAGCACGGGCGGCCGTAAATCCACGAAGAACAGATACGTCACCAGGATGAAAAGCAGCAGCCATTGACGCTGCATCGGTGAAATCGGCAGCATCTTGATCACGACGACAAACATCGCGACGATCAAGGTCAGGTGAAGTCCCGAGATCGAGATGAGATGCATCAGGCCTGTGTTTTGAAACGCGGTCGAAACTTCGTCCGAGAGATCATCCCGCGTCCCAAGCAACAAGGCAGCAGCCAGCGGATACGTTTCGGCGGGCATGACCGCACGCAAACGATTCTGCAGATATTCTCGCGCCTGCTGCCGTGCATTCAACAGATCATTGAGCGGGGTCCAGCCTGAAGGAGGCAGCACCTCAATCGACTCCGGATGATCGACACGCAACGTCGCCGCCAGGCAGTGGTCTTTGAGATAGCGACCATAGTCGAAGTCCGTGGGGTTCAGTGGAGGCGACGATGCGCGAAGCTGGCCATACAGCTTCAATCTCGAGCCAGGCGTCAGATCGAGTCGTTCGCCATCAATACTGACCACAAGACGTCCCGAGATCGGCGTTTCTCGTTCAGGTTCGATCAGAGACTGACAATCGAATTCCAGACGCGTGTAGATCTCTGGCGTTGATGTAGGGCCAGCCATCAGCGTGGGGCGAGTCCGAGTCGCAGGAACGCTGATGACATGCCCGGTGAGAACAACAATCGAACGATCCTGATGAACCCAGCAGCGGATGTCGTTGCTCGCGGCCATTTCTCGTTGCGTATGCGAAGACAGTCCGGAAACTGACGTGATGGCAATCAGCGTTAGGAACGAGGAGCCGAGGAAACGACTTCGAAGATTCAACCAGAGTAGAAAGCAGACTCCAGTCGTTGTCAGCCAGACGAAAAAGCTCAGTTTCCAGACATCATCAACAACAATCCCCAGAACCATAGCCGTCAGCAGCAGGACGGTCGGATGTGGACGCGGAATGGCGTGCATTTCACGTAAACCGGGATAGTGAGTAAGTGCATTGAGCGCGTTAAGGAAGACACAAAAAAAGGCAGGTGTGTTGCACCTGCCTTTGGGAATTCACAATCACTTCGCCAAAGAAAATTACTCGGTGGCGCTTGGCAGCTTGTCAGCTTTGATCAGATCGCCGAATGTTTTGCCTTCGATGGCGCTCTTACCAGCTTCTGCTTTGGTGAGGGCTTCCTTCAGCTTTGTATCGTCTTTTTCATTCTTGGCAGTCAGGCTTTTGCCCATTTCCTTGGCGTATTCGTTGCGCTCTTTTTTGCTGTCTTTGTTAGGGTGACACATCATGCACTTGGTTTCGCTGGCAGCAGCTTCCAGATTTGGATATGCCTTCTTGAAAGCAGCCAGATACTGTGCTCGGGCATGAGCTGGTGACGTATAACCGCATGTGAGAGCAATACTAAGCACGAACATAGCCACGATCGAGGTACGCATTCCGGTTACTCCTTGGTTGTTTTCAGTGATTCGGGTGGGCGATGGGCGAGAATCAGGCGGGGCGAAGGCAGGCAAATCAAGCAGCACAGAACACTGCTGCGATGTTTTGTCACAGACATTTAAGACGACTTTTTTGGTGGTGTCAATGCCCTGATGTCGGACTGATCAACATTTTTGGATGCTTCCAGTTTCCCCAGTCGTCACAGATTCACTTTTATGGAGAAAGTGATGTTTCCAACATCGGCATCAGATTGGTCGGACGTTTCCCCTGAAAGCGAACGCAGAGGGAAATTCGGCGAAAAATGAGATTCCAAAATGCCTTCCGTGAATCGTACTGGCTTGTTTTGATCGTGAAGGATCAGATCGAGCTGCGTTCGAATAAGTCCGGCGTATTCATCAACTCTTCATGAGCACGCAGTTCCAGGACGCTGCGCCGGAGTTGGCGCATTTCTTTACTGAACTCCGATTTGATTGACTGAAATTTTTCGATGGTGTGCATCAGACTGGTCGTCGAAAGATCGCCATCAAGGAGCCCCTTCATGACAGCAGTCAGTGATGGGACAAACTTGTCCTGATGGTGGCTGAGCGCTGCTTTGCCATCTTTTTCGATCGCGATCGCGAGCTCTTCGACCTTGCGTCGATCCTCCGCCTGCTCGATCGGAGTCAGCTTCTTCAGGCCGGTTCGCTCTTTCTTAGTGCGAATTTTCTTTTCATCGACGAGACGTCCAAACGGGCTTGCGGAGACGTTGTTGTCGACGATCATCGAACGGACCTGCTGGAGGCCTCGTTTGGCGCGTTCGAAGTTGGGATCGATTTCGAGCGCTTTTTGGTACTGTTGCTGGGCTTGTTCGAGAAGACCCATATCCCGCAGTGTATTGGCCAGATTTTGATGGGCATCGATCTGCCCGGGATCCATCTTCAGGACTTCGCGAAACGAAGACAGCGCGAGGGCATTTTGTCCTGTGCCCCGATAAGCAATTCCCAGATTGTAGAACGCTTCTTTCGAGCGGGACGACTTCTGCAACGCTTTTCTCAGACAGTCAATCGCTTTGGGATACTGCTTCGTGCGATTAAAGATCGCGCCCAGGTTGATCAGCGGACGGTGGTCACGCGGATCAAGGCGTGTCATGCGTTCGAAATGCTCTTTGGCCTTCTCGTAATTCTCGAGCTGGAAGTAACACTGCCCCAGCCCTTCGTGTGGCTCTAAACTCGCTTCGTTGATTTCCAACGCTTGTTCGTAAAGATTGATTGCGGATGCGTAGTTCTGATCTGCAATCTCTTTCGCGGCTGCGTTAAGAATCACCTGGATCTGCTGGTCCTGTGCCATCGACGTCTTTCTCAGCAGGGTAGCTAACACTCGCGAGCGGCGCTCGTTCTGACCGGTTGACAGACAACGGTCATTTCAGATGTGGCCTGCATTGTAATCACTCGGACCGAGACCGTCGATATGCTTCCAGAAATTCTCAGACGGACCGTACAAGGCGCAGTAAACGAACGTCAGTTGATGATGACCTCATCACCAGCATCGAAGGTCAGCGAGTTGGTGACGGCAGCAAACAGCGGTTTCAGATCGGCCTCTTCCTGATCGTAATACTGGCACATGATCAGAATGGTCACGCGCCCTGTCCGAATCGCGAGCAGTTCAGCCGTGCTAATCAGATCGTGGCAGACGAATTCGAGTTCCTCTTTGAGATAGGGATGACCACCGAGTTTGCCAGTCGTCGAGTAACGATCCATTTCTGGATAGCTTTCCGCGAAGGCAGACACGGAGGTCTCCATGACGTCTTCAGGCCGAGGGCGATCAGGCATGATCGTAATCGACCAGAAGCCAGTCTGAGCCGTGGAAAGCGTCACGGTGATCGCTTCCACGTCTCCCGATTCATCAACTTCCCAGGCGCCGGGGTAACGAAAACAGACGCCGTGTTTTTGGTAGAGCTCGCCGTTCATGTTGCTGTTTCAGTTGTATCCTGCAAGATGTACTTACCGCGGTAAAATGGTGACCAGATCAGGAAGATGATCGCTGTCATGAGCATACATGCCGCAAAGAACCAGTAATAGTTCGCACCATCCATGAGCGGATTTCCTGCATCCTGCAGATCACTAATGACACCATTGACGTAGGCCGTGAAATAATTTCCAAACGCGACCGACATCAGGTACAGGCCCTGAATGAAGGACTTCATCTTTTTCGGCGCCTGAGTGTACGAGAATTCGAGTGTGGTGATCGAGACCATCACCTCAGCTGCCGTGATGACGATATACGCCAGCAAATGCCAGATGACGTGAGGCTTGAGACCCTGTTCGATCCAGACTTCGACAAGCCCGGTAATCAGAAACGCCAGTGTTGTGATGAATAGACCAGCTCCGATTTTGCGAAGAGGTGTGACCGCGATAAAGCGATTCAAGAATGGGTAGAGCCCATAAGAAAACACGGGAATCAATACCATCACCAGGGCAGGGTTCATCGCCTGAAGCTGCGAAGAGAGAACTTCCCACTCCCCCTGGCTGTTGGTCAGGTAGGGAATATTGAATCCGAAGTCGACGACTCGGTTCATATCTTCTGCCTGCAGAACCCAGGCGGAGCCTGTCTGATCAAACAGCGCCCAGAACATCACAATCAGCAGATACAGCGGGATCAGGTTAGCGATCGCCGATAGCCCTTCTTTGCTGAACGTTTCTTCAAAGAATTTGCTTCCCCCTGCAGGAACATGAACGTACTGATGACGTCCCAGCCAGAACATGAATGTGGCGATAGCCATCAAAATTCCGGGGACGCCGAACGCCCATCCCGGGCCAACTTTATCCAGGAGAAATGGTGTCAGAAGGGTGGAGAAAAAGGACCCGAAATTGATCGAGAAATAGAACCAGCTGTAAACCTTGCTCACCAGATGCTGATTCTTCTTTCCAAACTGATCACCGACGTGTGATGAGACACACGGCTTGATTCCCCCCGACCCGACAGAGATCAGCGCCAATCCCCAGAACAGCAGCGTTCGAGGTTCGATGCCTTCGACGACCGAAGAGTCCATCAGAGCCAGGACTCCGTGGCCGAGGCAATAGACGATCGATAAGACCATGATGGTCGGATATTTTCCAAACAGCCAGTCCGCGATGATGGCTCCGAATATCGGGAGAAAATAGACCGCTGCCACGAAATTGTGATACCACTCTTTCGATTCCGTCTCATCCATGAACGCGGGCGCGCCCTGCGAATTGAGCAAATACTGCGTCATGAAGATGACGAGAATGGTTTTCATTCCATAAAAGCTGAACCGCTCCGCCGCTTCGTTTCCGATGATGTAAGGAATCCCCGGGGGCATGCCTTCCATTTCGTAGGGCTTGGTCGCGTATCCGTGACTGTCAGTCGGTGGAGAATGCGGATTTTCCATGGGCGAGTCAGGAGTCGTCTGCGACATGCGTATCTTTCAGCGTTTCTCGATCAACCAGGTCTGGCTGAGTTGGATTTCAGCGCCTGCATCGGAGGCACGATGCGAGTCGAGTCCAAGCGTACCACGGACCGGCTGATTCCCAAAGTCAGAATTGCCTTACATGTCACCACGTCGTCGAAACGGATAAAACCAGACACCATAAGGCAGGAAGCGAACCGTTAGCGGATCGGCAAACATCCTCGGATTTGCCAGCACCCAACTGTATTTTCCGATCAATAATTCCTCCGGAACACAGCTCGCGACCGTATCCTCCGGCGTACATGGTCGACAGTCGACCAGTTCCACGTCCCCGACCAGCAGGCCGTAGGATAATTCGTCCAGTTTTACTTCGAATTTCGAGACAGCCCGACGCGCAAACTCTTCTGTCGCAGGACGACGCGAACTGTAGATATAAATCCGCCCACGTACATTCGTCGGCTGACTACGAATTTCAAGCGTCTTGAAGCCGCGGAGAATCAGTTCCGCCCAAGGGTGTTTGACGCCGAGCGCGAGTTGATTCAGATCTGTCTCACTTTGAACATGCTGTTCAGCCGGTCGTTTCAACAATTAAGTTAGTCCTTCAATTTTCAGGTAGGAGCGGTATCTCTGAAAATCTGACACGTTGTGCGTCAGTAGTGTCGATATGCCGTGCGAAAGACAAGTTGCAACAATAGCTGCATCGTGGATCTGTTTGCCGCGGGCGATTCCGGAACTGAGCAAATTGAGAAGCTGTTGCGTGACTTCTGATGTTTCATCAGCTATCTGAAATCGCTCTGAAAGCGAGTCGACTTGGCGCATCGCCTTTGCGGGCCATGGTTCATTCAGAATTCCGGGGCGCGTAATCTGCACAAGATATTCACGAATAACCTGCCGGCTGATCCAAGCGATTTGTCCATCACGCTTGATCGTTTTCAATTTGCTTAGCGCAAGCTGATAAAGCGGAGACGTTGGAATGCTGGCGAAAACGAGCACATTTGTGTCGATAAAGATGTCAGTTTTCTTCATCAGTACCATAGATTTCGTCCCGAGTCATTGGGAGACCATCAATCCAATTCGCGTCCGTCAGAACGGGAAAATCCTCGTCGTCCTCTGTGATGTGAGTGTTGTCGTCAAGAAAGGCGACAAACTTATGAACTCCGGCAGGGATATCATCGGGGAATTGAATTGTTCCACGATGGCTCTCATCGACTTGGACTATGAGCTCGATTCGTCGGGAAATCATTCTTTTCTGCCCTTTTACACGCTTTGCTCGAATCTCAAAAATGGCGTATCAGCCAAACTTGAATCCGTCTATAATTATGGCCTTCTCACCATGGCATCTGCAAATAATAGACAAGAGGATACCAAGCTGGTGACGCCTTTTCGAGATTATTTTGTCGCGACAGTCTTCACTCTGGTAGTCTTTGCCTGGCAATGCATTGCGCCAGTGGCAGCTGCACCGCTTAAACAGACTCCGCGTAGTCAGTTGCTGAAGGGTGTCGAATCTCGGCATTCGGATTTGAAGACGATCTTCCAGGCTGATCTCACGCGACTCTCAGACGAAGCAACCGCTCAGAACCTGACGGGGCTTGTCGAAGAGATTTCGCGTTTGCAGGTGGTTTTGGCCTCCGTAGAGACTGTTTATACCCGGCCGCCTCGCGACGTAGAAGCCTCACTGCCGTTGACCATGCCCGAGCAGGAGCGTGCGCTGCGAGTGAAGTATCAAACGCTGCGGAACGAATACTCAAAAGCTCTCTATAAACAGGCGGAAATGACCCTGAAGGGCAATCTCGCCAGCGTCTCTTACGTGATGCTGCTGGAGATTGTTCGTGTGTCTCCCGACCATGCTGATGCACGTCGAATTCTTGGCTACGAACTTTATCGACAGAAATGGGTGACCCCGTTTGAACGCAGGATGATCGAAGACAATCTCATTGATGATCCTCGCTTTGGATGGATTCACAAAGATGATGTTGACCGTTACCACAGCGGCGAGCGTCGCTATGCGTCCAACATTCCGGGATTTGCAGGCAAAGGCAAATGGCTGCCAGAGGATCGCGATAACGAATTGCGGCGTGATTTTCGTTATGCCTGGGAAGTTCGTACTGCAAACTTCCTTGTAAAAACGAATCACTCACTGGAAAAAGGCGTCGAGATTTCGCGGGCTCTGGAAGATTTCCATGAGTACTTCCGCTTTCTCTTTGCAGGATTCTATACCACGCCTCAGCAGATTCAGGCGCTGTTTCGTGGTGGTCAGAGCGGCCGCGCACTGCCGAGCAGTCAGCTTTACGTCGTGCACTATTACGCGAACAAAGATGAGTACGTCCGCACGCTGATCAACAAGATTCCCATGGTGGCTCAGACCAACGGAATTTACATGCAAGACGATAAGATCGCCTATTTTTATCATGACCCCAACGATGCCAGCCTGGCACCGATGTATCACGAAGCAACGCATCAGCTGTTCTACGAAAGCCAGCAAAAACATCGAAAACCAGGCAATCTGGCACACTTCTGGATCATCGAAGGAATCGCCTGTTACATGGAATCCTTTGAACGATCGGCCGACGGGCAGTCGTTTTCAACCGGGAATCCGAATTACGTCCGATTTGTCAATGCACGCCAGAATCTGGCTGTACGGAATGTTTTTCTGCCGTTTGAGATGATGGACCAGATGGGGCAATACGTCTATCAGCAGGCCACGCTGCCGGTCCTTCAGCAGCGTTACAGTCAGTCGACCGGCATGGCGCATTTCTTCATGCACTATAACGAGGGCGAATACCGAGATGCCCTCGTCAATCACATTTCGCAGCTTTACAGCAGCATGCCTCGCGTTGCGGAGAATCCAGACACGCTGGATCGTTTGACCGAGACGTCCTTTGGTGAACTCGATCAGGCTTATCGCAGTTATTGTCTGGAACTTGACCGACAACTGGCACTCGACGAAGCAGTACCAAGACCGACTCACGCTCAATAGCCAACCTGACTCAGCATTTTGTTGAGGACTTTTTCTTTCCGATCCGCTTCATCGACTCGATCTTCGTCAGGCTCTCAACGGCATCGGGGACTTTGCAGGCGGTCTCACCCATTTCCACGCGGACTTTTCCGATCGCTTTGGCGATTCGCAGTGTCTCGGGGAAGAGTTCCTTGATGCCCGCTCCTACGCTGGTCACGAACCCGTTCATCACATAGCGAACGCGATTGGCCTGCTGGTGGATTGATGTTTCGCATCGAGTCAGCAAGTCGCGAATCTGTTCCAGATCGAGGACCTCGTCATCGCGGGTCATGACGACGAGACTGTAGGTACTCCAGCCGCTCGACTGGATGTTGGGCGATTTGGAATCGATCCATTTCATCGCGAGTTTGGTTGCATCAGGATGTTCAGCCGCTACAAACGGGACCGCATATTCGCTGAGCATGTACCAGTCGGCGGTTTTTGCCCAGTCATTGAGCTGTTTGGTCGACATTTGGCTGCCATCACCCAGCAGACTGGCGAGGTAACGGGCGTCGGAATTTCCGGTGTCCCAAAGAGGCTGGACGAGGTCCTGTCGTCCTTTGAGCTGTTTGAGAATGACCTTGAGGTCAGCCACTTTGACCCCATACATGTTCTCCGGGGCACCATGACGACGAAAGGTTTTGACAGTCTGTTCGCTGCCCAAGGATTTCAAACGATTCATGACATCTTCGAGCATCATCGATTCGACCAGTCTCAGGACGGCGTCATTTCAATGACATGATCCCCTTCGCCGAAGAGAATCATATCAGCCATTCCCAGGAACAGGCCATGTTCGACGATTCCGGGAATGCTTTGAAGCTGGATCGCCAGCTTTTCTGGATCATGCACGACATCGATCTTCAAATCCAGAATGACATTGGCTTCGTCCGTTAATTTTGGCGTATGACCGTCGTCTCGAACACGGAGGACAGACGGATAGCCGAGCTGATCGAGATACTCTTTGACCGGAACAACAGCCATTGGAACGACTTCCACGGGAACGGGAAATCCGCCCAGGGGGTCTCGTCGTTTCGAGGAATCGGCGATGATAATCAGCTTTTTCGAAGCAAACGCGACGATCTTTTCATGCAGCAAGGCCCCGCCGCCACCTTTAATCAAACGGCACTGAGCATCGAAGCGATCCGCGCCATCAATGGTCAGATCGACTTTCGGATGATGGGACAAGTCGCTGAGCCTGATTCCGCAATGCTTGGCAATGCGGGCACTTTCTTTCGAAGTCGCGACGCCGATGATATCGAGTCCTTGCTCAACACGCTCGCCGAGCAATTCGATGGCGATGGCAGCTGTCGAGCCACTTCCCAGGCCGACGACCATGGCTTCGTCAATCATCGAGACGGCAACTTTCGCTGCCTGAGTCTTTTCGTGACGTTTCGAATCGTCGCTCACAGGAGGCCCCACTGGTGTTTAGGTTGATCAGAACTGGCTGCATGACAGAATTCCAGCTGTCAGACCGTTATCGCAGAATTTCCCTGAGTTGGCGAGTGTGACTAGAATGAAAAGGCCTGCTTTTCCCGACGAGGACCATCAGACGAACGCTCGTTCGTGATTTCTTAGGAAGTCAACAGCTGACTCCGAGGAGCAAATTGCCTAGAATGAGGGGAAATTGTTGCAAGGAATTTGGTCGTTACTCGTCTTCCCACACGTTTCTCATTTATTGTCTGGGGATTCTACGATGAAATTATTCTCTTCGTTTGCCGCTGCTGTCACATTGTTCGCTGCTGCCACGTTTTTGATCCTGCCGGTTGCCAATGTTCTTCATGCTCAGGAAAAGCCGATGACTGACCCTAACCTCAAGCTTGCGACGTTCGGTAATGGATGTTTCTGGTGTACCGAAGCGGTGTTCCAGAATCTCAAAGGGGTCAAGAAAGTTGTCTCGGGGTATTCCGGTGGTAATCCCAGCATGATTACTTACAAGGAGGTCTGCACCGGGCTGACCGGGCATGCAGAAGTCATTCAGATCACTTACGACCCCAAAGAAATCAGCTTCGAAGAGCTGCTCGAAGTTTTCTGGAAAACACATGATCCCACGACCCTCAATGCGCAAGGGCCTGATCACGGCACCCAATATCGCTCTGTCGTTTTCTACCACGATGAAGAGCAGGGCAAGATTGCGACCGAATACAAAAAACAATTGAACGACGATAAGGCCTTCCGACGTCCCGTCGTGACGGAAATCACCGCGTTCAAAGAGTTCTTCCCGGCTGAGGCCTATCACCAGAATTATTTCAACGACAACCCGGAGCAGGGTTACTGCCGGGCGGTGATCGCGCCGAAAATTCAAAAGTTTAAAAAGCAGTTCGCCGAGAAGCTGGAGAAGTAAGAGTTCGGAACTGACATACCAGACAGACTGCAAACAGGTGCGGGTTTCCCTCTTGTTTGCAGTCTTATTTTTTCAGACAAGAACCTCTGCTCGGTTCTCGTGTCATTCGGACACAAATGATCTCCCCCACCGCTTTTACACGCCTAAATTGCCTTCCATGACGACTCTGCAAGCTTCTATTCCATCGTCTGAAACCTCGGCACGTCCGCATCTGGGATTGCTGCCGATGTTTTTCATCGTCTTTATCAGTATGCAGTCGATAGCAGTCACGCTGTCTGCCTTACCGATTGAACTCAATCAGGTCCTCGGATTCAGCGACTGGGTGGTCGGGATCACGATGGGGATTCAGGCGCTTGTGACGGTGGCGCTCCGGCATCGCGCGGGGTCATATTGCGATACTCGGGGCTCAAAAGAGGCTGTCTGTCTGGGGCTTTGGATCGCGGTCGTCTCTTCTCTGTTCTATCTCTTAGCGGCTGCTTCCATGTGGACCCGCGAGGTCATGCTGGCTTGGATTATTCTCAGTCGCATTCTACTGGGAATCGGAGAAGCTCTCTTCATTACCGGCGTGATGAGTTGGGGCATCAGCCGACTTGGTGTCCGCAAGACTGGTAAAGTGATGACCTGGCAGGGGATCGCGCTGTATTCCTCGATGGGACTGGGCGCATCCCTGGGGCTGTTCCTTCAGAAGCAATATGGTTTTGTGAGCGTGGCGATGGTCTCTTTGGTTGCTCCCTTAATCGCGCTGGCGATTGCGATTTCCACTCAACGGGTTGCTGCACTGGGCGGGCATCGGGCGTCGTTTCTGGAAGTCATCAACTTGATCTGGAAACCAGGGATGGTCCTGACGCTTGCGTCGGTCCCCTTTGCGACGATGAGCGCGTTTCTTTCGTTGTACTATGAAAACCGCGGCTGGACCGGCGATACGGTGACGTTGACGGCGGGCTCTGCGATGGCAGGGTTTGGAGCGGGCTATGTTCTGGTTCGACTCTTCTTTGCTCACTTGCCGGACAAGTTCGGCGGTGTTGCGGTTGCGGTCGGATCATTAGCGATTGAGGCTGTCGGGCAGGTCATGCTGTGGATGAGTCCCAATCCGCTCATTGCGTTCATCGGTGCAACGCTGACCGGAATCGGCTTCTCCCTGATCTTCCCTTCCATGGGGGTCGAAGCAACACGACGTATCCGCAGCGAACAACGCGGACAGGCCGTCGGGAATTTCATCGCGTTCTTCGACATTTCGCTGGGGGTGACTGCTCCTACTGTCGGGATCGCGATTTCGTACCTGGGATATGGTGCCTGCTTTTCACTCGGCAGCTTCGCGGTGATTCTGGCGTTGGCCCTCGTGCCGACAATCACGGCGACGAAGGTTGTTGAGGCATAACTCACTCCTTCGGGATCAAAAATCCCAGGTGGTGTGCTGCATGGATCCACTGCAACTGCTTCCAGTTTTCCAGATCGATATCACAGAGAATGTAGGGTGGCAAAGGCCCTGGGAACACGTCTGCTTCTCGAACCAAATTGAGATAGCGATCAATCAGTTCGGGCTGCTCATCTACGACTTTGGGTTCTGGCAGCAGGAATTTCGCCGTCATCCCGCCGGCTTTCATGCCGCGGTTCTTAAGAGCCGACCGAGTTAATGGCTCGCCGAAGAGCTTTCGGAGGATCCACGGCATGCGTTTGCCCTTGGGACGCAACCCGGCTTCGATGGTTTTGCTGAGGTGATCGCAGATCTGGGAGAGATTCCACTTGCCGAGGCGGTCATATCCTGAGGCTTTCAATCGCTCGACTTCTGCGATGACGTCCGAGCCATTTCTGAAATCTAACGTCCGTCTGGAAACTGCGGCGGGCATGTATTGTCTCCTTTGAGAATGCGCTCAATGTGGAAGGAATGTCTTCAATTGGCTGACGTGCGTCAGCGTCAGCGGGACGTACTGGCTGATATCAGGATGAACTGGAAAGAGAGTTTTGGTGAGTCGAGATTGAAGTTCAGCGAGCCCTGTTCCTGCTTTCGCGGACACTTTCACATCGATTGGCAACTGCAAGTCAGTGGTTGAATGGGCGTCATCGATTTTGTTCAGGATGGTGATTGCCTGGGGATACTGGGTTTTGATCTCACGGGATGTTTCCCAATCGGGATTGGTGGCGTCGATCACAATCAGGATGGCGTCCGCCTGCGTGAGACGTTGACGCGTTCGCGCGACCCCTTCTGCTTCAATTTCATTGTCCGCGACTCGAATGCCTGCGGTGTCCGATAACTCGATCGGGTAGCCATTGATCGATACGGTCGAGGTGACAATATCGCGAGTCGTCCCGGCCTGCTCGTGAACAACGGCACGTTCGAAGCCGAGCAGGGCATTGATCAGGCTCGATTTCCCGACATTGGGAGGACCTGCAAGGACAACCCGTTGAGGGCGAAGTCGTCGTTGGCCGTAGTCGAACCAACGCACTGATTCCTCGACGAGGACTTGGGCATCATCATGATGTCCGTTTGCCAACAACGTTTTGACGTTTGCTTCAAGCAGCGTCTGGTTGTCACGCTGCTGCAGGACGAAGATCGCCTGCGGCTCGGTTGAGACGGCTGCCAGGAGTTGGTCCCAGCTCGGGCCTGCTTCCTGATTGGTGGTGTATGCATCCCAGCCCGACGTTTGCGAAACTCCATGGGCTTTCAAATCGTCGATGATGCGTTTTTGTGGAGCGGGGCCGCCGTGGCAGTGGAGTTCGAAATGATTCTCATCGACTCGGCAGAGGACAATGTCTTCCTGTCCCCAGCGACCGTAAATGATGCGACCGACTTCCAGCGTGAACAGATTTGCCTTTGTACGCGACTGGAAGAGTTCGGTATCGACCAGCAGCGACATCGGCGCACAGACTCGTAGCGTCGCGACACCGCCGGTGCCGGGAGGCGTAAGGACTGAGATCGTCGCGAGAGTCGTCATGATGATTGGCCGGAGGTCACTGTTTCGTACAACGCCACTAAACCACGAAGCCCCAGGTGAGGAATGACCTGTGTCTGGGAAGGCAGGTGAGGTTCCAGCAGTGGCGAAGCCCCGCCGGTGACATAAACCTCAACGTCCCCCGGGCACGTTGCCGACATGGAAGTCAGTAACTGATTGACGGCCCCGACGTGTCCCCAGTACAGCCCGCTGCAGACGGCATCGTGTGTATTCTTGCCGACGGCGTCTGGAATGCGATCAAACAGATCATGGACATTCAGCAGAGGAAGTGTCGTCGTGTATCGATGGAGTGCTCGGGCACACAATTCAAACCCGGGAAGAATCGCGCCGCCGAGGAATGCTCCATCCGTACAGACGAGATCAACTGTGGTCGCGGTTCCGGTATCGATGACCAGGGCTGTCGAGTTTTTTGACTTCAAACGATTTACCGCAGTCGCATTGAGAAGGCGGTCGGTTCCGACTTTGTCTGGGTAATCGACTTTGATTTCGAACGGGAAATCGGCTCGACTCTGCAGCTGCCAGGGAACCGGTCCCAGGCTGGCTGGCCAGGACTCGACGATCCCCAGCATCGCGACCGGATTGGAGCCCGCCATGACGGCTCGCAGATCTTGACGCGTCTCCAGGTTCAGTTCTGAAATGACAGACGACCAGTTGATCGGATTTGCAGACGACTGGGCGGTGGTCAGGCCAAAATTGGGAAGTGTTGTCCTGTCCGAGTGGTCTTGGATCTCGAACAGTCCGAATTTGGCACGGATATTACCAACATCGATGGCAAGGACGGTATGACTCATTGCCTCATACTAGCATGCGTCCCCGGTTGTCGTTACGCTGTGACACAGATTTTGACGGTTGTGAGATAATCCGCCGTGAGAAAAACTGCCGCGATGAAAACTATCGTGGCACTTTCCTTCTGGAAGACCTGAGATGACGACCCCTTCCCTAGCGCCGCTCGTCGGCATCATTATGGGCAGTAAATCGGACTGGCCGACGATGCAGCAGGCGGCGAAACTGCTCGACGAATTCGGCGTGGCTTACGAGGCCAAAGTCGTTTCTGCACACCGCACGCCGGACTTGATGTTTGACTATGCCAAGTCCGCTGCTGAACGCGGGTTGAAAGTTATTATCGCAGGTGCGGGTGGAGCGGCTCACCTGCCGGGGATGGTTGCCTCTCAGACGATCCTGCCGGTTCTTGGCGTCCCGGTGCAAAGTAAAGCCCTGTCCGGTCTCGACTCGCTGTTGTCGATTGTCCAGATGCCGGGTGGAATTCCGGTCGGGACGCTGGCGATTGGAGAAGCCGGGGCGAAAAATGCAGCGTTGCTGGCGTGTCGGATCTTAGCAACCGGCTGTCAGGAGCTGTCTGCGAAACTGGTTGAGTTTCATCAGAAGCAAACGCAGTCTGTTTTGGATGATCATCAACTTTAAGCTCCGTCTATTTATTTAAGAGGAAGACAGGGGGTTGACACCCCCCGCTCGCCTTTTTGAGATTGCCCATGTTGCAGCCTGGTTCGACAATAGGAATGCTTGGTAGCGGCCAGCTTGGCCGGATGTTTGCCCTTGCCGCCAGACGCCTGGGGTATCGCGTTAACGTCTATTCGCCGGACAGCGACTCGCCACTTGGGCAGATGGCGGATGTTGAATTCGTCGCGAACTATGACGATCTCGATCAGATACGTGAGTTTGCAAGAACGGTTGATGTCATCACGTACGAATTCGAAAACGTCCCCGCGGCGACCGCGCAGGCAGCTGAAGCGATCGTGCCTGTTCGTCCGGGACAAGCGATTCTCGAAGTGGCTCAGCATCGCGTACGCGAGAAGTCATCACTGAGAGATCTGGGGCTGCCGGTTCCGAAGTTTGAAGTGATCAAGAGTGTTGAGGATCTCACGAGAGCTGTTGGCGTGATTGGAACGCCCTGTGTGATCAAGTCGGCGACGACTGGCTATGATGGCAAGGGGCAAGCGGTCGTGAAGGCAGACAGTGACCTCGCTGCTGTCTGGAATAGCTTGGGAACGAAGGAAGCCATCCTCGAACAGTTCATCGAATTTGAAACAGAGTTCTCGATGATCGGGGCCCGTGGACTTGATGGCAGCTTTACCTCGTACGGTCCCATCGAGAACCGGCATCACAATCATATTCTCGACGTCTCGCTGATGCCGATTGCGTACCCTGAGTCGGCTCGTCAAACAGCAGAGGATGCATTGCGAACGGTCATGGCGAAGTATGACGTTGTCGGGGTGCTCTGTATTGAGTTCTTCCTGACGAAGACGGGCAACGTGATCGTCAATGAGATCGCGCCGCGTCCTCACAATTCCGGACATCTAACGATTGAAGCGTGTGAATGTTCCCAGTTTGAACAGCAGCTGCGAGCGGTCTGTGGATTGCCTTTGGGGAGTTCTCGGCAGCATTCACCAGCTGCGATGGCGAATCTGTTGGGGGATGTCTGGGAACAGGGTGAGCCAGACTGGGCGAAGTCGCTGGAGAATCCGTCGTCGTTTCTGCACCTGTATGGAAAGACGGATCCGCGCGTTGGTCGCAAGATGGGGCATCTGACGTACCTCGATCAGAGCAGCGAACAGGCGGCTATTGAAGTTGCCAGACTTCGAGCGCAGATTGCACGACAGTAATTTCAAACAGGCTTGTCAGGCTTTGGCAACCTGCGGTTTTGCACTCGTCAGCAGCTTTTCGATTTGATCGAGCGTCCGCATCAATTCCGAGACGCGTTCTTCAGGGATTTGCTGATGACCGAAACGCCAGGCATAGTAGGCGTCGGTCAGTTCATCAATGCCTTCGATTCGCGTCTGGGTTGGGAACATTGGTTCGAGCGTTTCGTGGCATACGTCGGCGAATTCCCGGTGTGTCTGGGATGATTCACGTTGAAGCTGGTAGGCTCGCATGAGTTTCTGGAAGCGCTCGTAGAACTCGATGATCGCGCGTTGACGAGTTGCGCCACGTGCTTTGAGCAGACCACGTCCCCGCAGGAATCGGAAGAGGCGGGATGTGAACCAGACAAACCCAATCACGACAGCAAAGAAGCTGCCGACGATCAGTCCCCCCTGCCAGCTGAAGAGTCGCTCGGGGTGGCGGATAAACTCCATGATGACTTGTTTTGTGATTTCGAAAAACTGGCCTTTGTTGAATACCGAGTCATACAGTGATTTCATGTTGTTGAGAAAGGGCTGGTAGAGCAGTTCTTTCTGGCGCGCAAACGACATTCCGATCACATAGTTTTTCCAGAAGTCGTCACTGAATCCGAAGGAACGCTTGATTTCGTCTCCGCTATTGGCACCGAGTTCCTGGTTGCGAATCGCAGGAGTGGGATCGAGCGTGATCCATTCATAACGATTCTTGGCAGTGTTCTCGTTCAACGCCTCGACCCATGTATGGGCGAATCTTTGAAGGACCGTCAGTTCCTTGCGAGTATCGTTCCACTGTCCTCCTTTGAATCCCCCAGCCATACGAGCCGGGATGTCGACGGCTCGCAGCATCAGAACCATCGCGGAGGCGAAGTACTCGCAGTGTCCTTTGCGACGGTTGAAGAGGAAGTCGAGAACAGGATCAATGTTGGGATTGGCGACTTCCTGATTCAGGGTGTACGAGAATTCCGGGGAATTCAGGAATCTCTGCTCGAAGACTTCCATGACTTCGCGATTCGTCAGGGCTCTTTTTTTGTTTTTCTCGGCGTCTGCTTTCCACTGTCTGGCCAGACTGACCAACTCGCTCATACCGGGATCTTCTGGGAGCTGGAGGGATGCTTTGATGTATTTTGTGTTGACGAGATCGTCGTACTTTTCCATGGAAACGGGAGTAATGTCATGTCGAGGCTGGAGTCCTTCGCTGGATGCGGGGGTGTAGAGGGCATACTCCAGGGAATCGACTCCACCACGCCTGCGCATGATGACGGTGTCGTTGAGATAGTTAATGAAGATCGTGGGAGCACGAGTCTGGTCCGTCGCGACGATCGGCTGCATGGCAAAAATGCGAGGCGACTGGACGGTTTCGAGGATGAATTTTTGACGGACATAACGTCCCGATGTCGGGACTTCCGGGGCTGGATAGGTCTGGCGTTGATTGACGACCGTTTCCCAGCGTCCATTGCTGTAATGCTCCAGTGCGGATGCTCGAAATAATGGGAGGTCATATCCCCAGCGGACAGACATATCAGGGATATGCAGCCTCGGGCGATTTTCTTCCGGCATGTTGATCGCGGCGTCGTAGTCCTGAAACTGCACGTACATCGCGGTCTGGTTGTTTTCGCGGATGTTTCCTGTCTGCCCCAGTTGAACGGATTCGGTAAAGCCCGTCATGGACGAGATGAGTGGCGAACCGGGCATCTCTCCTGAATAGGCCATCCGGTTCAGCCAGACACGCGGGGTGCCAGCAAAGAACAGGCCGCCGATCGCTATTGATATCAGACTGATCATGCAGACTCCCGCGACCAGTCCCGAGGTAATCCACTGACGACCCGAATCAAGGTGAATGCTTCCGCGCGACGAGCTGTGGCCAGGGTTCAGGTAGGCCATCGGATCGCGTTTGATGCCAAATATGGATGTCGGAACCACCGATTCCTTTTCAGGTTCTTTCGCTTTGCGTTCCTGGTTTTCAGAGACCATTCTGACACGAAGACCAGCACGGTAGACCGAAAAAACGACCAGCGTCCAAGTTGAGATCATGACATACAAGATCGTCAGGAAACCGTAGAAAACGTGGTTGGTGAGGACTGCTGCAATCGCCATTTGAAGCAAGGAGAGGGCGGCCAGTGTCCAATAATTCTGAAGACGCTTTTCCTGTAGCAAGACGATCCAGATGAAATAACTGACCAGGTGAGCCGACGAAAGAATCCGCTGTTCGGTACCGCTGAAGAACTCGAACCCGGTTGCCATGATGGCGAGGATCCCGAAGATCGCAGCGATCGTGGCATCAATGACGACAGATTTTCGCAGGTCGGTGTAGAAGTATGTAAAGACCGCGATCGGGATGGTCAGAACCGTCGGGAATAAAGAGCCTTCTGCAATTGTCAGCGTCAGCGTCGACAGGCAGATCATCGCCAGGACACTCAAGCGGAAAACTGACATCGGGTGGTTCATGGTCAGACCTCAGATCGCCAGACAGATTCGGGAGAAGACAGATTTAGCGGAAAACAGATTTAGCGGAAAACAACTAGTGCAATTGAAAAAAGGGAGCGGTCTTTTCAGGTGAGGCTTCAATAAAATGAAACCCATCAAGGACCTGCCAGGATTTCTGCAAATACTGTTGAAACTTGCCGGACGTCTGTTGTTCAGCCGGACGAGTCGTCAGCATGACAAAACGGCAATTGGCAGGGGGATGGTCGAGAGTATCTTTCCAGTAGTCCCAGAATTCCTGAGCATCGCCGGGCTCGACGAGCGCCATGATGTTGAGGAAAGACGCCATCGAGTTGAAGTTGTCCTGATTCGACCAGCTGGCAAGAGTGCGACCAGCAATGATGACGTTCATGGAGGTCTCTCCCGAGCCCTGCAGCTGATCGACGCCCATGGTCGCGATGAGACTGACCGCGTTTTCAACAACGATCGATTCCTGAGCTGATGGCTTTGCGGGAGCCCAGAGATCCAGGAACAAAATCAGGTCCCGATCGCGGCTTTCTCGAAACTCGCGGACCATCAGCTCGTTGCGACGGGCGGTCGTCTTCCAGTGAATCGTGCGAGGATCATCACCCGAGCGGTATTCGCGGATATGGTGAAACTCGTCATCCATGTTTCCGCTGCGGAAACGGGTTTGCTGCGTCAGGTGAGTCGAGGATCGCAGAATGCGCTTCCAGCCACTTTGCAAAGACCCCAGACGCGGATAGACAACCATTTCCTGAGGCGAATCAACCAGCAGGCCGCGTTCTACAAATCCCAGGGGAAAGCGAGTGAAAATCTGGGCGGGCCCGAAGAGATACTTTCCACGTCGCATCGGGCAGAGCTGGTATTGAGTCGTTCGCTCATCGTTTTGCGGAACGTGCAGAAACAGGACGTTGCCGTTGATCAACTCGGTGCGGTTGCGGATCGTGTCTTTGATTCCCATCAGGAAGGAGGGGAACAGACGCTTGTTATTGCGAAGAGTAATCGCGATCGAAACGGGGCATCCCACCATGACGTGATTCGGGATCTTGCGCGTAATCTGGATCTTCCGGAGCATGTTGTAGCCGACGGATCCATTGACGACGAAGGCCCCTGCCATCATCGAGAAGATGAGCAGCAGCAGGTTCGATTGCCCCATCATTGCCCCAATGAAGAACGCGAACATCATCACGAGGAAGATGATGCCTTCTTTGGGTAATGAGAACGTATCCTTGGAACTCGGTTTGCCGATCTTGAAGTTCTTCAAGCTGAACATGAAGGGCTCGTTTCCAATAGAATTCTGGAGTACTCGTTACTCGTTCAAGGATTACGCATGGCTGTGTGCATCGCTGGGATACGCGTGGCTACGCACTTCCTCGATATAACTCTGAACGGCGGAGGTTGTCTTGCCCTTCAGGTCTTCAAATCGCTTCACAAACTTTGGATGGAAGTCCTGTACGATCCCCAGCATATCGTGCATGACGAGAACCTGACCATCGCAGTGCGGACCTGCTCCGATGCCGATGGTCGGGATCGACAGTTGAGAGCTGATCTCGCGCGCCAGATCTTTCGGGATCAGTTCAAGCACGATCGCGAAGGCACCTGCTTCTTCGACGGCTTTGGCTTCCGCGATAATTTTATCCGCGTCACGCTGGATTTTCGACATGCTTCCGAAAAGGTGGACCGATTGAGGGGTCATCCCGATGTGTCCCATGACGGGAATATCCGCGCGGACAATCCTGGAAATCGTCTCGGCCTGATCGACGCCGCCTTCGAGTTTCACGGCGGCAGCTTCCGTTTCTTTCATGATCCTGCCGGCACTCTCAACGGCTTGCTGAGGACTGACTTGATAGCTCATGAACGGCATATCGACGATCACCAAAGCGCGTTTGGCAGCGCGGGCGACCATTTCGCCGTGGTAGATCATGTGATCGAGCGTGACGGGTAGCGTTGTATTGCGACCCTGGACCACCATCCCCAAAGAATCGCCAACGAGCAGTGTATCAACGCCAGCTTCGTCGAAGAGACGGGCAAACGGATAATCGTAGGCCGTCAGCATTGTGATCGGGGTTCCGTGCTGCTTCATCTCACGCAGCATGGGGACGGTGACTCGTTTTATCCGGGCAGGTTTATCAGTACTCATGAATGTCGATCGTTTCCTCATCTCGAAATCAGCCGACCCGATGTCTGCCGATGATCAATAATATCCGTTCGACTGACGAAAGTCTTGCCTGTCTGTTGATTCACACGACGAATTCATATTCGAGTGGGTGACTGGGGGCAGGCTTTCTAGCTGACACCAGTTCCTGCGTGGTTGGATGCACATTCTTGGGTCAGCGATCGATCCTGACGCCAGCCACCCGGTCGCGGTTTTGATGCGCGGACAGGGGAACCTGACCCGTTGTGTTCCCTTGCGGGAGAATTTTCGTTCTAATACCTGTTCGCGCGATAACGTCGAGTCACTGTCAGGATTTGCAGGCTCGGCCGACATCCCAGTTCACAGGATTAACGATTCCACACGAAAGTGACGTCATGGCAGAGAAGGTCATCATTATCGGTTCAGGTCCATCAGGTTGGACAGCAGCCATTTACGCTGCTCGTGCTGACCTCAACCCGCTTGTTTTCGAAGGCGCTATCACTGAAGAAAACCGTCAAAACGGAACCCTGCCCCTCGGACAGCTGGCGTTGACGACCGAAGTTGAAAACTTCCCCGGATTCCCTGCTGGCGACCTGGAAAGTTACCTCGACCACTCGATCGCCAAAGAGCGACGTCAATACATGGGGCCGCACACCAAGCATGGTGTCTCTGGACCAGAACTGATGGAGTTGATGCGTCAACAGGCATCGAACTTCGGGACTCGCATCGTGACTGATGATGTCGTCGAAATCGATACGAAATCAACACCTTTCAAATTGAAGACCCTGTCTGGCGAGACCTATGAGGCTCACTCGGTCATCATCGCGACCGGTGCGAAGGCCAACTACCTGGGGCTGTCTTCCGAAGATGCGTACAAGAACCGTGGAGTTTCTGCCTGTGCGGTTTGTGATGGGGCGTTGCCTCGCTTCCGTAATAAGCCTCTCGTCGTCATCGGCGGCGGTGACAGCGCGATGGAAGAAGCGACCTATCTGACGAAGTATGCCTCGAAGGTTTACATCGTCCACCGACGTGACTCGTTCCGCGCCAGTAAGATCATGGCTGAGCGTGTCATGAACAATCCGAAGATCGACATCAAGTGGAATAGCGCCATTGATGAAGTCATCGGCGAAGAGAAAAAAGGTGTCACGGCTGTTCGTATTCGTCACGTCGACGATGCCAGCCAACAGGAAGTCCTCGAAGTCTCAGGCTATTTTGCAGCGATTGGCCACACCCCGAATACCGCCTTCCTCAAAGGCCAGCTTAAGACCGACGACAAGGGTTACCTGATCTGGACCGTTCCACAACGGACCAACACCAGCGTCGATGGCATCTTCGCGGCCGGCGACGTCGCCGACAGCTACTACCGTCAGGCGATCAGCGCCGCCGGCACCGGCTGTATGGCCGCCCTCGACGCCGAACGCTGGCTGGGTGCGAATAACATTCACTAACAGCAGATTTTTGACTTACGCCGTAGGGTGCTGGTGAGGCTTTGCGAACCGCACCAAATGTGGGTATGAAAGTCGTTTGACTGACAGCGCACAATTGGTGCGGTTCGAAGACTCACCAGCACCCTACTCCTATAACACTCACGAGCCTTGCAGCAAGGACCCCAGCATGTTGACCAAAGAAGGATGTCAGGCACGTCGCGAACGTCTCTGGAAAGCTGTCCCCGAGAATCTCGAATGGATCCTCGTCGCGGACCCGCGTCACGTGAATTACCTGTCCAACTTCCTCGTCAACCCGCAGTCGTTTTCCCGCAGCGAACGTGGCCTGCTGCTGCTGGAACGCGACAAGGGTGCCACGCTGATCGGCGATAACTTCTCGCTGCGGAGCGCTGCCTCAACGCCGTTTATTGATCATGAAATTATCGAGCCCTGGTACGACCATAAACATTCTGTGATCAACCGCGATCATGCGATGTTCAATGCTCTCAAACAGGTCGCGGATCGTCTTTACGGACGACCAGGGGCTGTCGAAGCCGAGTGGCTGCCTGTCGGTGCCTATGAACTCCTCGGCCTTGATCTCGAGTCTCACTCGACCAACCAGGAAGCGGGACAGAAACGCAATCCAACGTCGGCTGCCGACATCGGCACGGTCATTCGTGAACTGCGTCGACGAAAGATGCCGGACGAACTGGCGCTCATGAAGAAGTGCATGGAAGCCGGTGCTGCTGGTCAGGCTCGGGCGCGAGAAGTCTGTCGCGTGGGGGTGACCGAGCTGGAAGTCTTCCGTGAAATCCAGTCCGCTGTCATTGATGCTGCCGGCCAGGCTTGCCTGATCTACGGCGACTTCCGTGCCTGCACGCCGGAGAAACCTAAGCAAGGTGGGTTGCCGACGAGCTATGCGTTGAAAGAAGGGGATCTGCTGGTCCTCGACTTTTCAGTCGTCATCAACGGCTATCGCAGTGACTTCACCAACACGATCGCTGCCGGCACGCCGACCAAGCAACAGGAAGAACTCTTTGCGATCTGTATGGCTGGGATGAAGGCGGGCGAGGCGATGCTCAAGGCCGGTGTCGCTGCCAAGGATGTCTACGCCGCTGTTGCTGCTCCTTACCTCGCTGCGGGCAAGAAAGACTCCTTCACCCACCACGCCGGCCACGGCCTCGGCATGGCCCACCCGGAAGCCCCAATCCTAGTTCCCGAAAGCACCGATACGCTGGTCGCCGGTGACGTCATCACCCTCGAGCCGGGCTCGTACATCGAAGGCATCGGCGGCATGCGAATCGAGCACAATTACCTGATTACCGAGACTGGCAGCGAACGCCTGAGCAATCATGTGATTGCATTGAAGTAGTTTTGAATTGGTTTAAAAAGACAAAGGCCATCGAGGTCGGTTTGATCCAATCTCGATGGCCTGACGTTTGCGCCTGCGTTTGCTTTTGGAACTGAGGCAGAGAAGACTGGAACGCAGAGAGAACAGAGTTGAGCAGAGATCGCAAAGTTCAAAAGTCCTCTTTGACCCCCTTGGCGTCTTCGCGGCTTTGCGTTGAATCTGGATTCCCTTCACTGCGAACTCTGCTTTCCTCTGCGTGCTCTGCGTTTCAGTCATCTCGGCAAACTGAGAGCAGCCACGCATCCACAATGCTCTATGCAATGAATTTTCCCGCAAAAATCTTCCCCCGCGCGGGAAAACGACGTCCATTTCTGCTACAAAAGCCAACGCAGCGGGCGAGTACATCCGTCGCCTGAGTACCGAATCAATTCGCAGGTCTTACCAGTCAAAGGACACTTCATGAGCATGGTCATTACCGGAGTCACAGCGCGTCAGATTCTCGACAGCCGCGGAAACCCAACCGTCGAAGTGGACATCGAGCTCGAAGACGGCACCGTCGGCCGTGCTGCAGTTCCATCAGGGGCGTCAACTGGTACTCACGAAGCCTGCGAACTTCGCGACGGCGATAAGTCCCGCTACCTGGGCAAGGCTGTCACCAAGGCTGTTGAAAACGTCAACGACGAACTCGCCGATGTCCTGTACGACATGGACGTCACAGATCAGATCGGCATCGACCGTGCGATGATCGAATGTGATGGGACCGAAAACAAATCCCGCATCGGGGCTAACGCCATCCTCGCTTGCTCACTGGCTTGTGCCCACGCTGCTGCCCGCGCGACCTATCTGCCATTGTTCCGCTATGTCGGTGGTGTCGCTGCCTGCCGTCTGCCGGTTCCGATGATGAACATCATCAACGGCGGTGCCCACGCCAACAACGGCATCGACATGCAGGAATTCATGATCATGCCAATCGGCTTTTCCAGCTTCAGCGAAGCTCTGCGAGCTGGTGTGGAAACCTTCCATACCCTGAAGAAAGTTCTGTCTGATATGGGCATGAGCACAGCCGTCGGTGACGAAGGTGGTTTTGCTCCTGACCTCAAATCCACCGAAGATGCTCTCGATGTCTGTATGAAAGCCATCGAAAAAGCGGGTTACAAACCAGGCGAGCAGATCAAGCTGGCTCTCGACTGTGCATCCACCGAATACTTCGATGCCAAGGCCAAGGTCTACACCCTCGAAGGCAAGAAGTACTCTCCAGCCGAGATGGTTGAGAAGCTCGCTGGTCTGGTCGGCAAGTACCCGATTTGCTCGATCGAAGATGGTTGCAGCGAAGACGATTGGGACGGCTGGAAAGGCCTGACTGACGCCATTGGCGATAAGTGCCAGCTCGTCGGCGACGACCTGTTCGTCACCAATCCTAAGCGTCTTCAGCAGGGGATTGATCAAGGCGTCGGTAACTCGATCCTGGTGAAGGTCAACCAGATCGGTTCGCTCTCGGAAACCATCCGCGCAGTGAACCTCGCTTACCGCAACAAGTACACGGCCGTCATGTCTCACCGCTCTGGTGAAACCGAAGACACGACGATCGCAGATCTCGCGGTTGCACTGGGCACCGGTCAAATCAAGACCGGCTCTGCCAGCCGCACCGACCGTATCGCCAAGTACAACCAACTGCTCCGCATCGAAGAAATCCTCGGCGACGACGCTATCTACGGCGGCACGATCAAGTAATTGCAGTTCAGCAATCCGATCATCAAAAGCACAGGCGGTTTCGTCTGTGCTTTTTTCTTTGGTGCATGTGTAGACTCTGCAATTCCGGTCTTGAACCGACTGGCCATCTGGTGGCATTCGCGGTTTCGTGCTATGAGCGCTGCATGATCGATGCTTCGTCTCATTCGCGACCTCTCTCTTTGCGCGCACTGGTCTTCTGGCCGGTCGCGTTTGGGGCTGTCGTGCTCATGGCGCTCGCTCTTTTGTCGCCAAAGCTGGGGCAGCTGCGACGAGATCAGGAAGTCTTTGTCGCCAACCAGCACAAGCTTGTCCAATTCGAAGCCGATGGGCAGCATACGCGTCAGCTGATTGACGCCCTGGAGAATGATCCCCGGTTTCGAGCAGAAGTCGCCAAAGCAGTGTTCGGACAGGAAACTGCAACCAAAGCCAAGTCGGTCTCACTCCCTCAGGAACTGACACACGACACATCTGCGCGTCCCGCGGCCACAGAGAGCGAAGCCAACTGGGTGATGGAGCTCCAGCCGGACTGGCTAGTAGAAGCAATCGCCCCGTGGGAGCAGGATGCCAGGAATCGCTCCATCAGTTTGCTGGGAGCGGGTGGCCTGTTGTTGTTTTCGTTTCTGCTGCTGAACCCAAACGGCAGACGTCGCTCAAACGGACAAACCAGTCTCTGGAGCAGCATCAAAACTCGCTACTGGCACGATTGAGTAGGGTCCGCTGTGCGGACCGTCAGTAGATATTCAATCGTCGATCAAGTTTCGAGTGGTTGTGAAAGTCATCATCGGTCAAAGAAGAAACGGTCCGCACAGCGGACCCTACGTTAAGAGGTCAGCCACTCCCTTCGCCGACGAACGTCTCGCAGTACCAGCGGAACAACAGCACGAACGATGGCGTAAATTCTTGTGGTGCTCGGCTCACCCATTCATCAATTTCTTCGAGCGAAACAAAGCGACCTTCGATGATCTCTCCGGGATCGAACGTCGGCGTCTGGTCACTTTTCATCCGGTAAACGCAGACATGCTCGTTGGATGTTTCCTTCGAGGGAGGAAACTTTGCAAGCAGCTCCAGCGGTCCCGTCAGGCCGATCTCTTCAAAGGTCTCGCGCTGAGCCGATTCATCGTAGGATTCCCCCGCGGAAACATGCCCACTCGCTGATGTCGACCAGACCAGCGGAAACTCATCCTTGTCGGCTGAGCGTCGATGAATGAGCATCTCGCCTTTGGAATTGAACACGAAGATGTGACAGGCCCGGTGCAGCAGTCCATCTCGATGAACAATGCTGCGTGGAGCCTGTCCGATCACCACATCCTGTTCGTCGACGACGTCAAAGAACTCCTCACCAACGGGCGGCGTTCCGAAATGCGTCGTCATTCGCCGTGGCTTTCTGCACCGCCAGAAGCCTGGCCCTTGAGATTGCTCAGGTATTCGACGAGGTCGCGAATATCGGACTTCGTGATCTTGTCTTTGATGTCAGCGGGCATGCCTGATTGACCTGGTGCGCGGTCGAGAATCTCAACTTTCTTGAGAGTCACGATCTCCGCCGTCGGCATGACCAGTTTGAGTTCGTCAGCGGTCTCTTCTTTGACGATCCCGGCATGGACTTTTCCGTCTTCCATGATCACGACGGTTGTCTCAAAGCCTTTGGCAATGTCGCGATCCGGAGTCGCGATCGCAGCGAGCAGGTACTCGCGAGTCTTTTCTTTGCCGATGTTGGAAAGATCAGGGCCCACTGCTCCCCCTTCGCCGCCAATCTTGTGGCATCGCAAGCAGGAGGCATCGCGGTGTTCGAAGAAGACTTTCTTACCACGATCAAAGTCGCCGCCGACGAGGGTTTCTTTCCACTGTGAGAGTGGATCGCCCGCATCGCGCTGAGCATTGAACTGGTCGACCAGCTTCTTGAATTCCGAAGTGTTCTTCTTCCGGGCTGCCAGGAGAAGGTCGAGCTGAACCTCCGGCATGGCATTCCCGGCAACGAGTTCCTTCGTCCACGACAGCAGGAGTTTGTCAGCCTCTGGAGACTTCAGCTCCGACAGCAACGCAATCATCGCCTGCTGTTCGTCGGCCGAGCCCTTCGTCATCAGTTCGCGAATGTATTGCTCGGCTTTTGGGAAATCCTTCTGAGCGAGCAGTTTGATGGCCTGGGTACGAAGCGGCCCTGGTTTTGAACCGAGCAGTTTGGAGATCACAGGGATCGCCTTCGGTGGATCTAGTTCGGCAGCTGCGGTCAGCAATTGAGCCCGTGCCTTCTCATCAAACTTCGTCTCATCGAGCAGTGCAGCGATGTCCGGGTAGAGTGACGTTGTCTTCGTCTTTTCAGCCAATTGAGCCGCGAGAACGATGATCTCTGGCTGCGAGTCCAGATACGCCTTCCAGTTCGCGAGCAAGGCGTCGCCGAGGTTTGAAGGATCTCGCTTGCCGATGACGCGGTGATGGTTGGTGACCATGTCGTATTGTGATGGCGATTCCCAACGCAGCAGTTCCGAGAGGGCTTGTTGTTTGGCAGCGAAACGGAACTTTGGATTCGCAGCGATGGCAGCAATGCGTTCGACCGCGTCGCTGGTCCCGAGTCGATAATTGGCCGCGAGGACACGTCGAACCAGTCCGTCCGGGGCATCGTTCTTGAGTGTCAATGTCGCAAGATGCTCATCCAGGTCTGCCATTGGTTCGTCGTTGATGGCGTGGGCAACTTCGTAGACGACCATGGCATCCGCATCGTTCAGAAAAGATTTGATCTCTGGTGACTTCTGTCGACGAAGTGCAACAACTGCAGCCAGTCGCACGGAGCGAGAATCATTCTTCGACAACCCGGAAAGCTGCTCCGGCGTCGCACATTTCGAGAGGGCCATGATGCACGCATGTCGCAGAACCGGATCGCGATCCGCATTTTTTTCCAGGAGGGCGACGACTTGTGAAAACGCCGCTTTGAGTTTCAATTGGGCGACCGCTTGTGCCGCGAAGTAGGCAATCCGTGAATTGGCATTCGATAGCTGTGAAATCACGGTTGCTTCATCGATCGGCTGTTTTACTTCCGCTGCAACCTTGAGTGTCTGTGCAATCAACTCTGGATCGCTGTCCTTGAGCAATGGCTTCAGGACGGTCAGCAACTTCGGCTCCTTCTGAGCGATCTGACCCAGTCCCCAGACTGCGTGAATCCGCTGCAACTGAGGGGCAGTGGTCGTCAACGCAATTTTGCTGAGGAGATCATTTTTCTTGCGTGTGGCCAATTCATACTGAGCACGCAGACGGACACGTTGATCAACATGTCCCATCAGTTTGACTAACTCGTCATCCGAGCGTTTAACAAAGCCTTCTTTCATCAGTTTGGGAACTTCAACAGAGAGGGCCTTCGTTTTCTCGTCGGGATTCGCGTTGGAATACTGATAGATCCGTCCCTTTCCAATCCCGTTCCAGCCGTTGACCCAGTCGGCGACATAGACGCTGCCGTCGTAGGCGAAGTCGACATCGGTCGCGAGGATGTTCCAGAATGATTGCTTTGAATCGGTCAGCTTGAAGTTGGCACCATCCGGTTCCATCTTGAAGGTCCGAATCCCACTGGCATTCGGCGAGCCTCGGAAGTCCGCCAGGAAGAAGTGACGTCGGAATTCCTCTGGCAGTCCCCAACCCGGATCGTAAGTCAGTCCAGAGGGACCGTCTGCAAAGTTCAGAATTGGATTGAGATTGTAGGCTGGCTGGACTTCTTTGGACGTCTCGTCGTCGTGGTAAGGATGCCACATCCGTTCGCGGTTCCAGGGACCACGATCGCTGATGTATTGGAATTCCATCCGCCAGCCGGCATCCATTCCCTGCGCGACATAAACCCAGCGAGCCTTATCGCCTCCATCGGAGTTGTTGTCGCCGGTGAACAGGTTGCCATATTCATCGAAGGCCAGTTCCTGCGGGTTCCGCAGTCCGTAGGCGAACTCTTCCAGTCCCGAGCCATCCGGATAACAACGGAAGACCGCCCCGGTATTGGGACGCTTCAGATGAACGCCTTCGTCAGTGGTGACGTTGTAACCACGATCCCCGATGCTGAAATAGATCCGACCATCGGGGCCCAGTGCAAGACCGTGCATATCATGACCGCGAAAAGCGAAGCGAACGCCAAAGCCATCATGCAGCGATTTTTTAACGTCCGCTGTCCCATCGCCATAGTTATCTCTGAGCATCCACAGGTGGGGAATGCAGGTGTAATAGATGGTTCCATTCAGCGAGATCAGACCTGCTCCGGTACCGTCTTCGATCGCGTTGAAGCCATCCGCGAAGATATGGGCGTCTTCAAAGTAGCCATCGTCGTTGGTGTCTTTGAGAAGACGGACACGGTCCTGTTCTTTGGTGTAATGATCGAGTTTGTCGCCATGGTACTTCTTGATGTACGCGATGCGGTCTGCCACCGTCTGAGCCTGAAGCTCTTCATCCATCCATTCGCCGTGACCGCGGTTGTCTTCGATCCCTTTGCTTTGTCGAAATGATTCCGCGACGTACAGGTTCCCCTGTTCGTCGACGCAGAATGCCACCGGATTGGCCATCTGAGGCTCTTCGGCGATCAACTTGATGTTGATGTCAGCGGGTTTGGCAAACGTTGAAATCGCGACCTGGCCTTCGTTCGAAGCCTGAGCAATTTCTGGCTTATATTCGTCAGCAGCAATCGCAAACGTCAGCAGAAAGCAGGACAACACAAGCGAAGTGACGGGCAGGCAGACGGACAGTTTCGTCACGAAAAACTCCACAGCATGAATCGGGTAAGAACGTCAATCAGGCGTTTTGAATAGGAACGCAACGCGAACACGCAACGCAGATTCGACCCGTACTATAAGGCAGTCGGATGATCACAATCAACGCTGTGGATGCGTAATGAGTCTCAGTGAACGCAATTCGCAATTGGTCCTGCGACTCTTCTTGAGAATCTTATTTCTCAGGCTTGAGACCCATTCCCCCAGCCCAGCCCTGGACCATTTCGTAAACGAGTGGCCAAAGGTAAGCATAGGCGAAGTAAGCCGCGAGTCCCATGAGTGCAATCAGACCGATCAGGCTGATCCAACCGATCACACCATCTTTCATGCGGTCCAGGAAGCGCCACCATTTTTGTCGCTGGTACTGAGCATCGATCTTCTTGTAAGAATCCTGCAGCTTCTTCCCGCGTTGTTCTGCAGCAAGCGCGGCTGCCTTCTTCTGCACAACGTCATTGAACTCTGAGAACTGCCCTAATGCGGCGAATGGCCTCTTGGGATCGCGGGTGGCCTGGGCAGAGATATCAATCTTTCCGGACTGCAGTGCTGCGATGACTTTGTCTTGAGTCGTCTTCGTCACTGTCTCCTTGCCGTCGGAGCCTTTGTGCTTGACGAACCAGAGGGCCGACGCGGTTGCGGCATTGACTGCAGCATTTGCTGTTGATGACGCCTTGCTCGCAGTATTCACAGACGAGGCCGCCGCTGCTGGCATCCTGGGGGCCGTTGACGCTGTCTTCATGTTGGTCATGGTCGCAGCTCCACTGCCACCACGGGCCACGACTTTGTCGGGTGAGTTGATGAAGCTCAGCGATGTGCCTGCGACGCCGAGGTTCTCCAGGTCACGAATCAGCTCTTCGCAGGTGGAATAGCGGTGTTCGGGCTTCTTCGCCATGCACTTATCAAGGATGAGATCAAGACGCTCGGGCACCTGCTTGTTCGTCAGACTGGCACGTTTGAAGATCCCCTTCTCTTTTTCCATGATCAGTTCGACGGTCGAGTCCGCTTTGAAGGGATACCCGCCAGTCAGGAAGTGATACAGCGTTCCGCCCAGAGCATAGATATCGCATCGCCCGTCGACGTGCTTGGCGTTACGGGCCTGCTCAGGAGCCATGTAATACGGCGTACCCAGTCCGGTCCCGCTTTGCGTCAAAGACATTTCTTCATCATCGAGAGACTTCGCGAGTCCCAGGTCAGAAACTTTGACCTCACCTTTTCTCGTGACGAGAATGTTATCCGGCTTGATATCGCGGTGCACCATGTTGAGCCCATGCGCGTGCTTGAGGGCTTCCGCGCAGAGGATCGTGACTAAAACCGCGTCGGCAATGCTCAGCGTTTTAAGCTGCTTCATCCAGTCCTGCATGCTCTGGCCATCGATCAATTCCATGACGACGTAATGCATACCGTTGGATTCATCGACGTCATAACACTTCACGACATTCGGGTGCTCGATCTTCGCCATCGCCTTGGCTTCGCGATAGAAGCGACCCACAAACGCCTCTTTCGTCGACAACTGACGACTCATGGTCTTGACTGCGTACTTGCGTTCCAGCTTGGCATGCTTGGCGAGGTAGACAGCCCCCATTCCGCCACGACCGAGGATTTTCTCGATCTGATAATTTCCGAGCATTGTCCCCGCTTGAAGGTCACCTTCTTCTCCTGGCTTGTTTCCAGACGAGGCATTTGGCGGGGTTTTCTGAGAGCTAGTGACAGGGGTCTCCACCATCGTTTCTTCGATTGGTTGGGTCGATGGTGCTCGGCCGCTGGTTTGACTGCGTGCGGGAGGCGTATTCATGGGAAACTCCGTCCTGGGAGCGCGTGGAAGATAAAGACATGAAATGACAGCGTTTGGCCCGCGGGATTTCGTTTCCCAACCGCAGGACCATGGCGACCGCGCGAAGAAAGCAGACGATGAAATTGCGCGTACCAGACCAGCCGGCAAGAAATTGGAAATTCCCAGTCCACATTATGAAGATCAGGGGCTCGAAGTGCAAACCTGTTCTTCAGTGGCCATCCGTTTTCATGTCGAATGTCATCAGATTGCGATTCCGACGCAGGCTACGGCGTTTTCGTCTTCTCGGATGGCTTCTCGCCAGATTTCGTCGAGAGCTCCCGACTGTTGAGCAGGCGAACAATATTGCTCTTATGGCGAATAATAATCAGCGTCGGAACGACGATACTGATAGCAGCGACAGACCAGTTCTCCGCAGAAAATGGATTTGGCAGCAAGATGATGATTTCCGCGATCATGAAGGCAGCCGAAGCCACCAGCGAACCCAGCGAGACGACACGCCAAATACCATAGGTCACCAGGAATGCAACCAGAGCCACCAAGCCTGCGTAAGGAGCAAATACCAGCGTTGCTCCCAGTCCTGTTGCAACGCCCTTCCCGCCCGCGAACTTCAGCCAGCAGGGAAACATATGCCCGAGAATCGTCGCCAGTCCCGCAAAAACAGCAACGTGATTCATCTGCTCGGGAGCAAACCAGTCTCGAAACAGCATCGGCACCAACAACGTCGGCAGCGCACCTTTGAGGGCATCAAAGGCGAACACGACCCAGAACCACTTGTGCCCGATCACACGGCCGACATTCGTCGCGCCGATATTCTTACTGCCGTGCTGACGGATATCGATGCCGCGCACCCACCAGCAAAGGATGAGTCCGAACGGAATGCTGCCAGCGAAATAGCAGATCAGAAAAACGAGCAGCCAGGCCATGTCGCGAAAGTCGCTTTGCAGTTAAATGAGGAACAGATCGATATTAGAGATCGTGCCATGCTCACAGCTTTGAGTGAGCATGCCAACTGCGAACAAGACGATAATCAAAACGAACGTGCAAAAATCGCATGCTTGCTCAAAGCTGCAAACATGGCACGGTTCGCTGTAGCTTCTTATAGCGGTTCGCTCGAAAAGGACAATCGGAAGCGTCTCGTGACGACGACTTTCGGATCAGATTTTGTGCTTGCGAGAATGGGTCGCAATCCGAGACGATTTTGATTGAATCGCTTTGAGCAGCCCATTTGTATCGGAATAGTTCAACGAGTGACAGTACGTCGTCCAGAATCGCTCACGCCATTCTGCAGGACATTCCCTGGCTGAATAGTCCAACTGCGCCAGATCCTTGACGATCCACCGACGAATCATTGATCGCTGTCTGAGCGCACGACCCAGGTCAATCACCCGCAGGGTCGGTGCAGTGGTCCACGTTACTCCGTCGATCAGGCAGCGTTCAAAGCAGTTTTCCACCAGCAGATGCCCCAGGTAGTAATCCTGATGATGCAGGTTGGCTGCGTGCATCTTCGCGGTCTGAGCCGCGAGTGTGTCGATGAGTTCGTAGACGGCGGAAGTCTGAAACGCCGAGACGGGATGCTTTTTCAGCAGATCGCTCAGCTTCGTATAGCCTTCCAGACCCTCAATGATGACGAACGATTCCGCATGATGCTCGCCATAAGCGACGGGCTTCATCGAAGCGACGCCAGCCGCTTCGAAATGATGCATCGCCTGCCACTCGTTCCAGGCACCGACGATCGCGGTTTTTCCCTGCAACCACGGTTTGACATAATCCTTCCACGGAGCCCGACCATGCCACTTCAGATAAAAGACGCGAACCCCCGCAGGGGAACTCAGCTCGAAGCGGTAGGTCAGACGATCTTTGCGGGCCGCTTTCGCGGATGCCAATTCCGGCTGGTTCATCAGTGAGGAAAAACTGGTCAACGAATGCCCGTCAAACAGTTCCGAGAAGGACTGTTTGATCATCAATCGACCATTGTCCCAGACCAGATCGTCAGGCCGCAAGTCGAGTCGACGTCTGGGTAACACCAGCGCGGACATGGCAGAGTTCCTCAAGCATGACGAGGGTGTTATTGATCGTGTTTTGAATCGGGAATTTTTTCGCTGTTTCGATCGCATGCTGCGACATCTGTGCCCGTTGAGATTCAGTCAGTTGAAAGAAATCGGTCAACGAACCAGACATCTCAGACAGCGAATTGCGTGTCGGGATCAAATATCCGTTTTGTCGATCATTGATGATGTCTGCACCACCCGAAGTCATCGTCGTCAACACGGGCAGGCCGCAGGCCATCGCTTCGAGATTGACGTTGGGAAATGGTTCATACTCGGTCGGCAGGATGAACAGGTCGCCAGCCCCATAGCAGTTGGCAATGTCGGACTGGCGTCCTGCAAAGACGACCTGTCTTTCAATTCCCAGACTGCGGGCATAATTGTGAAACTGTTGGATCGGACCTGTCCCGAGTACCAGCAAATGCAGCCCCAGGTGCTTCAAATCAGCCAGTGACTGCAGAATCGTCCTCAGCCCTTTGCCCTCGAAGTCCATCGAAGCAAAGACCAGTAACGGAGCATTCATCGGCAATCCAAATTTGCGACGTGTCTGCTCGCGTTCAAAACGGACATCGGCATGGAACAGCTGGCTGTCGATGCCGTTGTAGATGATGCGAATCTTCTCATCGGGGACGCCGTAGTATTTCATCAACAGTTCGCGATCAAGGCGCGACTGTGTCACAATCCGACGCGTGGAATCTGCGAGATAAATACGTCGTTCGAGTTCAATCAGCGTGCGATGACGAGGATTGAGCTGCTGGAGTCGCTGGGCAAACCCCGGCTTATAATAGACCCTCAGCCAGTGGGATTGCAGACGCTCTGTCACGCGGACTGCATCGATTCCGAAAGCCCGTCCCAGCCCGTAGGCGACATCAAACCGCCCTGCTCGAATCGCATGGGCGCAATTCACCGCGAAGCTGCGATTCTTCGTCGACGAACTCCAGCGACTCACCGGCACGGGCATGAAGCGGACTTCGCCACGCAGTTCATCATCGATCTGATGACCAATCACCGTGACTCGGTGTCCCGCCGCCATCAGGCCGCGCGCCATCATCACGCAGTAGCGTTCCGACCCGCCCGATTTGAGAGAATAGCGACGTTTGACGAGAGCAATCTTCATGCAACTTTGGTCCTGATAGTCGGGTTCTCTGTCGACGTCCGAGCCAGCAGTGTCTGCACATTGCTGAAAACCCGTTCGACGCTCAGATCACGCATGCACTTGTGATGCTTCTGCGGACACGTGCGCTGTTGACACGGCCCACAGTCGACCTGATGTTGCAGATGAACTCCGAGAGGATAATACGTTTCGCTCCAGGCAATATGCGTCGGCCCAAACAGCGTGACGACGGGAACACCAAACGCAGCTGCAAAGTGACGCGGTCCCGAATCGGTTGTCACCATCATGCGGGCATGTTTCACAACCGCCTTGGACAACCCGATGCTCACGCTTTCATTCGCCAGCGAAGTCACGCGAGGATGTTTCGCCAGTTCAACAATCTGTTTAGCAATCGCAATTTCCGCCGGCCCGCAAAGGACGACGACTCCCAGTCCCGTCTCGCTTACAAGACGCTGCGCCAGCGCCGCAAAGTGTTCTGTCGGCCAATGCTTGGCAGCCCCGAACGCCCCGCCCGGATTGAGGGCGATGTATCCAGACGAGGCATTGAACACGCTCGGATTTCGATGACGAAAACCTTCCAAGGCAACTTGATCAGCATCACTGATCGCCAGTGTCATTCGATTCGACTTCACCGCAATCCCCAGCGATTCCACCAGCCGGGAGTATTCATCCATCACGGGGTTCGGAATCTGCTTGGACTTCGGCGGAAGGGAATTGGTCAATAGCCATGTCCGCCCATCGCGAGCAAACCCGAGACGTTTCTTGGCGCCCATGCGTGCCGCCAGCCAGGCGGACCGGAATGAATTCGGAAACAGAATTGCGAGGTCATACGTTTCGCTTCGAAGGCTCTTGAGCATCTCCCGAGATGATTTCGAAAACGCCTTCTGGCTCTCTTTTGTCAGCACGATCTGTCGATCAACGAGGCCTTGCCCCTCCAGGACCGACCCAATCACCGGTCGATGCAACGCATGAATCTCAGCATCTCGCCATTGCTGGCGCAGCGCAGTCATCGCTGGCGTCGCCATGATCGCGTCGCCGACCCAGTTGGGCATGAAAACCGCTATTTTCTTGGGAGTATTCATCGAACGGACTCAACTCATCGATCTCGACTCGAATGACCTGAGCTCTCACATGGTGAAACTTCACGCCCTTCGAGTCTTTTGTAGTGAACTCTCTTAAGACGCTTTTCGCAGCGGCATGTCTGGCTTCGGAAACGGCAGAACCGACGGTTCGCCACGCATGCGTTTCAGAATGTTCGTCGAAGAAATCCCAGGCACTTCCTGCAGGACTTTCACTTCGCCGCCATACCCCGTGACGATCTCACGACCGACGACCTCATTCAGCTGATACGTTCCACCTTTGACGAGAACATCCGGGCGAATCTTCTCTAAAACCTGATGTGGCGTTGATTCGTTGTAGACCGTCACGTAGTCCACACATTCCAACGCAGCGAGCATCGCAGCTCGTTGTTCCGCTGGGAAGATGGGACGATCGGGAGCTTTGCCGAGCGATCGAACACTCTCATCACTGTTGATTGCGACGACGAGGCAATCCCCCAGTCGAGCAGCTTCGTTCAAATAGCTGACGTGCCCAATGTGCAGGACATCAAAGCAGCCATTCGTAAACACGATCTTTTGTTTCATGCGACGACGTGCATCAAGATGCAGCCCCAGTAGCGTCGGCTCGTAGACTTTCGTATCGAGTCCATGACCTTCGCGAATCAAGTCTGCAACGATCTCTGGTCGAGAAATCGGAACGACACCGATTTGCTCGACTTCCAGCCCGCCAGCAATGTTCGCCAGTTTTGCGAGTTCAGGAGCAGTCCAACCCGCCGCTGCACCGACACCGATCATCGCGAGGACCATGTCTCCTGCGCCGGTGATGTCGTAGACTTCGCGGAACCGTGTCGGGTGATGACTGCATTCGCCACTGGCTTCGACGACGGCAATGCCGTCCTTATCCAGCGTCACGAAAATGCGGTCCATGTTGAGTTCTTCGACGAGTTTCCGACCAGCACGAAACGCATCTTCGATCGTGTTAACTTCCATGCCCGCTGCCTTCCCCGTTTCCACACGGTTTGGCGTCATCGCAGTCACGCCGCGGTACATGCGGTAGTCGTGAATCGATGCCGGGTCGACGATGACCTGTTTGCCTGAAAGCCTTGCGATTTCGACGACGCGCTGGACGGTTTCTTCATCGCAGACACCCTTGGCGTAGTCAGAAATGAGAATCGCATCGTGATGTTCGATAGCGGGAATCAGGCGATCCCAAAGTTTCGCTTTGGCGATTTTCCCCAGGGGATCGCGAACTTCTCGATCGATCCGCATCATCTGGTGGGGGTGACGATGCTGGGCCTTGCCGATGATCCGCTCTTTCAGCGTCGTCGGGCGTTCTTTGTCTTCAATGATGGCAGCGCACGAAATGCCATGCGATTTCAGCAGCTCTCTGGTCTGTTCCCCTTCGACATCCTGCCCGACGACCCCGGCCAGCGTGACTTGGGCATCGAGTCCTCGGATCATCTGGGCGACATTCGCAGCTCCGCCCAGTCGCAGTTCCTTCTTCTCTTCTCGGAGAAGGATGACGGGAGCTTCCTGGCTGATGCGTTCTGCATTTCCCCACAGGTAGCGATCAAGGATCAAATCCCCCAGTACCAACAGGCGGGGATTGTCCAGTGACTGCACTAAATCGATCAAATGGTAAGACATGCTCGTGTCGTCCCTGACTGGAGCAAAGGGGGGAATGTGTGGCATTTGTGAGACATGAGAACCCGGCCCGCTTCGTACAGGCGGTCTCGTAAGCCCGAAGAGTCTGTCTGATCCCCTGAAATTCGTCAATCCCGGTTGTAGAAGCTGCTCGGCGCGGTCATCATGTTTTCAAACCGTGTACTTGCGTCACAATCCCCGCGATTCCCCATCTCTCCCATAAACCGTGTTCTCCAGCCGAGATCCATTCCTGAGACCGACCTTGGAAAAACAAACCACCCGTCCTTTGCGCATTTTGCGCAACTTACGCCGTTCTGGTGAAGTCGTCGCTGTGCTCATTAAGTATGGCTACGGCGATCTTGTCGACCGTCTCGGAATTACGCCTTACCTTCGTTTGCCTGCGCGTCTCTGGAATAAGGAGACGCCGGAGCATATTGCGCCCCTTCGGCGTGGCGAACGCATCAGGCTCGCACTCGAAGAACTCGGTCCCACCTTCGTCAAATTCGGCCAGATTCTCAGCACCCGTCCTGACCTGATTCCTGACGATATTTTACGCGACCTTTCGCGCCTGCAGGAACAAGTCACCCCGTTCGCCACCAGTGAAGCGATCCTGGCGATCGAGGACTGTCTTGGAAAGAAAATCGATGAGGTCTTCTCGGTCTTTCAGCAGGAACCACTCGGCGCGGGGTCTCTCGGCCAGGTGTATCGCGCGGTTCTGCGTCCGACCGACAAGCACGGCCCCGACGATGTCGTCATCAAAATCCGACGCCCGCATGTCGACAAAGATGTCGAACGCGACCTGCTGCTGATGATCGATTTTTCTATTTTGATCGCCCGCAACATTCCAGAATCGGAGGTCTTTGATCCCGTCGGCCTCGTGGAACATTTCAAACGCGTGATTCGTCGTGAAATCAATTTCACGAGAGAAGCCCGCGCGATGCAGGAGTTCCATCGTCTCTTCCGAGACGATGCGACGCTCTACGTTCCCAAGGTCTACAGCGATTACACACACGATTCAATGCTCGTCATCGAGTACATCGATGGCCTCAAGACCAACCAGCTCGACAGTATCCCCGCGCTCGATAAACGACGCGATATCATCGCCTCCAATGTCGCCCGCGTCTTTATCAAACAGACCTTCGACCTGGGCGTCTTCCACGCTGACCCGCATCCGGGCAATGTCCGTATCCTCAGGAACGGCACGCTCTGCCTCCTCGATTATGGCATCATCGGCCGACTTGAAGAGCGAACTCGTGGCCTGTTGATTGACCTGTTGTGCGTCATCCCGGAACGCAATGTCGAGAAAGGTGTCTCGGTGATCTTGAAACTCGGCCATCCGATGCACGCTGTCGATCGTGCACTTCTCGCCGTCGACTTTCAAGACTTCGTCGATGCCTATTTCGATGTCCCGCTGTCTCAAATGAACCTTGGCGAAATCCTCACCGACTTCGTCCGTATCCTCTCGTCCCACGGCATCGTCTGCCCGGCTGACCTTTTGCTTTTGATCCGCGCGCTGGTTGGCCTTGAAGGTGCTGGTCGGCAACTCAATCCCGGTTTCAACCTCGCTGACGTCCTGTTGCCCTCGATCAAACGCCTGGTTAGACGTCGTTATCATCCCAAACGCATGTTGAGTGGCGCATTTCACGATCTCTCACGACTCATCATGACCGCCCAGGAACTTCCTCACGATATCCACCGTACGCTCGATAAACTTAACCGTAACGACCTGCGAATCCACCTTCACCATGAACACCTCGATCGGCTCATCACCGAGCTCGACCGCTCCGGCAACCGCATCGTCATCGGCCTGATCATCTCCTCGATGGTCGTTGCCTCGGCGCTCATCATCCGCACGTCGCCTGCAGACTCCTGGATCAGCTCGATCGTCTTCATCATCTCAGCCCTGCTCGGCATGTGGCTGATCTATGGCATTTTCCGCAGCGGCCGTTTGTAGAAACGCGGACATAGTGGATGCCAGCCGGCGAGGCTTATTGAAGCAGCTGGAACGCGGCGAGAGTTGTTGAACCGCGAACGTAGATCTTGTCCTGGACGATCGCGGGATGTGTCAGCAGTCCATACTCCCCGTCAAGCAACTGATGGCGCCCGAGCAGCTTGAGTGGGGCCTGAGTGACGTCATACAGCTGCAGCTGAGCATCGTGGGTGAATACAAGCAAGCGATCACCAGAAGCGATGAGTGACGTATGGCTGCCGTAGCGATCATCTTTCACGCGGGCGATTTCTTTCAGTCCATTGGTGAGATCCAGGCAAAGAAGGACTTCGTTGACGCCGTAAAGTCGGTCTCCGATGACGACCGGGGAATGCGTATCGGGTGAAAGATCGAAATTCACCGCAAGTGGCTTGGGATCGAGATGCCCCTTTTCGTCAAATCGGTGAAGTCGGGTTCCCATGGTTTCCGAAACGAGGATCAGGTGATTCTTCCAGACAATCGGAGTCGGGACCTGGAAGTCATCGGTCGATTCCGGCGTGAACTTCCAGAGGACCTCACCCGTTTTTGCATCAAAGCCGCGAACGTGGGTGGAATCAACCCCAACGATTTGTCTTTTTCCACCGGCTTCCAGAATGACATAGCTACCGTAAGCGGGGGGTGAACTCTCAGTTGCCCAGAGTTCATCCCCTGATTCGGTATCAAATGCCGCCATCCCTGCGAGGACTCCACCGGGAGAGGTAATCAGCGTTTTGCCATCCAGAACGGGAGTGCCAGAGTAGCCCCAGGGAAGTTTGGCTTCGAGCCCATAAAGCTCGGCGATATTCATGCCCCAAGAGAGCTTGCCAGTCTCAAGCTGGATGGCATCCAGATGGCCGTGGGCTCCGAAAAAAAGAACCTGGGACGATGTTAACATCGGCGTGGCACGGGCATTGTTGCCATAGTCGAGGCGCCCTGCAGCCGGGCGGGTGAATCGCCAGCGTTCCTGTCCAGTTTCGAAGTCGATGGCATGAAGCAGATCCAGTTGATCATCAGGATCGCGGTCGGTGACGTAGACAGTTCGAGTGTCAGCTGCGACACCTCCCAGCCCCTGTCTAGATAAGGGAAAGCTCCACAGCTTCTTCGGAGGTTGATCAAATGACGCTGGAAGCCAACTGACGATGGCATCACGAGCCGGTCCACGCCAGCCTGTCCAGCTGTCGTTGGACGAGGGGCCAGAAGATTCCTTCTGCGATAGAGGCTGCGTGACAGGAATCAGAATTTCATCAAATCCGGTCAGCGATTCCAACGCTTTCAGAAGCTCTGGTTCCGTTGCGACCAGCTCCAATGCCTCTTTGATGTTTTCGCGAACAGCTTCATCCATCGTTTGATTCAGAAACACTTCGATGAACGGCACCGGATCGGTCTTGGCGATCACGCGAATCGATCCTTTCGGAATCGTTCCGCATCCTTCAACCAAAGGAGCCGCATAGGAGCTGATCACCGCCGCTGATTTGCCCGTCTCGGCTTTCTTCAGCATGCCGGAGCAGGCCTCTCCACAGGCAGGAGCGATTTCGTACGGTTTGTCAGGAGTAATGCCGGCCTTCTTGAAAGCAGCAAACGCAGCCGCGTATTTTTCATCGCATTCTTCCGGTCCGAAAATGATCTGATAGCCTGCCAGATCTTTCAGAGTCTGAGCGGGATCGTCTTTGGTGACGACAATCCAGCCCGACATGTTGGTGCTTCCTTTGAGATCTGAGAGGGCATAGGAAGGTCGCAGTGGAAGCTTGAGCTTGTTGGCTTCATAGACGATCACAGAATGTTTGCCGATGACGATATCGGCGCGACCAGCCGGATCTTCATCCACGCTCTTCTTCAGAGATTCGTTGAATGCAATGTCGACTTTATAACCGGTTTGTTTCTCCAGATGCTCAGCCAGTGCACGGTAGTTGCGTTGCGCATAGCCTGCAACACATGGACACGAATGTTCTTTCGCGAGCGGGTCCATAATGACCATTCGCAAAGATTTCGTGTCTTCCGCGAACAGGGATGAACTCAATGTGAGCCCGAGCATGAAAGCCATTGCCAGCATTGATGTGCGCATAGCGAACCTCCAAACTCTGAATTTTGCGATGAGTGTCAGACGTAACATAAGAAAAGAGCCGCCGCCATCATCAAGAATGATCAGGCAGCGGCGAGTGTTGACGAAATTCACAGATTCAGTTCGACGTTGCGACGGTATGTGGCGTCTCGTTAAAAATGAGAATCGACTTGTTGGTCAGATCACACATATAGACGCGTTTGAGCTCTTCATTCACAGCGAAGGACATGTTGCGACAGCCCCCCTGGAGTTTTGGCTCCTTGACGAGGATCGCCGCCAGTTCGCCGTCAGCCGTGTAGCGTTTGACATCGCCGCTCGATTCTGCCGAGTAAATGGTCCCACTCGGGGCGACGAACACATTCATCGGGTTACAGCAACCAGTGAAGCCGCCATCGTCTGTCGTGGCTTTCTTGCCGAAAGCGGTCAGTAACTTGCCGTCTTCGGCGTATTTCGCCAAGCGGTAATTGGTGTTTTCAGCACAGTAGAGTCCATCATCACAGGCCTGAAGATGATACTGGCCGCAGCAGCCCCGAAGCCCATCCAGGCATTTGCTGGCGTTGCTCAAAGCAAGGTCCGTCTTCCAGAGTGCATAGCCATAGCCTTTTTCTTCCGACAGAATCAGGAATAGTTCGTTCTCATGCTGACTGACGCAATGAACTTTGGTGAGTGTTGACTTGATCGACGCGACGGTTGCTGCAATGTTTTCCGGAGTTTTCTCCTGAATGTTGTCCTGGTAAAGCTTCATGTTTTCATTGATGCTTTCGAGGGTCGATTTGGCAATCTCGGCTTTGCGCTCCGCACGAGTCAGGGCGAGTGTTGCCTTGCGGGTTTCTGCCTCGATGCTGGAGCCTTCCGGCACTGGCGTTTTGCCATCCTGAAGGTCTTTCAGGGTTGCTTTGGCGGCTTCGACTCCTTCATTGGCCTTCTCCAGGGCAGCCTTGCGTGTTTCGGTCTGCTCTTTGAAGCTATCCACCAGCCCCTGATAAAGCTTGCTGGTCTCATCGATCCGGGCGATGGCCCCTGCTTTCAAAAGCTCTTCATCGCCAAGTCGTTCCTGGATGAAGGGAATCTCCGTTGACTTGATCGTATCGCCCGTGCTCTTGAAGCGTGCAAATCGTCCCGATCCGGCGACGATGATTTCCTCATCGGGACCAGCCGCGATGCTTTCAGCTTTGAAATCCAGATCGAATCGTTTGAGCTCTTCACCGGCATCGCTATAGACAATGACCATGGCAGATTTTTCATCGCCTTTTGCATCTGCACCGACTGACGCGTAACGATCTTCAGCCATCAAACAGGCGACTTTGCCAGTCGAGAGCAGAGCAATCGATTGCGGCGAGATTTTTCCAACCGAGCCGACCGTGATCGTCTTGGTCAGCTCATGCGTTGGTTTCAAGTTAGAAGTGGTCGCTTTGGCCGTCTCGCTGCCTGAGAGCAGTCCTTTGACGATCCCGGCAAACGAACCAGGTGGTTCCTCAGCGATGCAGGCCAAACCGATTGAATTCGAAAGACAGAGAGCCAACGAACAGGTGAAAAGCTTCCAACTCATGACAAACTCCGTTTGAATGCAATGTTTTCGAGGCACCTCGACGATTCGACAATCGCGATGGAACTACCAACGACCGCCGCTGCGGCAGGTAATAGACATTAAATCACGATCGTCGTCGTGCCTAGCTCTATCCTGAGAATCTTGTCGGATACTCACAGCTCGTTTTATCCATACATTTCGATGGGGCGACCCGTTTGGAATCTCTCTTCAAAAGGCTAAGCGCAACCATGGAATTCTTCGCCCGCGTCAGATTCAATGCGTTATGAACCAAGCGGGGGCGACGGATCATTCGCTCTTCTTAAACGCGAACGGGATTCCCGGTTGCAGCGTCAGGTTCAGCGTTGCCCCGTGATTGGCTCCCTGAAAGATTTCAAGCTGTACATCACCCGCCAGCTTCTTCGATCGATTCAATCGCGCGGCGAAGTCTTTAAGCGTCCCGAATTCCGTTGAGTTCCTGGTCGGTGGCAACTGCGAAGCCGGGCCACCCTTCTCCTCTGTTCCCGCCGTCATCAGCAGACGAGGTTTGGGAGATGGCTCATTTTGATTCTCGTAGAACGCTTTCTCCATCTCGATCATGCCGTAATCGTTCCACCATGTCGAAGGGCTGGCGGCAAGATAGGTCTGGTACGACTCAGGATGACGGAACAAAGTATAGAGGACGAAATAGCCGCCGAAGGAGTGGCCGAAGATCGCCTGGCGTTTCGGATCGACTTTGTAACGCTTGGCCATTTCTGGCTTCACGGTCTCTTCAATGAATTCGTAGAACTCTTCGGCTCCTCCTGATGGGGGCCAGCCTTTGCCGCCGCGCATGGGAGGTAATTTTTCCGGCGAACCTTCTGTCATGTAATCATAGGTTCTCGCCACTCCATCAATTGCCTGCTCCGACTGATAACCAAGCCCTACGATAATCGCATCGGAAACACCCGTCTCGCCGAATCGTCGTGACTGTGTGCGAGTGGCTTCCACGACACTGCTAAAGCAAGAATTTGCATCCAGCACATACAGAATCGGATAGCCTGCTGCCGGTGCCGGGCCCAGTGGCTCTGCTACAAAAAGTCGATAGGGACGACCACTTTTCGACGTGACATCAAACTGCTGCGTCTTCGGCATCGTCACTGCGCCGCGGCTGACAAACTCTCCTGGCTTGGAAACTTGTTGTGCAAAAACAGAAACACTCAGCGACAGAATCACCAGTGAAGCAAATGCATATCTCAAAATCATCAGGTCCACGCGATCATTCAGACAGATGGTCATAGTGGTAGAAATAAAAACGGATGATAAACAGGTTAGAAACTTGCACGCCCTGCCTGCAACAACGTCAACGGCTCCGATCGCCCGGTGGCAATGGCGGGCCATAATGCTGCGATCATGCACAGAGCAAACGTTAAACCATACCCAAACGCCAGCGACGTCCAGGGAATGACCAGTGGCGTCGCGACTCCTTCAAACCATGGGTTACTGACATAACGAATCAGTCCCAGGCAGGTCCATCCCGTCAGCACACCAAAGATCAGACTGAGAACACTCGCGACGAACCCGATGAGAATAGCTTCGGAAATCACCAGCCTCATCAAAGTGAAACGTCGCAGTCCGACGGCTCGTAAGATACCGAACTCCCACTTGCGTGCTCGAACAGACGTCACGATCGTATTGACGATTCCCAGTGAAACGACCAGCAACGTAATCAATGGCAGCCATCCCATTGCGTTCACGGCAGCACCGCCGCGTTGCCCCAGGCTTCGACGCACATCACTGATCGCCGTCACTTTCACTGGCTCTTCACCTGGCCCACCGGAACGACGCGTCGCCCCCGGACTCTCTGGCCCTGTCCCGACACGTCTTCCCGGCCCTCGACCTTTTCCACGGGCTGGTTGTTTTGCCAAGGCAAGCAGAGTCGCCATTTGCTCCTGAATCGAAGCAGGCGTTACTCCGGGCTTTGAATCAAGCCAGACAAACTCAGCAGGAGAGAGATTGAAGTCTGCTGTGACGATCGCTCGTGGTGCAAAGACAAGCCCGGCTGTACGGACAGAGTTCTTTCGCAGCCCTGACGTCTTCGAGATCCAGTTTGAGCCGGGTTCTGCCAACACACCCGCAATTCGGTACTTCACCGGCTGATCAGGAGACTTCGGCGGAAGAAAGCCAATCTCGTCTCCCACCTTGAGACCGCCAATCGTCATCAGCGATTCCGGGACAAGACAATGTCGTCCCTCTTTCAATTTCGCGAGTGCTTCCGTTCGGTCGCCCTGAACAAATTTCAGATCAAACGCATCCTTCACACCGAACGCTTCAACATCAATGCCGATAAGAATGACATTATCCTGCCGCACTGCGGTATCGCGTTCCCGACTCTTGAGCGGATCACCTTCCATTTTGACCTGCTCGACTGCGATCGGAAAACAGATGTCCGGATGGACTCCTTCGATCTGATGGATCTTCTCGATTGCAACTTCAGAGATCCCTTGATCAAACTTCACGATCATATCCGGTGTCCATTGCCCCGGCAGGAACCCACCGAGCATCGAGTGTCCCCAGACTTGTGTCGCGGTATAAAGTCCGAGTCCCAACATCAGCGAGGCTGCTATCCCGGCTGATCGCCACATATTGTTACTGAGCTGGGTGCTGACGAGATTCGTTTGAAGTCGCAGCACTTTCGCTACGAGCGGACTCAACACCTTCTCGACCAGCAAGACAATCAACGGCGCGAGCAAGACAAAACCAATCACAGTCGCAGGCGTCCCGATTCCAAGAATCAGCCCAAAGCGAACACTCTCGTTCAGCCCCTGCACAAACACCAGTAACGGATTGATCGCAATCAACAACAGGCTAAAAAGACCGATCAAAAGATAGGCGGCAGGATTCCCGCGGGATGTCGACAGAGGCGCCATCGCCTCCATCGGACTGACGCGAGTTGCTTTCCAAATGGGAAAAACAGAGGCCAGGATCGCACCCACCAGCGAGCAGATCCCGGTCATTACGATCGTCATCAACCCCAGTGAGACACCATTCGGAAACATCTGAGGCGTCGCGCTGGCCAGGATCGATAACAGAACGCAGCCACCCAGTAATCCGCCAAGCCAGCCGAAGACGGCGAGAACAAAGGCTTCTACCAGGACCAGTTGTGCGACATCGATTCGTCTCAACCCGACTGCCCTCAACACGGCTAACTGCCGCGATCGTTCATTCACTCCCATGCTCAATGTGGTGAAGATAATAAACGCCGATGCGAGCAGTGATAATGCTGTCACAAAGTAAGCCTGCTTCCTCGCCCCTTCTGCTGCAAACCCCGATGATACCTTGGCTTTGATATCTTCCGGTCTTAATATCTCAGCCGATGAACTCTCACTTGCGACGAGATTATCGATTAGTGCTGACTTCTTCCCTTTCGCTTGCCTCAATTCGAGAAGGTTGATTCGCGCAGGCTTGCCGGTCAACTTCTCAACAACGGACATAGGGACATACGCCGCCAGCGAAGCGGGCCCTCGATTAACACCACCCGGCGCTCCACCCTTTGTTCGGGTCATGGCAAACTCGACGTCTTGCACCTGCTCGACGATCCCGACCACATCCATCACGACGACTTCTTTGGCTTCCGTGCGAAACTGAATCTGATCGCCCGGCTTCAATGAAATCGCTTCACTGATGCCACTGCTGACAACCACCTCATTGGTCGATGTCGGGTCGAGCCAGCGGCCGTCGTTCAATTCGTATCGTGGTTCGTTCGATGTTGTCCCGACAATCGTTGGTCCCATGCGCCCTAGCCCACGACGCTGTTGTCCAGGTGCCCCTGCAGTTTCTGGCGATGCCGCCGCTTCTTCTACCCGTCGAAACGACATACGGAACTGGCTGACGGGATTGACCGCTTCGAAGTCTGCCAACTGCTGGACCTGATTCACCAGCGACGCCGGCAGTTCTCCTGTGACGTCCCGCGGCACGATGAACAAGTCATAGTTTCCGACGAACTCGTCAGTCTGCTCGTCGAACTCTGACGCCAGGCCCTCATAGGCGGAGACCACCCACACGACAACGCCGATCGATGCCACCATCGCGATCGCCGTCAGCGTCAGTCGCACGGTCTGCTGTTTCGCCTGCGCTAAAAATAGCTTCCAGATGACTCTCATCAGGCCCTCGCTTTTGGCGCACAGACGAGTTCCTGATACCGCAATGCCAATGCCTGAGCATCCGGGACTTCTTCGGACCTCCACTCTCGACAGATCGAGCCATCTTTCATGACGACAACGCGATTCGCCCATGCAGCGACAGAGGGTTCATGGGTCACGACGACAATTGTTCGTCCCTCTGTTTCATTGAGCTCCTTCAACAAGGAACACAACGCATGGCCATTGGCAGAGTCCAAACTCCCCGTTGGCTCATCCGCGAGAATAATCGCCGGGTCCGCCACCAGGGCTCTCGCGATCGCGACCCGCTGCTGCTCACCGCCACTCATTGAGTCCGGACGATGTTCCATACGATGCCCCAGCCCGAGACTTTCCAGTAGGCTCTGCGCGGCCTCACGACTTTCGCTCGTCTGACGCCCCAGTTCCACCATCAGTGGAAGCATGACATTCTCGAGGGCAGTCAATGAAGGAATCAGGTTGAACTGCTGAAAGACGATCCCCACGCGTCTTCTGCGAAAGTCGGTTAGTCGGCTGTCTGATAACTCGGAGAGATTTTGACCTTCGATACGAATCACTCCAGAGTCAGGTCGCGTCAAGCCAGCCATCACATGTAGCAGGGTACTCTTTCCTGACCCGCTGGCTCCCATGATGGCGACGAACTCACCTTTCTGGACATCCAGAGATACGCCATTCAGGGCCGTCACGAAACTGGATCCCTGGTGAAAACTTTTAGTGACCTCAGTTGCCTTGAGGGGAACGAGTGAAGCCGTGGAAGACATCGTTGCTTCACGCTCGGCGGTCAGATTTGCATTCACAGACAGTTTATCCTTCTCAATCGTCCGCGGAACTCTTTCAACTGGCCTGCCTCACGACAGGTATCTTGGCGGACGTAATCAGTTTGTTATCACCTCGTGCAGATCCGATTCGCAACACGTCTTGCTTTGAGAGTGGTTTTCGGATTCGGTCGCTGCGTGCAAAGGGATCTTCGGTGAGCCCATGCAGACCGGCAAACGCCAACCCGCATGGACAGCGCAATTCCGGTTATTTCTTTTTCAGGTTGTAGGGTTCTAAGACAATCGGCTTGCTTTCAACCTTGAGCTTGAGCGGAGACTTTTCCGGCGTTGCGTAAACGCCGCCGAGTAAATCCTTGACGCCCACATCCTGCCCGTTTTTAGACACCCACTCAGCCACGATGGTGACTGTGTAATCACCGGCTGGAACGCCGTCACCATAGTTGAACGTCGTCATCTTGAATTGTCCGTTGTCATCGGTGAATGTCTGACCGACATACGTCTTTCCATCCGCGTACGGCGATGAGGGATGCAGTGCCACGACAGATCGGACCGCTGGTGCGCCGTCTATCAGGACCTGACCTGAGACCGGAATACACCGTGGAAGCTGCGGCCCGGGATCTTCACATCCAGACACAAATGCAACAAACAATGAACTGACAACCACAGACAGCAGAGTTTGAATACGCATCGATCGGCTCCTGTCTTTTAGTATTCGCCCAGGACGTTGCCATCGTTCACCAGCAGCAATCGGCTGACGATACGGGAGGAAACGGACGAACTTAAAAAACGGACGCCGCCATCGCCAAACAGGTTCATCGCGCCACCTGAATGGAAGGCATAGATACCCGCGACGTTATTACAATTCACGGCACACTGCGCAGTCGTCCCCAACGTGACACGGCCTTCCACTCCAGACCCATCGAAAAACGAAAACGCATTACAGGGACCGCTCCCCCAGTCGCCCCAGACGGGTTGTGTGTATTTTCGATCGGCATAAGCTGCCGTGACCGAGGCCACTCCAGAACCAAGTGCAGAAGGTCCTGACTGCTGACGTCCTTTAATGTAATGCAGAGGTCTGCCGGCTGACTCACAGATGAGAAGAGCATTCGTAAGCCCATCCGTCACTTCCGCAATCCGACGATACTTCTGTAAGGCGAACTCCAACCCTGTGCCTGCCGCGATCTGATCGTCATCATTGAGGAACGGAATCGGATAACCACCTCCGCTATAAAAAGAGATGTAGTCCGAAGAGGCAATCTTCCTGACTGGTGTTGCATCAGGATCAGTCGTCGTCGTGGGACTGGTCGTGAAGGCGGCTTCAGTAACCACTCCAGTCGGAGTCTGGGATGGAAACGAATCTCTCTCGATGGCTGATGGACATCGAAAAACCGACAGTTTGGCCTGACAAGCGGTCAGATTATTGGACGCAGGTGTGTCAGCAGGCCCCTGGTAATAAGGCAGATTGAAATTGAACTGATCGTACAGAGAGCCTTGCTCCAGGAACGGGAGGATTTTCACGCCCCATCCATGGTAAATTCCGCCGGGGAGATAGCCGCTCGGCGCTGTCGCACGTTGTGCAGGGAACATTTGGTAGGCATCTAGATAGTTATGAAGCGCCAGCCCAATCTGCTTCAAATTATTTGAACAAGAAGACCGACGAGCCGCTTCACGAGCTTGCTGCACAGCGGGAAGCAGAATCGCAACGAGCGTAGCAATAATGGCGATCACGACGAGAAGTTCAATTAACGTAAAACCCTTACGCCCTACAATCATCAATGGCCCACTTTCAGACAGGAAATCACCGTTCGGAAATACTTGGCAGCACTTCACTCATGAGCAAAGCTCGCGCCATGACCAATTGAGCGGAAATCATCTGGAGTTTGTCTTGGTCATCGTCGAACCCGACTCGCTTGCGACGATATTTCGGCCATTCATGGCGAGTACTTCGCCAGATTGTTCCCAGCACACTGTCGATGGACTGCAACATCGTTCTTCATGTTGCGACAAGTCGAGTGGAACAGCGTTCGTACACGACTGCCAAGGGAATTGCGTCAACAGGAATACAATTTGCGGTTATTTCGATCGTCGTTTGTCATGGTTTCCTGACTGGGGCGAACGTCTCGGCTGACATTTCTAACGCTGACATTATCTGACTTGGAGATAACAATCTTGCTCGCACACATCATCATGACCGTCGCCCTGTCCGCTACATTGAGTGTCCCAAACACAGACGTATCCTCAGAAGCACAGCGAGTCGAAATTGTTAACAACGGGCTGGACTATCTGCGCGACAAAGGCCAGGAAGCCAATGGATCGTTCTCGCCGCGGGTCGGCTCAGGGATCACCTCACTGGCGGTCACGGCTGCGTTGCGAAATGGGGTGCCGATCGATGACAAGCTGGTTGCTCAAGGATTGAAGTTCCTCGAAAGCAAAATCCAAACCAACGGCGGCATCTACGCCAGTGACCGGTTACGCAATTACGAGACCTGTGTCGGGATCATGGCGTTCGCAGAAGCAAATCGCGTCGCAGGAGATCATCGATACGACACAGTGCTGAAAAACGCCGAGAAATTCATTCGCGGGCTGCAAATTGGCGTCAGCGGTGATGTTGATCAATCGAACCCTCACTACGGTGGTGTCGGTTACAGTGGGAAAGAAAGGCCTGACCTCTCCAATACGGCATTTCTGATCGAAGCTCTCCATTCCTTGGAAACTCCTTCCAGCGACCCTGCGATTCAGCGCGCTCTGTTGTTTGTTTCCCGTTGCCAGAACTTGGACGCAGAATGGAATGACACCCAGTTTGCTGACAAAGTCAACGATGGTGGCTTCTATTACGTCGTGCCGACTGAGAAGGTTGATCCATCAACGTCAGAGCGTTACACCACTAACGGAGGCCTTCGCAGCTACGGTTCGATGACCTACGCAGGATTCAAGAGCCTCATTTATGCAGGGCTGAATAACAATGATCCGCGAGCCAAGGTCGCTCTCGAATGGATCTCGAAGAACTACTCGCTTGACCGAAATCCCGGTCAGGGACTCGCTGGTCTTTTCTACTATTATCATACATTTGGATCTGCACTTGATGCATCAGGATTGGACGTGATCAGCACACCGGGCGGCGAGCAGAAATGGAGAGCTGATCTCATTAGCACCCTTTCCAAGTCACAACGCGCTGATGGTTCTTGGGTGAATTCAGACCAGCAATGGTTTGAAAGCGATGCGAATCTTTGTACGGCGTTTGCTTTACTTTCGTTGGCTCATGCGAAGGAAGTGGCCAAATGAAAGGGGCAGGGCCAGTCTCAGCTGATTTCGCATCCGTTGTTGAAGATTTGCCCACAAATCGGCACGCGGAAAAGAGAGAACGACATGTCATCAGGTCGTTCCTTGCGATCAATGCCCTGCTACTGATCGCCGTCGCGTGCTGGCTTTACATGGATCGGGATACAACCACTCGCTCGTTGCATGATTTGAACAACATTCGCTGGTGGTCATTCTCCTGGGGACAGTACGTTCCTGACGTGGCGAGTCAAGCGGAGGCAGTCGCTTCCCAAAGAGCCATGCTCGTGGGTTCGTTCTTTGCCGGCTTATGTCTTGCCCTCGGAATCGCTGCCGTCTTCCTGAATCGAGGGCGCGAACGGATCGTCCTGCCTGCGGTCGCGATCGTACTGGCGTTGGGTTGGATCGCGACGGGAACGAAATGGGATTACATCCGGCTGCGGGGGCAATCAGCAGAGCTTGCTCAATTTGCGGGTCCAGTTCGTGAACTCGCCCAGGAGCTCAACGGATTTTGGCCTCAGCAAGGCGGCCAGATCGCGAGCTTCGGCGCATTCCTCGCGTATCCTTATGGCACTCCTCGTACTCTCCTGATGCTGGGAGACGCCCATATTCCTGGCACTTCATTACGCATTGCCGCGGTCGAACGAACCCCAGGTGAAGCGATTCGCTTCCAACTGTCCGGAGAGGCACCCAAAGTCTGGCTGGAGTGGCGAACAGTCGAGACTCCTCCCTCAGCCTTTCAAGGGGGACTGCAGCAGGTCATCACTCCAGTGGAGTATCATGAAATTGCATCGGATCTGTTCGTCGTCAAATATTTGATCGACGGCCCTGAGAACAGCGGGCAGTAATTTAGTCGCCGCACGTTCGACAATCATGTTCGCTCAATAAACGTCTCGTCGATACCGTCCATTCGCTCGCATCTGATCGACTTGTGAATCTCCCAGAACCTGTCGCAGGACAGAGTCGACCTCGGGGGCCATACCGACAAGACTCCCGCACACGTAAATCACGGCACCATCATTCACCCACGCCCTTAACTCTTCCGCAGATTCCTGCATCAGGTGTTGAACATACTTCCGATCCGTCTGGTCACGCGAGAACGCCAGATCTGTCCGTGCCAAAAGTCCACTCGCCTGCCAGCGTTCAATATCATCTCGAAAAAAGAAGTCACAATCCCTCTGACGCTCGCCGAAAATCAACCAGTTTCTCGACAATTCGCATTTCTCTCGCGCCTTGAGATGACTCCGCAACCCCGCGATCCCGGTCCCATTGCCAATCAGAATCATGGGAACACCTGGCTCGCATGGATGAAAAGTCGGATTGCTGCGAATGCGAATTTCAAACACATGATCAGCCGGCGCAACATCACATAACCATCCACTCGCAATCCCGAGTCGACCGCCTCCCAGATCAACTCGACGAACCAGTAAATGAATCTCACCATCCTCTGGGATCGACGCGATCGAATACTGACGACTTCTCAACGGACGCAGCGACTCAGCAAACTCCGGATACATCACACCAGGCAACGCGTTGAGTTCGGGCAACTGCGACGACATCAGCAACTCCCGCCACGACATCGTCCGCGGACCAACCGTCACAACGTCATCGGGCTCAAGCCTGGCCTGCTTCAAAATCTCGTGGACCCGTGCGGGCGAATTGCGAGGCACAATCTCTGCAATATCTCCTGCAATCCATTCGATCGGCTCGCTGTCGATTGGTGAGAAGGACAGAAAGAACGCCTTGCCACCCATGCTTCCTGGGTTATGTTCGACACGTTCCTTGAGTGCCCATCGACAGTATGGCATCTCAGGAATCGTGATTCGCTCGACAGGACGATGATCCGTCGAAGCCAGTCGCTGCAACTGGGCCTGCCATTGGTCCAGAGAAGACTGATCGACATTATCGACCTCGATCGTGTCAAATAGTGGAGTCGCGTTCTGAGATCGTAGCCATTGATCGATCTGACGTCCGAACTCGCAAAACTGCTCATAGCGACGATCGCCAAGGGCAAGAACGCCGTAGGTGAGCCCATTCAGATCGGCAGACAGCAACATCGTCTGACGTGCAAACGGAAGGGCATGATCGGGAGGATCACCGTCCCCCGTCGTACTGGCTACAAACAGGACACGCCTGCAGCTGAGCATCGCCTGATGCGTCAGCGTTTCGATCGACCACACGTCCGCTACCTGCCCGCAACTTTGCAGCAGTTTCATCGTCTGCCGCGCGAGCGCCTCACCGATGCCCGTTTGACTGGCATAGGCAATTAAAATCGCATCGGGCGACGTCACGGCTGGTGTCAAAGAATCACGAATCGCAGCCTTCGCTTGCAACGTCGTTCCATAGGTCCAGAAGCAAAACACCAGGTAAGCAACTACAACACCAGCCGCCAGCATCAGACGACTTCCGCTCGGAAACGCCACCCACCAGTCCCCTTCGGTCCAACGAAAGAAGACGAACCCGATTCCCGCGAGAATGAGTCCCGCGAGGACATTCATCACCTGCGTCGTTCGAGTCCCTAACACAACATCTCCCTGGTTCTACCTACGAAAACGGCTTGATCTCCGCGAGACCAAGCCGCTTGTTCCATGACAGACTCATTCAATCTACTGTGGCAGAACTTCCAGCGTTGCGACATAACTCAGGCGACGAGTCTTCGCCTGTGGCAATGACGTCTTCTCATCCGAGCTGGTTGTTTCCAGCCAGTACATCCCAGGCTGCTTCCACTCGACAGCGAACTCGCCGTTGGCATCCGTCTTGACCTGAATCTCTTCCGGAGCGTTGCGGTAACGTGACTCGCCGCGAATGATCTCGACTTCCAGGCCAGCTGCTGGCTTGCCATCAAGAAGCAGACGGAATTTCCCTTGATCGCCAACATACAAATCGTTCGGGTGAGTAATCGGCTGCAACTCGATGCCTCGACCTTTTGTTTCGAGCGCCTTCTCAGTCGGAGCACCATTCGTCACGAACGTCTCAATACGTCCGACACTCTCCGAAACATTCAGATTCTTGGCATCCTTCGCGACTTCTGCTTCAAACTTCTCAGCAGTGCCACTCCAGCGACGACGCTGACCGTCCTGCTCAAAGGTCGCAAACAGGCCATCGTTCACAACAGCAATCCGATACGTCCCCTGCTGAGCAAGCGGGACATCGAAGACACTGCGGTACTTCAGCGTCGATGGATTCTGAGGTTCGACCTTTGCACCGTTCGGTGCCGTAATGACAAGGTTATCCAGCTTGAGCGGGAAGTGATTGAAATAGAACAGGTCATTGGAAACAGCAGCGTCAACAGTCAACCACGGCTCAACGCCGGAGAAAACCGTCTGCGATGGCAGCAGCCAAACTTTGTGAGCGAACGTCGAGAGTGGAAACGCCAGCAGCAGCGTCAGAGTCGTGACGAGGAGTCGTACCATGGTATTCCTTCGTAATGAGCGGAGTTTGAGTGAGGAGAAAATGAGTGACTACGGATTGACTTTCAAGGTGATTTTGCCAAGTTCCGATTTCCCATTCGCATCGAAAGTCTTCGTTTCCTGAACCGGCCAGGTGAAATCAATCTCGATAAGTTCACGTCCGCCAACTTCGCGAGATGCTTCTACGAGCAAGGTGTAATTTCCCGGTTTCAGGTTCGCGAGTTGCTTATCGTCTTTGCCGAATTTCAGTTCATGAAAGCCCGCCGGCTTGGTCGGCCCCGTAACCCCATCCACCGGAACATCCAGAGTCCGCCCGGACCGTCGCCACCATTGACGCAGATCTGGCAGCCACTTCTTTCCCGTCTTGTCCGTCGGTGTTTTCAGCTGGTACCAGACGGCCAGATTCGTAACGACCTTATCATCCGGATCCTGAACCCAGACCGCAATGTAGGGACGATGGTACTCTGACACATTCAACTGAGGGATCTCGACTCCAACTTCCAACTTCGACTCTCCAGCTCCCGGCGGAGCGATCATCGCGGCAGCCAGAAACACCCAGACAAACTTCTGCATAACCCAGGTCCCTCAATTTCTTATTCAGTCAATTCGGTCAGTGAATCAAGAGTAAAGCCAACAACACCGGCAAGACCAGTCCCAGCCCCACCAGCGGCCAGGTCATCTTTCTCTGTCGAGCGTAGAAGTACAACAGGAATAAACCCGTCAAACAAAAGACCAGCGTCGCGACGGCAAAGAGGTCGATGAACAGTTTCCAACCCGCGCCGGTATTTCGTCCTTTATGAAGGTCATTGAGGTAAGAGATCCAGCCACGTTGAGTCGACTCGAATTCCACCTTTCCCGTTTCCCGATCGATCGACATCCAGGCATCAACCCCAGGACCTGGCATCGACAGATAGACCTCATCTTCCGACCAGGTCGCAGGTCGCGCACCGATCGATTTGGGAAACTGCTGACTCAGCCACGTCGACACGTCGACAGGCAAAGGTGCAGACTCTTCTTCCCGGACTGCTTTCAGTTTCTCAATCAGTTCCGCAGGAAGTTCAGCCTGAAGAGTGAGGATCGTCGGCTCAGCGACAATCTGCCCCGCATGGTTGAGCGTAATGCCAGTGATCGCAAACATCAGCATGCCGACCAGACAAATCGCAGAACTGATCCAGTGCCATTGAATCATGGTCCTCAGCAGAAACGTCTTTCGCTGTGAGCTCCGAAGATCCTTTGTGAAGGACGAAGATGATTGTTCCAGATCCATAAGCCCATACGTTAAACGACTGAAGTTCAAACCCCGAAATAATCGATTCGATTCTACTGAATCGCGAAGAAAAATACTCTCTTCGAGCCCCGCCAATCGCTTAGAACTCGCCCGGAACTTCACCGCCTGAACGTGTCAGAAGAGCATGCCAGGTATTGCGATCGATGTTATCGCTGACAAAACGAACGCCGCCATCTGCCATGTTGACTTGAACGCCCCCGGTATGAAAACTACGAGAGGCGGTTGCTTTGGCAGAGCCTGTTCCAAAATCCGGAATCTTGCTGTTTGGAGTGAGAATGGCAGCCTGGATCGGGCCGTTCGGAACACTTCCTCTCAACCAGATCGTATTCTTTCCGCCAGTCCATCCACCAATACTGGACGCGATCGCATCGTAACCATTGGTTTGACCAGTTGCAGCATTGCTCGCAGCACCACTGGCCCGCCAGAGTCTTGGATCAGCCCGCTCGGTCGATGGTGGTCCAGCCACATTCGCTCCTGGTCCAATCGTCGTCTCAATGAATGCAATCGTGTTCGAGGTCCCGTCTGTAATATCGGCCAGTCGTACTCGAGCGCCGACCCAGCACAAACCATTTCCAGCAGTTGTGCCAGCGTGGAAGGCATTATCAAGACCATTCCCGTGCACCATTGAATAGCACGATCCAGCGGTTTGAATGGTCGTACCATTGCTGAGTGTCATATCCGTCACAGCGCTCCCAGGAAAACTCGGGCAGACATAGGTTGGTACGACCGTTTTTACGACCGGCCATAGCTCCGGTGGAAGATTCCCGGAACCCGGGTGCTGCATATAAATGTTCCAGTCGATCAAATCCTGCAGCGCTGCCGCTTCCAGAAAAGGCAGTAGTCTCGCAAGTGGAGAATGATCGTTGGGATATCCACCACCACTTCCACCGGCGTTGGGCAGCATTTCTTGATAGGTTGACATGTAATTGTGAAGTGCCAGCCCGATCTGCTTCAGGTTATTTTTGCAGGTCGAACGACGAGCCGCCTCGCGTGCCTGTTGAACAGCTGGCAATAAGAGCGCCACAAGAGTCGCGATAATCGCAATGACTACCAGTAACTCAATCAGTGTGAACGCATCGCGTTGATTCGTTCTCATCTTGCAAACCGAAAACATTGGTCGCCAGTCCTTCATCAAAGATAAATTTGCAGGAGTCCCCTGTAAAAATCGACACGCATCTCGTGAAACGATTTATCGCAGTTCGCGCAAGGCGAGGTTTTGCCGACCTTTCATCAGGTCGCAAACCGGAAGTAATGCCGAAAAGAGCTGGCGTTGCTGGCAAGGAAAGCTGGCTGGCCGACTGAGACTGAGTCTCAACACTAACAATTAGCACGCGAAACTGTCAACAATGTCTCGATGTTATTCAAATGATTTTACGCAACTCCATGTGGCTTGCGCCTGCTTCACAAGCCTGTTCCGTGTGTTGCGAGAGTAGCGTCTTGGGCTGACCAGATTCTGCTTTTCGTCCCAACCTCTGTGACAATCTCCGGCATCTTCAATGGACAAAACCAGTTCTTATACGAATCCCAATTCAAGCCACCACCGTCCCCCAAGTCCCGCCATGCTCACAGCCGCAAGCAGGGACTTTGAGAAGAAGACACGCTGAGTCAAGTGGTGATTGGTATTAGAACTGTCATCAAACGACACCGTTCACGAATGCATGTCCCGCTACAAACAAAATGTCATACCGCACCAGAGGACAGATTTAAGTTGATAGCCGAATGTGACTGATTTTCGATCCACCTCTGGCCCTGATTGCTACTGTTCCGATCGTGAACTCGCCAGGTAAGTTGAATTTATAAAGCGATCTCACGAGCCCACCAGAAAGAAAATAAGATCACGCGAGTTCGTGTCGCGAATGAAGAAACCCAGGTCAATTTGTGTCACTCTTATCAGCGAAGATCTCAACGCGATTGGCTTCCGTCAGCAAAGGTGCCTGAAGTCGACGAGGAGAATTGACGTCTTTGAATAACAAGTCGCCGTGGCCGAGGAGCTTCTCAGCGCCCGCTTCTCCGAGAAGCATATTGGACTCCAGATAACGCCCCATCTTTAGCCCAACTCGTGCTGGCATATTGGAATCAAGTGCCCCTTTAATTGTTTCGCGGCTTGGCTGCTGAGTGGCCAGAATCAAATGGATCCCGGCCGCACGGGCCTTGGCTCCGAGTCGGCAGACCTGTTCTTCAATCTGTTTTCGTTCTTTGGCATCTCGTGAGATGAGATCGCGGTATTCGTCGCAGACGCAGACGATTCTTGGCATAGGCTTGTTAGCCTTCGCGACGGCATCGGCAATCGTATCGGCCCCATCCAGCAGGCGATATCGTTCGTCCATCTCCGCGCAGAGTTTCTTGAGAACTTCTCCGGCTGGCTGTTCATCGGGAAAGACCAGAGGCTGCCACAAGTAGGGTGAATTCTTCAGAGCATGAAAAGCATTCCGCTTGGGATCGATGATCACCAGTCTCAGGGTTTCGGTGGTGTTCGTGACCATCAGTCCGGCGATCGCCATTCGCAACCATTCGCTTTTTCCGCTTGCTGTCGTGCCGGCCACGAGCAGATGGCAGTGCTCAGGTTTCGACAAGTCCGCGCAAACAAGCTCACCCGCGAGATCCACGCCGACCGGCACGACTGCACTCCCATGCAAGGGATCTATTGCAGGAAGCTGGCTGCGAACCTTGTCAAAATAGACCGTTTGACGATGCGGCCGCTGAATGTCGATAACGAGGCGTCCTCGATCGCGGTTGATAAAAGGCTCAGCGGCGAGTTCCAGACGGACCTGAAGCTCGGCGGCTCGCTTCTCGACGGCGGCGACTTTCGTACCAGGACCCGGGATAATCGTAAACCGAATGAATGTGGGGCCAACGACGATCTCACTATCCAACGTGATATTCACGCCATATTCTTTGAACGTCTCAACAATTCTTCGTCCCATGTCGAGGTATTCTTGATCGGCTGGGTCATTCGTCTGCGTTGGTCGACCTGCTGGAGTTTTTACGGGGACTTCTGATGCGATATTCCGAGGATGATCTCCACTGACGCCTGCGAGACGACCGATCAAATCACGAAGTTTCTGAAGGGCTTCGGTAAGTTCATACGAAGAGAAAAAAGACTCTTGTCGCTCGGGTGTGAAGCTGATCAGCGCCAGCTTTCCTGAGTCAACTTGCTTTCCGAGTCGGGAACTTTCAATCGCCGAAAGCATCATGTGGTACAGGCAGGCCTGGCCAAGATCCGTTTGTGGAGAGGTTTTTCCCGTCTTAAACTCAACGACACACCAGATGTCCGCAGAAGTCAGGCGAACAACGGCATCCGCAATACCAGTCAGACGAACGCTGTCGCTCCACCCGGGATCGGTGAACTCACACTCAAGAAAAACGTCTGTTTCGAAAGATTCCGAGAGCTGACTCCACGGAGCAACGACGTTTCTCCGGCGCGAACTGGAGTTCACATGCAATGTCCAGCACAACTCGGCAACCCAATGACATGCCGCCTGCATGGCCTGCCAAAACGCGACGACCTTCGAGGGTGATTCCTGCAGTGTGACGCAATGACGAGTCAGTCGCGGGCCTACAAATTGTTCATAGACGCGATCAACGAGAAGGGCTTTCCATGTCGTGAGATCCGTCTCCGACTGGGACAAGGCAAACAGAGGACTTTCCGAGGATTCATTCGAGACAAGAAAGTTCAAGCCTTCATGAAACCAGCGCCCGAGCATCGCGGTGGTTGTCGCCCCATCAGTGGAAGCCTCGGCTCGCTCGCCCTGATACAAGGCGTCGCGCACCTGACTGACTGTCAGTGTCACCGGCATGGCAATCATCCTCATTAAGATTCATGTATTCTCGTGATCAGCCTTTTGAACGGCGCGGAACAGAATCGATTCGGGATTGCCCAGAATGCCGAAGAAATGGGGATATCGTCGGGCAATGTCGACAAGCTTCTCCATTGGGACCCCCAATTCCCCAGCTGCGTCTGCCAGATTCATCATGGGTTGTCTGGTGAGCGATGAATTGATGGCTTCAATCAAAACACTGTCCTCGCTGCTTTCCTTCGCAGGGCTGCCGGTGTCGATGATCTCCCTCACAAATTCTTTGAGGTTGTTCGAGAATTGCTTTGCGAACCATTCTTCCAAGGTTTTCGGAGCAACGGCGTCACCATGGAACGCCAGGTCACCCGATCGCGCATCGGAAAGAAGCGCCCGCAGCGCATCGAGGGTAGCGAGCACTTCCGGAGTCGGATGGACTATCGATGCTCCTCCCTTTTGAAGGTCCTGCAGATACTCCTTCGCTTTTTTCGCGGTGGGGGAGACGGGAACCCGTCCATCACGAATGACGACCAGACGCTTAAGACGACCAAGCCCCGACTGGCTTTTTAGTCGCTTCAGTCGAGCCGTCAGGCTGGTCATATTCGACTGTGTGCAGACGCTGACACCCGTTCGTCCGGAGGGGCCTTCCAGAATCAGGGAGACATCCGGCAACTGATCATCGTGAGCGACTTTCAGGTCCGGTTCAATGAGCTGCGCCGCCATGGGCAATGAGTGTCGCAGGATCTCTTCGGTCTGTTCTGGTTGACTGGTCTTCAACTTCTCCTCAACGACCATCTCCCACGTTTCTTCCAGGAAATCGTCGATTGTTTTCGCAGGTGGCCGTTCGATAGTCTGATCAGAAACGGTCGACTGCAGGAGAGCATCAAACCGGTCGGCACATCGGGTCAAAAGTTTTCGTGGCGTCACAGAACCGCTGGAAAACAGTTGGGCCAGATCGGCCTGAGAAAGGGGCCAGAGCAGTTCCGTCTGCGATTCCGGGGGAAGAGGCTCATCGCTGGCCAGTAATCGTTGCCGAATCAGTTCCCCCGCCTCGTTCTGCTCCAGTGGCGAAAGGCTCAAGTTCCCGAAAGATGCCATGCGATCACGATCAGCGATCCGTGAATCGTCGAGCAATCGTGTGGCGAATGCGGACTGGACAGCAGAGATGATTAACACATTGCTTGTCGAGTCGTGCAATGTGCTGACAAGCTGACCGAAAGCAAATAATGCCGCTCGATCTTCTGAACCGGTTTCCAATGCTTCAACCTGGTCGAAGCCGATGACAATCGGTAACTCGCTGCCGGCGAGCTGGCATAACATTAACACGGTCCGACGTGCCTGGTCTTCGCGCTCTTCATCTCCTTCGTCGGCCTGTTCCAGGTCGAGGCGTGCCAAGGCGGCTTCTGGCAACGAATCACCGCAGAGCCATGCTTGCAGGTCGCGACGATGACGGCAGAAAGTCAGATGTTCAAGCGCGACATGGGTATTTCGATCCAGCGCGAGGCTTGACGCAATCTGGTCGATCAGTTCCCTGAGTCCATCTGGATGCTCCTGCAGCATGTACTCGTACCAGGGTTCGAGGTCCCCTTCTGCCACCCGGATTTGGGCCAGCCTGTGAAACAGGATTCGGTCGAACTGGCTGCGTGCGTCTTTCAACGGGCGGAACCAGTCGTTGACCAGAGTTCGCCTCACCATTCGCCAGATCATGCGGGGACTTGTTTGTAGACGCACCCAGACGAAGAGCGCCTCCGAGCGATCAGTGGCTGTCGGCATCGTAGGGGCCAGACGTGAGCGCAGTCGGCTGAAAAGGTGTGTCTTGCCACTCCCCGCTGCGCCGTGAATCAAGAGCGCCGTCGAGCGTTTGTTCCTGCGAACATATTCCAACCCCTGCAGGCACTGCTCGAATACCGTCTGATGGATCGTCGGCACATCGCTGCGCGGCGTCTCCCACGGGTCAGCCATGATGGCTTCGCGAAACGGATTCATCATCCCTCCTTTTTGGCTCGGAGCGCCATTCCCACGTAAAAGTTCCCCTGCCCATCAGACACGAGTTCATCCCGGGCTTCCGGACTCAAGCTGGCGGCGAAATCATGCTCATGCAGCACGATCTTACCTTCTCGGGCAAACTGCAATGCGAGCGAATCAAATGCCGCTTTGGGCATCTTCGCTGCTGCTCGCAGGACTCGCGCGGGGACCAACGCACCACGATCTGCGCCGGGTTCCACCGAATGGATCAAATTCACGAAGTCGATGGTCTCCGCGACACGAACGGAGGCAACCTCGGTCGCTGCAGAAGAGCCTGCACCCAACGAAATCCCAGCCGCTTCCAGCATCTGCACTGCCGCTCGACGCAGATCCGTCTGAGGAACAAAGGCCGACTGCAGCTGCTTCACGACCGTCGTCAGTTGTTCTCGAATGTTTTTCAAATATGGTTCCGGGGAGGGAGGAGTATGCCCCCACAACGCTTGCGCCGACTTTGATTTTCCCAGAGCAGGATGAAGGAAGATTTCTTTCTGTCTCGTCAGTTGTTCGATCAGGTCATCGAATCGTTTCTGATCCAACCACTTCACAGCAGCTTTGAGCTTTGCTTTCGTTTGTGGCGGCTGGGTTTTGATCTGCGTTAATAGACTGTGACGACCGAACTCCTCAACGTTGTGCTTCCAGTAACGCACGCCGCTGGTAGCCGTTTTGGCGGGAATCTCGTAAATGGCTCCGCTTCTGGACAGGTCGTTCAAAATGGAGGCGATTTCGGAGTCACTCAATTTGAAGGGCGACTTCCACAATTTTTTCACCTCTTTGACAGACACTGGCTCCGGCGATTTCTGAACAAGTTCCTGAATACTTGCTGATCCGACCGACGTCACATTCCGGTCCCAATAGCGAGGTTTTCCTTTCGCCGATTTCGCTGGCCAGGCAGTCAACATGCCATCTCGAACAAATTCTTGCAGGACGGCTTCAACTTCCGCAGTGGGACGACGAGATGTTTTCGCCAATTTAACAACTTTTGTTGCTTCCAGCGGTTCCTCTGCTTCGTGGACCACTCGGAGTAAGTCACTGCGGTCTTCCATCGACAATGGTGCAAGAGGAGCATTGCTTTTGGCCATTTTTTACTCACTCAAATTTGACATCGATACGCTTACAGACAGTCTTCAAATTGACTGAAAAGCAAAAGTTGGAAACGGCTCCGTTCCGATCGGACGATCCAAGGAAGAAATTCGCCCTTGAAATGTGAGCAAATTTATCCCACAGACCAGACTGGCAAGCAATGGAACATTCTTTTCTTGACAACCTAACACTGTTAGGTATAATTGGCCGCAGTGTCCTCTCAGCCTTGTTGCCTGCGTACCTAACACTGTTAAGCGATTACAGGAGTTTTTTTAATGGTTGCCGTCGATCGGGAAGAACACAGCCGATCCGTCAAACAAAAAATCTTGGATGCTGCGCGTGAATTGCTGGTCGCTGATGGTGTGGAAGGGTTTTCCATGCGAAAGCTCGCCAACAAAATCGGGTACACAGCGACGGGCATTTATCACCACTTTCCAGACAAGCAGTCGGTTCTTGAAGAAGTGATCGAAACGGATTTCCGGTCTCTGCGAGCCAGTCTCGGACGGATCGGAAATGTGGGTGACCCCATTGATCGAATCCAACAGATGGGAATGGCGTACGTCGATTTTGCGATCGAATTTCCCAGCCATTACCAGATTCTGTTCATGACACCGGCCTCCTTGCCACCGGATACAAAAATTGTCCGTTGTGATCCCGCTGAAGATGCCTATGCTTTTCTGAAGCAGGTTGTCATCGAGGGTCTGGCGATAGGGAGATTTCGAACTGAGTTTCTTGATGCAGACGAGCTAGCACAGATCATCTGGAGCAGCGCTCACGGCCTCGTTTCCCTGCATATTACGAAAGGAAATGATCCCTGGGTCCCATGGAGGGATCTTCGGTCTGTTTCCGAAAAACTGTTCGAAGCGTTATTGAGAGGACTCGTTCGATGACCATCATCCAAAGCGATCATCGCAGAGCCACTCTGCCAGGCAATTGAGATCACGGTTAGCAGAATCAGCATTTTTTTGACATAAAACCTAACGCTGTTAGGTGTTGGTTTTTGTTCACGACTGCCTACGTCTTGCGAGAAATGAAATGAAACGATTCTGGATCATCACTGGATCAGTTGGTGCAGTCGCAGCCGCCGGAACATTCCTCGCGGTCTCGAATTACGGATCGAGCAGGGTTCACGCAAAAACCAGTCAACCGGCTGCCGTTCAAAACAATGAACCACGCCCGGTTCGCGTTCACAGGGTTTCCGCAGCGACCCCCTCCGAGCGCACTTACACGGGCGTCGTGAAACCACGCTACGAAACAGACCTCGGCTTTCGCGTTGCCGGAAAGATCATTACTCGATCGGTTGAAATCGGCGATCGAGTAATGGCTGGGCAAGTGATCGCGCAGTTAGATCCGACGGACTATGAGTTGGCAGTCCAGATCGCCGAAGCAGAACTTGTTGCTTCAAAGGCAGAGGAAAAGAATGCAATCAAAGAGGAAGCCCGCTTTCGTCGCCTTGCCGAACAGTCAGCCACCAGCGACGCGCAGGTCGAACGTGCGATTGCGAACCTGACAGCCGCCACCGCCCATGTCGATCGCGCCGAACGATCCCTTGCTCAGGCGCGCAATCGTCTTGCTTATTGCACCTTGAAAGCAGACGCTGACGGGGTCGTGACGGCTCTCTCTGCTGAAGTTGGTCAAGTGGTCGCAGAAGGAAATCCGATCACACGGGTTGCCCGCATGGGTGAACTGGAAGCCGTCATCAACCTTCCGGAGAATCGTGCCGATGATGCCAGCGAGCGAGCCAACGTGACCGTCTGGGGGGAAGAAGGCCCCGGGTATCACGCCACCCTGCGCGAACTCTCGCCCTCTGTCGATGCGACAACTCGTACCTATCAAGCCCGCTTCAGTATTCATGAGCCTGGCCCGAGTGTCATGCTCGGTCGCACGGTGACGATTCACTTAAGCCCCGACGCGTCGCTTTCAGAAATGGCAATCCCGCTCACCGCTGTCATGCGTCAAGGGAACCAGACAGCGGTCTGGAAGATTGAAGGCGATCAACTGATCGCTGCTCCAGTCGTCGTCACTGCGTATCACGAAGAGATGGCGATCATCTCCGAGGGCGTCGAGTCAGGAGATGAGATCGTTGCTGCAGGCGTCCAGAAGATTGATGCTGGCATACGTGTGCGTCCCTGGGAGGGCAAGTGATGAGTATTCCCAACCTTTCCGAATGGGCCGTGAAACATCCTGCGTTCGTTCTCTATCTGATTCTGGCTATCGGTGCTGCTGGGGTGCATGCGTATCTCGACATGGGGCGTGCAGAAGACCCCTCGTTCACGTTCAAAGTCATGGTCGTGACAGCAGCATGGCCCGGAGCGGATGCCGCTGAAGTTGAGAAACAAGTCGCTGAGCCGATCGAAAAGAAGCTGCAGGAACTGGCACATTTTGATTATACAAAGACCTTCTCTCGCCCCGGTCTGGCTGTCGTCCAACTTCAGTTGAAAGATACGGTCCCCGCCCATCAGGTCCAGGACCTCTGGTATCAGGCCCGTAAGAAAGTCGGTGATATTCGACACACATTACCCCAGGGAGTTCAGGGCCCGTTCTTCGATGATGAGTTCGGAGATATCTATTCTGCCGTCTACGCCATTACGGGAGAGGGGTTCACGCCCGCTGATTTGAAGAAAGTTGCCGAAGCCGCGAAGATTCGCCTGCTTAAGCTTTCGGGCGTCGAAAAGGTCGTGCTTGTTGGTGATCGCCCTGAGAAAGTGTTCGTTGAATTCTCACACAAGAAACTGGCCACACTGGGAGTGTCACCTCAAGCGATCTTCGACAGCCTTGCTCAGCAGAACGCCATGACTCCAGCAGGAAGCGTCGATACGGCCACTGATCGTGTTTACCTGCGCGTCAGTGGTCCTTTCGACGCGGCTGAACGTGTCCGTGAAGTGCCGGTCGCTGCCGATGGAAAAGTTTTCCGCCTGGGTGATCTGGCTGATGTCAAACGAGGTTACGAAGATCCCGCCACGTACACGATGCGTCACAGCGGCGAGCCCGCTGTCGGCCTCGCCATCAATATGAGCGATGGAGAAAACGTACTCAGCTTTGGCGAACGACTCGAAGCTGAGATGGCTGTGATTCGCGCTGAATTGCCTGTGGGCACAGAGATCCATACCGTCAACGACCAGCCACGGGTTGTTGATGAGTCCGTCAGTGAGTTTCTTCGGGTCTTTGCTGAAGCACTGGTTATTGTGCTGGGGGTTAGCTTTTTGAGCCTCGGGTTCCGTTCAGGAATCGTCGTCGCGCTGAGCGTGCCTCTCGTGATGGCAGTTGTCTTCGTCATCATGAACACGATCGGCATGAATTTTGACCGGGTTTCACTGGGTGCTCTGATCATCGCCCTTGGACTTCTGGTCGACGATGCGATCATTGCCATCGAGATGATGGTCGTGAAAATGGAAGAAGGCTGGGACCGCGTGAAGGCTGCGACCTTCGCCTGGACGAGTACCGCAGGCCCGATGCTGACCGGGACACTGCTGACCGCCGCCGGTTTCCTCCCCGTCGGCTTTGCGCGATCGACGGCCGGAGAGTACGCAGGAAGTATCTTCTGGGTCGTTGGCCTGGCATTGATCGTCTCGTGGATTATCGCTGTGATCTTCACTCCCTACCTCGGCGTGAAGCTTCTCCCAAACTACTCGGCGCATCAGCATCATGAAGCCTATCAGGGCAGATTTCACCGAACACTGCGATCCATCATCACATCAGCCGTCCGGCGACCCTGGCTGGTCATTGTGATTACGTCGTTGTCATTTATTGGATCTCTAGGACTGTTCACTCTGGTTCCCAAGCAGTTCTTTCCCATGGCCTCCCGACCAGAGGTCCTTGTTGACCTGAGACTGCCAGCCGGATCGTCGTTCCAGGCGACGGAAGCTGAGGTCAAGAAGTTGGAAGTCATCCTCAAGGATGATCACGATATCGAGCACTTCACCGCCTACACAGGAGCAGGTTCGCCTCGATTCTTTCTCTCCTTGAACCAGCAACTCTCCAGTCCCAATTACGCTCAATTCATCGTTCAGACCAAAAGCTCCGAAGCTCGGGAACATGTCATCGAACGTCTCACCAGGATTTTTTCTGAGGATAAAGAACTCCCGAACGTTCGTGGTCGCGTGACACGACTGGAGTTCGGCCCTCCGGTTGCCTTTCCTGTGCAGTTTCGAGTTGTTGGACCCCAGCCAGACAAGGTGCGCGAGATCGCGTACAAAGTGCGAGATGCCATCAGGCAAAGTCCTTCGACACGCGACACGCAACTCGACTGGGACGAACCTTCTAAAGTCGTTCGTCTGGATCTCGATCAGGATCGTACCCGCGCCCTCGGCTTAACGCCGCAGGAAGTGTCCAACACTTTGCAAACACTGCTTTCTGGAGTCGCCGTTTCCCAATACCGCGAAGGGACAGAGTTGATCGACGTCATTGCACGCGCGGAACCTTCTGAACGCCTGACGCTGGGCACTTTACCGGACCTGACTTTACCAACGTCAACGGGTCGCGCGGTTCCTCTGGCCCAAGTCGCCAATGTCAAATACGAACTCGAAGAGCCGGTTCTCTGGAGACGAAGTCGTGAAACACTGCTGACCGTGCAGGCTGATATTCAAAACGGGCTTCAGCCTGTCGATGTCACCATGGCCTTAATGCCGTTACTCGAACCGATCAAGAAGAATCTGCCCCCTGGATATCGAATCGACACGGGTGGTGCCGTGGAAGAAAGCGAGAAGGCAAACACAGCTCTCTTTGCGATTTTCCCGGTCATGATTCTCGTGATGTGGACTCTGCTTATGATACAAACACAGAGCTTCAAGAAGTCGTTTCTGGTCTTCTCCATCGCGCCGCTTGGGTTCATTGGTGCAACGATGACGCTGCTGATCTGGGGCGCACCGTTTGGCTTCGTCGCATTGCTGGGCGTCATCTCACTAGCGGGGATGGATATGCGAAACTCACTGATTCTGATCGACCAGATCGATCGCGATGTCGAGAGCGGTTTGAGTCGATGGGACGCAGTGATTGAATCTGCTGTCCGACGGAGTCGCCCCGTTATCCTGACCGCCGCGACTGCGGTCCTTGCGATGATTCCCCTGACCCACAGTGTCTTCTGGGGCCCGATGGCTGTCGCGATTATGGGTGGCCTGTCGGTCGCGACGTTCTTGACTCTGCTTAATCTGCCTGCCATCTATGTGATCCTGTTCGGCGTAAAGCCTCCTGTCACTTCTGTCATGATTAACACCGAGGCTGAAGTCAGAGAACAAGATCTCGTGAGTAAGTCGACGGAGCTGATTCACACCTAGTCTTCTCAACTGTCGAGATTGCTGCACGCCTGTCTGGGCGACTGTGTTCTTCAGTCCCCATTGCGATTGCTTTGAAGTTCGCTCAGAATAGAACTCTGCAATGCCCGGCGTCGTATATGCCGCTTAAGGGGTTGCCGAAGTTTTTCGCTGCCGAAGCTGGTTCGCATGGGACGTTCCTGATGCGGCTGGCGACGAATGATCGCCCGAGGCGAAACGCGATATTCGCTAGGAGTGGTTCACGATGACGCGAACAGTTCATCCACCCAAGCCGTTGACTCCCGATGATCGATTGGGACACATTCCGTATGCGTTCCGGCACACGAGCGCGACGCTCGGCTGGCATGGGCTTCGCGTCGAATACAACTCACAGCAGCCCGCGAGCGATATCGTCCACCCTCCCCTCGAATGTCTGTGGCTCATGCTCACAGGCGAAGCCTTTCCTGAGCGTACCGATCACCGTTGCGATGATGCCCGACATAACGGGAACGGATTGCCGCACGCGGTGAATCTCCTGCCGCCCGGCATTGAGAGCCAATGGCGGTGGCGCAACACGATTGAATCGACCCACTACCAGTTGTCCCCGACGCTGATCGCGAAAGTGGCTGAAGAGGCATTCGATCTCGACCCGGATCGTGTTCATTTTCCTGTTCGCTATTATGACCAATCGAGCCCCGAGGTGATCGGCGTGCTCGCAGCGCTTCGCCAGGAACTGCTCACTGGCGGTCCGGGCGGGAGACTGTGTGCCGAGTCGCTGTCGAATGTGCTGGTTGTCCAACTGATTCGACAGATCTCCAACAGGCAGGGGTTACACGGAGTCATCCGCGAGTCGGGCGGTCGACTGTCGCGGCATGTCTTGCGGGAGGTCGAAGAGTACATTCACGCCCACCTCGACCAGAACATTGCCTTGGCCGATCTCGCTGCGGTCGCCCACCTGAGCGAATTTCACTTCGCACGCTTGTTCAAACAGACGACCGGCCTGCCGCCACATCAGTTCGTCATCCACCAGCGGATCGAGCGCGCCAAGCGACTCATCGCGGCAGGGCGATTCTCGCTGGCCCAGATCGCCATCGATGTCGGCTTCAGCGATCAAAGCCAACTCAACCGGCATTTCAAACGGCTCGTCGGCTTGACTCCCAGGCGATACTCCTGAAGCGAGCAAGAACCGACAAAACGTCAGCAAGAACCGCCGATAACTTCCTGCTCCGGCCATCTATTCTGTTTTCCAGACATCGCGGTGTCGCGGTGCAGAACAGAGTACTCTTCACTTCAGGAGACAATCATGGCCAAGACTGCAAAAACCGGACTCGATGCATTGCTTCGTCCTGAAGACAGCATCCTCGTGCTCATCGACCATCAGCCCTTCCAGTTTGCAAACCTGCACAGCCACGAACCAACGATGATTGCCAACAATGTCATCGGTCTGGCCAAGGCAGCGAAGATCTTCAATGTCCCTACCATCCTCACCACAGTGCTGGAAGAGCGAGGTGGCTATCTCATTAAAGGCTTGCAAGACGTCTTCCCGGAACAAAAGCCGATCAATCGTACATTCATCAATACGTGGGAAGACCCCAACGTGACCAACATCGTGAAGAAAAGCGGTCGCAAACAGCTAATTCTCGCTGCGCTCTGGACCGAAGTGTGCCTGGCAATGCCGACTATCCAGGCGCTGGGCGAGGGATACGATGTCTTCATCGTTACGGACGCATCTGGCGGCGTTTCGGCTGAGGCGCATGACATGGCGGTACGACGTATGGTGCAAGCTGGTGCAGTACCGATCACATGGCTTGCTGTGATGTCCGAATGGCAACGGGACTGGGCACGAGAGGAAACGGCAATTGCGATGACATCGACACTCGCCGAGCATGGCGGTGGAAGCGGAATCGCATTTGCGTGGGAACTTCAACTTCTTGCCACCGCTGGCAAGTAAGTTTTGGCCTTGTCCAATGCTTGACCGCGAAGACTAAATACGGCGTCACTCCTGGTGAAATATGCGACGATGTTGAAGTCGTCTTAATGTCAACTCCCATGAGCTTCGATAAAAGGCATGTGCATTCAATCGCGTGTGCCTTTTCTTTTAGAAATGGGTGGTGCTCAGGTGCTCAATTTACCGTGCCACACTGTCCGCGACGTCGGTTGTTAAATAGTGCGGAGGGTTGCTATGAAAGCAATGGTCCTGAAATCCTTTGGCGGGCCGGATTCGTTCGAGCTTAGTGACGTTCCCAAGCCCCAGCCGCTCGCGGGACAAGTTCTGGTTCGGGTCCATGCCACCTCAATCAATCCATTGGATTACCAGATCCGACGTGGTGACTACCCCGACCTCGTGCCGCTGCCGGCGATTACCGGACACGATGTCTCTGGCATTGTCGAAGAAGTCGGGCCGGGCGTGACGAGCTTCTCGCCGGGCGACGAAGTCTGGTACACACCTCAGATCTTTGACGGGCCTGGAAGCTACGCCGAGTATCACGTCGCTGCCGAAAACATTATCGGAAAGAAGCCCGCTTCATTGAGCCATCTTGAGGCGGCCAGTCTGACACTGGTTGGCGGGACAGTGTGGGAAGCGTTGACCGTCCGCGCCGCGCTCAGAGTGGGGGAAAGTATTCTGATCCACGGCGGAGCAGGAGGAGTCGGTCATGTCGCGATCCAGCTCGCCAAAGCCATCGGAGCGAAGGTGTTTACGACCGTACGCGAAGCAAACTCTGAGTTCGCGAGAAGGATGGGAGCCGATGTGATCATCGACTACAAACAGGAAGATTATATCGATGTCATCATGCGGGAAACGGGTGGACGAGGAGTCGATGTCGTGTTCGACACCATCGGCGGCGACACTTTATCACGCAGTCCCGACGCGCTCGCGCAACTGGGCCGCGTCGTCTCGATCGTGGATACGGCACAGCCGCAAAACCTCATTCAGGCCTGGGGCAGGAACGCGAGTTATCACTTTGTTTTCACAAGACAAAACCGCGGCAAGCTTGATGAGTTAAGCACGTTGGTCGAGCGAGGTCAGATACGACCACACGTCGGCGCCGTCTACTCGCTCGCCGACATTCCCCTCGCCCATGCCCGGTTGGAGAGTCCCCATAACGGACTTCAAGGGAAGATCGCGATTGCCGTCGATCCCTCAGTTTTGACGGCGGATGACACAAAACCAAGTTGTTGATCTTAAAGCGTTTGACTTCAGCACATTTTTCTCTGCGAGTTCGAGGTCATCGACGGCTTTGGTCATTTTCCCAACGATGTGGTCGAGATACTCGACATTGTTTTTAAGCCCTCCTAACTCTTTTTGTCCCGGATGATCCAAATCAGGAATCGGATCGTAAGGATCGTGAGTTAGATTCATGGAGGTAGTATGCCAGAAACGGCCGGTCACGATTTCGCTGCATAAAGTCTACCAGGAAGTCACTGAACAGATCTGGCCCGTAGTCCTCGGCACTCGTCACCAGATGCTTCCCATTCTCGACGATCGACGGATGCCAGTAGCGTGCTGTTTTTCCGAATCCGCGCTTGCCTTCCCAGCGACTGGAATGCTGGACGCTGCGGTGTATTCCAGGAATGGCACCTCGAATTAAATTCCGCAATGTCTGGAAATCATGACGACGGAGAGTTGCTCGCGCGATTTTTGCAACGCCGGGTGACTTGAGCCAAGAGCCAGCGAACGGTGTTGCTGCCGCCATTGTGATCCGGCCCAGCCGCTGGTTGTTCTCTCGGTCGTTGTGGCATGCGAATGAGCCAGTTATCAAAGCCACAAACTTCGACCAAGATGATGAAATGCTCTTTCCCCAGTGCACAGCGACGTGCGAGTTGCTTGTCCTTGCGATGGGGCTAATGCCCTCGCCTTCAGGCGAAACCTTCAGGTTCTTGCGTTCGAGTGTTAAATTGGAGGCATGGAAAAGTATCGGCGAGCTCCGACAGTCGCTATGACATCAAGTACCATTTTGTGTGGGTGACGCTTCAGGAGTGCCTGATCGCACTGCTGTCGGGAGTGTTTCATTATTTAAGAAGGCAGCATAAGTGGAACGGGTCTGGAAGTTCATACGAATGTTAGCCGTCGTTGTCATGGGAGGACTGTCGGTTCTGCTCGTCCCCGCAGGCGTGTTCTATCTTTTCATTCTGCCGCCAATGATTGCGTTTTCAGATGATCACCGTCAGGCGTGGGTGATCATCCTCAGTCTGTTCGTGTACGTTCAGATCTGGATCTTAATCGGATCGGGGCTTTCTCGGATCACCAATGAAGTCTACGGCGTTCCTATCGGGGTTGTCGAACGATATCACCGCTGGCGAGGCCATTCGCGGCGTGTCACGGGGCGTGTGACAATTTCCGAGCTTGTAACCATCTGCATTCTGGTGTGGCTGCTTTTAATCTATGGCTTTGCAGTGCTCTACGCCTATCTGCATAAGTATGTCGACAATGCTTTTAGCCAGGACGAGTTGACCTTTCTCGATCTCATTTACTTCAGCATGGTGACCTCTGCAACGATTGGCTACGGAGATATTGCTCCGAAGGCTTCTGCCAGCAAATGTATTGTCATGATTCAAATCTTCGTGAGTTTTCTGTTTACGCTTTTCGTTGTTTCGGCAGTCGCGAGCAAGGCAACGAACAGACAGTCAGATCCGTGATCCGACTGATCTGTCGATCAAAGTCTGAATTGTTCCAGTCGAGGATCATCAGGCAACTTGCGCATCATGGCAAACTACGACTAAAGTCCAATGGCGCGCCGACATAGGAGGAGTAGCGTGATGCGAGAGTAGATCCTCGTCGTGCTCAGGAGCATTGGTCATGCCTACGCATCAGAAACTCCTTCGAGATAATTTTGTCGTTGAGCGACAAGCTATCAAGTCACATCTGATTCTTGACCATTTGACTCACCCTGAAGATGCCAGCACAAGGGAGCGATTTGAAGCTCTGGCGAGAGCAATTCGCGATGTGATCACTCCTCGCTGGCTGGAAACGGAAGCGACTTACCGAAATCAGAATCCTAAACAGATCTACTACCTGTCGATGGAATTTCTGATAGGGCGCATGCTTGTCAATAACATCGTCAATCTGGGATTAGACGAAACAATTCGTGACTCATTGAGTTCTGATCTACTTGGTGATTGGGAGGATCTTGTTGATTCTGAACCGGACGCCGGACTGGGAAATGGTGGACTTGGAAGGCTGGCTGCCTGTTTTATCGAGTCGTTGGCGACACTGCAGATGCCGGGGATGGGATACGGATTGCGATATGAATATGGAATCTTCCGTCAAAGTCTCGACAATGGCTTTCAGCGAGAGCAACCCGATCACTGGCTGCAGTATGACGATCCCTGGGAAATCAAACGGTGCAGGGAGAGTGTTCAGGCATCGTGGAGATGTTCGTTCGGTCTCGAAAATGGGATGCTGAAAGTACGTCATGAACAGCAAACGCAACTGATCGGTGTGCCCTATGACCGTCCCGTTGTTGGTTATGGTGGGAAGTCGATCAATACACTACGTCTGTGGTCAGCAGCATCGCCAGATTATTTCGACTTTCAAGAATTCGGCACGGGCGATTTTGTGGGAGCAATGCTGGATCGAACAGTCGCCGAGACGATTACTCGCGTGCTGTATCCTGATGACTCGACAACCGCTGGCCAGGCATTGAGGTTCCTGCAGGAGCATTTTCTAGTCACCTGTTCTCTGGCGGACATCATTCGAAAATACCGTCGTGAAAACCTCGACTGGTCAATGCTTCCGACTCGTGTCGCGATCCAGATGAATGACACGCATCCAGCGATGGCGGTTGCGGAATTGATGCGAATCCTGTTGGATGTAGCAAAACTGGGCTGGGAGCAATCGTGGGAACTCACGACTTCGACACTGGCATACACGAACCATACGTTGCTACCCGAGGCACTTGAAAAATGGCCGGTTCGATTGTTTGAAGCCGTTTGTCCTCGACTGCTGGAAATCATTTACGAGATTAACCATCGATTTCTGAGTGACGTCAGTGAGAAGCATCAGAATGATGTGTTAAAGATGGAGACGATGAGTCTGCTCGAAGAGAAGCCGATTCGCCAAGTCCGTATGGCCCATCTGGCGATTGTCGGATCTCACAGCGTAAACGGCGTGGCGAAGATCCATTCAGATCTGCTTAAGACGCGTGTCGTCTCCGACTTTGCCGAGATGTTCCCTCACCGGTTCAACAACAAGACTAATGGGATTACACCAAGACGCTGGCTGCTGGTGGCAAATCCTGAACTTTCGAAACTGATCACCGATGTCATGGGTGATGGTTGGATTACCGACGCTGACCAGTTGCAGGAACTTTCCCTTTTAGCGGAAGATTCCCCTTTTCAGGAGGCGTTTCGTGCCTGTCGACGAACTAATAAGGAGCGACTGGCAGCGTGGTTACAATCGACGACCGATCATCGCATTGATGTCGATTCGATTTTTGATTTTCAGATCAAACGCATCCATGAGTACAAGCGGCAGTTGTTAAACATCCTGCATGTCATTTGGCTTTATCAGCGAATGCGAGATGACTCCTCATTTACGGTTCCGCCTCGAACGATTCTCTTCGCTGGAAAGGCTGCTCCTGCATATCAGCTGGCAAAACTCATCATCAAGTTGATTAACAACGTGGGTAAAATGATCGACGAGGAGCCAGCGACAAAGGGCAGGCTCAAGGTGGTGTTTGTGCCAGATTACAAGGTCAGCGTGGCAGAGCGAATCATTCCTGCATGTGATCTCTCTGAGCAGATCTCTACTGCCGGCTTCGAAGCCAGTGGAACAGGCAATATGAAGTTCATGATGAACGGGGCCTTGACAATTGGTACGCGTGACGGAGCGACGATCGAGATGGCTGAAGAAGCCTGCGAAGATCACTTCTTTCTTTTCGGACTCACTGCGGATGAAGTTTCATCGAGTCGCGTTTGGTACAGTCCGCGCTGGCATTATGAGAATGATCTTCGCGTTCGGACCGTGCTAGATCTGATTCGCGACGATCACTTCAGCCCGCAGGAGTCCGGATTGTTCATTCCGATTGTCGAGACGCTGTTGACGAGTGATTATTTTATGCATCTGGCTGACTTCGGCTCGTATGTCGAAGCACAGGAGCGTGTCTCGCGTGAGTATCAAAATGAGAATGAATGGACCCGGAAAGCGATACTCAACATGGCGGCCTCGGGGCATTTCTCCAGTGACCGCGTAATTCGGGAATATGCCCGTGACATTTGGGAAGTACATCCATGCCCGGTCAATGAAAAAGGGGCGTCACAATGACTCGTGATGAATGGATCGAGATTCTGAGAGTAAAACCTGAAAGCAAAATCCGGTTGAAAAACTTCGATACCGGCTGGGCTCAAACGGACGAATTAAAGGAACTGGGCAAAGATGTCCTCAAGGGACGCGCCGAGGAACTCCTGGCCCAGAACATCACCCAGCTTTCTGAAGCACAGGAACTGCTCTATGCTGATAATCGTTTTGCGGTGTTGATTGTATTTCAAGCGATGGACGCGGCTGGCAAAGATGGAACGATTAAGCACGTAATGTCCGGTATCAATCCTCAGGGATGCCAGGTTTTCAGCTTCAAAAAACCATCTAACGAAGAGCTCGATCATAATTTTCTGTGGCGATATATGAAATCGCTGCCGGAACGAGGCCGAATCGGGATCTTTAATCGTTCCTACTACGAAGATGTCCTCGTCGTCAAAGTTCATCCGAAACTCCTGCATCGACAGAGCGGAGATGATTCTGAGCCCGGGAAAAAATTCTGGAAGCAACGTTACGAAGATATCAATGCCTTTGAGCGGCATCTTGTTCGCAATGGAACGTTGGTGCTGAAGTTTTTTCTGAATGTCTCCAAAGGGACTCAACGGAAACGCTTTCTTGAGCGACTCGAGCGGCCGGAGAAGCACTGGAAGTTCTCTTCTTCTGACCTGGCAGAACGTGCATTCTGGAATGACTACATGAGTGCATACGAAGATGCTCTCTGTGCGACAAGTACGGAGTATGCTCCGTGGTATGTAATTCCGGCAGACCATAAATGGGTCACGCGCGCCATCGTTGCGGATATTGTGACAAATGGAATTCTAAGTCTCAGACTGCGATACCCTCAGCTCAATCATGAGCAGCGACATCAGATCGAATTAGCGAGAGAATCATTAAGGGAGGAATGATTTCCGAGGCAATGCCTCACATTAGTAAGAGTTCATGGATTGAACAGATTTGACGTGACATTCTGAATAAGCAGCACTACTCTGACAGAGTCATCCATGAAATGTTAGCAACCACCTGGTTGTTATCTTCTGATGACAGATGTCTAAAAATGATTGGCAGATATCTCCCAGCCAGACACGGAAGGTCGCTCATCTCACATTACGTGATTGAGAACGCCCATGAATGCTGAACGGATCCTGATTGGACGTGCGGGGATCAGGAATGGCTCTGTATTCGAATTGGCAGGTGAAAGGCCTCACCCCCCTGCCGCAATTCATCTCAGGCCAGTTGGTCATAACCAACGTCTCGCGCTATCAAGAAAAAATCGGCGATCAGTCGTCGTCGAGAAGCTTACGCTGGATCAGCTTCAATTCGAGCTGGCAACCAGATTTATCAGTTTGCCTGTCGACCAGATTGACGATGCCATTGAGCTTGGGCTATCTCGTCTCGGACAAGTTCTTCAGATTGATTACAGCCGGTTCGCGCAGTTCTCCTCGATCACTTCCGAAATGCGGGTCACCCATTGTTACATGAGAGAAAGAATTGCTGAACGCCTCGATTTGTCTGCTCTAAAGATCGTTCCCTGGCACGCAGCCAATCGCATTCGCGAAGGGAAAATCATACAGTTCCTGCGCCTGCCAGATGAATTGCCGATCGATGCTGTTCATCAACGTGAATACTATCGAGACAACGACGTAAAAAGTGAACTGGTTATCCCGCTAATGGTCGGCGGAATGCTTCACTCGATGATTACCTTCGCGGTAATGACGGAATATCGCCAATGGCCGGACGAACTGATGCAACGACTGTGGCTAATCGGACAAATCTTCGCCAATGCTTTGTCACGCAAGCAAAATGAGTTGTCGCTGCGGATGCAGGGCGAACAGATTGTGCGACTGGGGCGTGTCAACCTGATGGGCGAACTTGTTGCCGCGATTTCGCATGAGATCAATCAACCGTTGAGTGCGATTTGCTTTAATGCACAAGCGGGGCTGCATATGCATCGGGATCCTCATGTTCCCGCAGCGGAAACGAAATTACTACTCAACGACATTCTGTCCGATATCACGCGTGCCAGTGATATCGTCGCTCGTGTGCGCAGCATGTATCAGATGGAACAACTGAAGACGAAGGTGGCATCGGTCAATGCGGCGGTTCAAGAAGTCGTCCAACTTATCCGGGGGCAAATGTTACGTGAGCGAGTAAACGTTTGCATGGAACTCTCGATGGATGACTTGCTGGTCATGATCGATCGGGTGCAATTACAGCAGGTTATTTTGAATTTGATGGTGAATGCAATCGATGCGATGAAAGACATCACATCGGAACGCCGACTGAGAATCAGCACGAGCCAGTCGTCAAAAGGTACTGCGAACATTCGAGTCAGCGACACCGGGCCTGGCGTCGATAAAGAGCATCGGTCGAAAATCTTCGATTCCTTCTTTACGACGAAATGTCATGGAATTGGTGTGGGACTGGCGATCAGTCGAACGATCATTGAGTCCTCTCATGGGAAGCTGCGTTTGATCGATGTGGACGAACCTGGCGCAACATTCGAAATCGAGTTGCCGCGATCGGAGAGTGTTGACGATGAACAGTGAAACGCAGTGGGTCTATATCGTCGATGATGACCTCAGCCTGTGCCGAGCTTTGGCCCGATTGCTGCGTGCCACTGGCAAGCTGGTCGCCACGTTTCTTTCAGCGACTGAATTCCTCGAATACGAACGGTCGGATGCTCCAAGCTGCCTGATCCTGGATGTCCACATGCCGGAGCTCAATGGCCTGGAACTTCAAGAAGAACTCGTGAATCGTCAGATGCTCTTGCCGATCATCTTCATGACAGCCGAGGGCGATATCCCGATGTCTGTTCGCGCCATGAAAGCTGGTGCGGTCGATTTTCTGCCCAAACCATGTGAGGAAAAGCAACTCTTGTCGCTCGTCGATGAAGCGCTTACGCGGGACCGTCAGGATCGCGAGCGTCGTTCGAGGATTTCGGAAATCCAGTCGCGCCTGACCGAGCTTTCTCCCCGCGAACGAGAAGTACTGCTCCATGTGACTGCTGGTTTGCCCAATAAACTGATCGCGTTTCAAATGGGAATCAAGGAAAAGACCGTGAAGGTCCATCGCGGTCAGGTCATGCAGAAGATGCAGGCTTCCTCCCTGGCGGAACTGGTCCGCATGGCTGATAGCGGCCGGCCTTGAGATCCGAATGACCGGATGAACCTGTGGGTGAATCTTTGCCGATCTGAGTTGGACTAAAGTCCAATGTTCGTTTTGAGCTTCTGATCTACGATACTCATCTCTTCAGTAAAAAGTATCAATGGACGTCATGCGCCCTGAACACGCTTTGCCTTCATTCTTCAGAGGAAATAGTCACCATGTCGACAACTCTGGATAAAACGTCTGCGACACGCTCAGCCGGGAAGTCAGGTCAATACTCTCCACTCACCGACGATGAAGTTCATCTGCTGAACCGATATTGGCGAGCACTCAATTATCTCGCTGTTGGCCAAATCTACCTGCTGGACAATCCACTTCTCCGGGAGCCACTCAAGCGCGAACACATCAAGCCTCGTCTCCTCGGGCACTGGGGGACTTCGCCCGGTCTGAATATGTTGTGCGTCCATTTGAACAGGGTCATAAAACGTGACGATCTCAACGTGATTTACGTCATTGGTCCTGGACACGGGGGGCCATCACTCGTGGCACATGCGTACCTGGAGGGGACTTACAGCGAGGTTTATCCTGAGATCAGCCAGGACCTGGAAGGACTGCAGAAGTTCTTCAAGCAATTCAGCTTTCCAGGTGGCATTCCCAGTCACGTTGCGCCAGAGACTCCCGGAAGTATTCACGAAGGGGGAGAACTCGGATATGCCCTCAGTCATGCCTATGGAGCAGCGTTTGATAACCCTGACCTGATCGTCGCCTGTGTCGTTGGCGATGGAGAAGCAGAAACAGGACCACTGGCGACCGGTTGGCAGGGCAACAAGTTTTTGAATCCGGCACGGGATGGAGCCGTGCTGCCGATCTTGCATTTGAATGGCTATAAGATTGCTAATCCCTGCTTTCTGGCTCGCATCCCTCAGGAGGAACTGCAAAAGTTTTTTGAAGGAATGGGATACAAGCCCTACTTCGTCGATGGTCACGATCCCCTTGATGTTCACGGACAGCTCGCGGAAGTCATGGATGAGGTTGTTCAGGAAATTCACTCGATCTGGCACGACGCGCGAGTCAATGGAAATCTTAAACGTCCCGCATGGCCGATGATCGTCTTTCGTACTCCCAAGGGTTGGACATGTCCGGCTGAGATTGATGCCAAGAAGTGTGAAGGCTACTGGCGCAGTCATCAGGTTCCCATGGGTGAGATGAACCGGGAAGACCATATCACGATCCTTGAGCAGTGGATGCGGAGCTATCGTCCCGAAGAGCTTTTCGACGAACACGGAGCATTGCTACCAGATCTGGCGGAACTCGCTCCGAAAGGCCACCGCCGCATGAGTGATAATCCTCATGCGAATGGCGGGTTACTGCTCCGTGACTTGAAGTTGCCGAACTTTCGTGACTATGCCGTCGAAGTTCCCAGCCCGGGCGCGACAACCACTGAAGCTGCACGCGAAATGGGGCGGTTCCTGCGTGATGTTATGAAGCTGAACATGGACGCGAAGAATTTTCGACTTTTCAGTCCCGATGAGAATAACTCCAACCGCTGGCAGGATGTCCTGGAGGTCACCAATCGATGTTATATGGCCGAGATTTATCCTGAGGACGATAAGCTCAGTCCGGATGGGCGCGTCATGGAAGTCCTCAGCGAGCACCAATGCCAAGGGTGGCTGGAAGGATACCTGCTGACAGGCCGTCATGGATTTTTCTCATGCTATGAAGCGTTCATTCATATTATTGATTCCATGTTCAATCAGCATGCCAAGTGGCTGAAGGTCTGTAACGAGATTCCCTGGCGTCGTCCGGTGGCATCATTCAATTATTTCTTGAGTTCACATGTCTGGCGTCAGGATCACAACGGGTTCAGTCACCAGGATCCAGGGTTCATCGATCACGTCGTCAATAAGAAAGCAGAAGTCATCCGTGTCTATCTTCCGCCAGATGCCAATACGTTGTTATCGGTAACAGATCATTGCCTGCGAAGCCGAAACTACATCAATGTGGTTGTCGCAGGGAAACAGCCATCCCCTCAATGGCTGACAATGGAACAAGCGGTCAAACACTGCTCGGCCGGTCTTGGCATTTGGGAATGGGCATCAAACGACAAAGGCTTCGAGCCGGATGTTGTGATGGCCTGCTGCGGGGATACGCCCACCCTGGAGACGCTGGCCGCTGTTGAGTTGATTCGAACCCATCTTCCGGAAGTGAAGGTGAGAGTGGTCAACGTTGTCAATCTCATGAAATTGCAACCCTGCAACGAGCATCCCCATGGTCTATCTGATACGGACTTCGACGCGATCTTTACGACTGACAAGCCGGTCATCTTCGCGTTTCATGGCTATCCCTGGTTGATCCATCGTCTGACGTATCGACGAAAGAATCATAAGAACCTGCATGTCCGCGGATACAAGGAAGAAGGAACGACGACGACACCATTCGACATGGTGGTACTCAATGAACTTGATCGATTCCATCTCGTGGAAGATGTGATTGATCGGCTTCCGCAGTTGGGGGCTCGGGCTGCTTACTTCAAACAAGCTATTCATGAGAAGCTCATTGAGCACAAGGAGTACATCGAAAAGCATGGCGACGATATGCCTGCCATCAGTGGTTGGCGCTGGGGGGCTCAAGCGGTCAAAGCTGTCTCAGAGACTTCTACAGAAGGCGACAATGTCTAATGAGCATGGTAGCAAACAACCTCTAAAGAGGACCAAAGATGGCATCCGAGCATCCGCGATTGTTTCTCGTGCGTCACGGCGACACGGAATGGACTGATACACGCCGTCATACAGGGCGTCAGGATATTCCGCTCAATGAAGTCGGCGAGGCGCGAGCTCGCGAGCTTGGAAAAGCGCTGCAGCGATTCAACTTCCGACAAGTCTTCACCAGTCCTCTACAGCGAGCTTCAAAGACTTGTCAGCTTGCTGGATTTTCAAATGTTGCCGTGGAAGACAATGATCTACTCGAGTGGGACTACGGCCTGCTGGAAGGCAAAACGACCCGAGAGATTAAGAGCATGCTCCCAGAGTGGGAGTTATTTGCTGATGGTTGTGATGGCGGGGAAACTCGCGATCAAGTAGCCGCCCGTGCGGATCGCTTTATCGCCAAAAGTCGTCAGATACCAGGCGATACACTCGCATTTTCAAGCGGACATATCATTCGCATGATTGCTGCTCGCTGGATAGATCTTTCGCCAACTATGGGGCGTGTCTTTTATTGTCGACCTGCCAGCGTCGGCGTCCTCGCGTATGAGCATGACACGACCCAGGAGCCGATCATTGCATTGTGGAATTATCGTGTTCCACAGGAGGGATGGGAGCCGCTGTTGAACGATTTTACGGACACGACGATGCGGGGCTGAACCACGATCAGGGGAATCGATATGAAACAGTCCTACGCCAGTCGGAGCGCTCCTTTGGGAGCGACCATCAGGGATGGTGGTGTGAATTTCAGTCTTTTCTCACGCACCGCAACCGGGGTTGAGCTACTGCTTTTTGAATCGCAGGAGAGTAGTACTCCGTCCCAGCTCATCAATCTGGATCCTGTCAAGAATCGAACCTATCACTATTGGCATGCCTTTGTTCCTGGCCTCCAGGCCGGCCAGATCTATGGCTACCGTGTCAAGGGACCTCATCAGCCCGAATCAGGTCTGCGCTTTGACCCACAGAAGGTTTTACTGGACCCTTACGGGCGGGGTGTTGTCGTCCCATCAAACTATGATCGACGGGCGACTGCTGGTCCTGGCGACAATACAGCCACTTCAATGAAGAGTGTGGTTGTCGATCCAGGTGAGTATGACTGGGAAGGGGATGCGCCGTTGCGTCACCCATCTGCTCGCTCGATTATTTTTGAAATGCACGTTCGCGGCTTCACTCAGCATGCAAACTCTGGTGTTGCACAATCCAAACGCGGGACCTACGCCGGCTTGATTGAGAAGATCCCGTATTTGCAGGAACTGGGAGTCACTGCTGTAGAACTTCTGCCAGTTTTTCAGTTCGATGCCCAAGATTGTCCAGCTGGTCTGATTAACTACTGGGGTTACGCTCCCATCTCGTTTTTTGCTCCGCATGCTGCATACAGTTCCGTTCGCAGTCCTCTCGGGCCGATCAATGAATTTCGTGACATGGTCAAAGCACTTCATCGTGCCGGGATCGAAATCATCCTCGACGTCGTCTTCAACCATACAACCGAAGGAGACCAGCGGGGACCGATGCTGTCGCTGCGAGGCATCGACAATCCGACGTACTACATTCTCGAACAAGGAGGCGAAACCTACGCGAATTACACGGGCTGCGGAAACACGCTGAACTCCAATCATCCGGTTGTCCGACGCATGATTGTTGATTCATTGAGATACTGGGTGCAGGAAATGCACGTCGATGGCTTTCGGTTTGACTTGGCATCGATTCTCTCCCGCGATTCCACGGGGAATCCATTGCCCAATCCTCCCGTGCTATGGGACATCGAATCGGACCCTGCATTGGCAGAGACAAAGCTGCTGGCAGAGGCCTGGGATGCGTCAGGACTTTATCAGGTCGGCAGTTTTGTCGGGGACGCCTGGAAAGAATGGAATGGGCGATTCCGAGATGACGTGCGTGACTTTTTCCGCTGTCAACCGGGCTCGGTGCGTCAGATCGCCGACCGCCTCGTGGGCAGTCCCGAGATCTATGAGCATAAGCAGCGAGAGGCCGAACAGAGTGTCAATTTCATTACCTGCCATGATGGATTCACGCTGAATGACCTTGTGTCTTATAACGATAAGCATAACGAAGCCAATGGCGAATCCAACCGTGATGGAGCCAATGACAACCGCAGCTGGAACTGTGGTATCGAAGGTCCGACAGACGATTCACGAATCGAAGCCCTTCGAACGCGTCAGGTCAAGAATTTTTTGACGACGACGATGCTGTCGATCGGGTTGCCGATGTTGGTGATGGGAGATGAAGTTCGTCGAACACAATCGGGCAATAACAACGCCTACTGCCAGGATAACGAAATCAGCTGGTTCGACTGGTCGCTCCTTGAGAAACGTGCAGACATTCTACGCTTCGTCAAGCTCCTGATTCAGCGTCGCCTGTTGCGTGATACAAAGCATGAGACGCAGCGGATCAGCTTGCGCACCATGTTGGAAACGGCTCAAAAATCCTGGCACGGAGTCAAGCTCAATCAGCCAGACTGGTCAGATGATTCGCATAGTGTCGCGCTGGGTGCAGACATCAGGGCGGAAGGGACTTTGATTCATCTCATCCTGAATGCCTATTGGGAGCCACTCACGTTTGAACTTCCCGCGATCCCCGAGAAGCGAACCTGGAGACGCTGGATTGATACCTCACTGTCATCTCCTCACGACATCGAGGACTGGTTGGCCTCGCCGGTCGTCATCGGAAATTCCTACCTGGCGCAAGAGCATTCTGTGGTCGTATTATTAAGCAAATACACTTGAGAAGGTGGATTAAAATCACGTGCAATTTTTGTTGCTGAATGCCGGGTCGAGCAGTTTAAAAGCCGTCCTGATGGAATCTGAGAGCGAAACTACGCTCGCAACTGGTCATTTCGACTGGACTGGGGACGAGGTTTATTATGCCCTTTCAGTTCTGGACGCAGAACCGGTCAAAATGAAGATGTCGAAAGTCTCATTGCGAGATGCTGTTTTACGTCTCTTTGACGACTTGAGATCGATCTCCACGCCGCCAATCTGCAACTTGAGTCGGCTTTCAGCCGTCGGGCATCGGATCGTGCATGGAGGGGAATTTACATCATCGGTCGAGATATCCGCCGAGATCCGCGAACGAATCTCGAACTTGTCTCGTTTGGCTCCCCTGCATGATCCTCCCGCTCTGGAGATTCTAGCCGCTGCGGAACAGGCATTCGGTGCATTACCCCAGATCGCTATCTTCGATACAGCTTTTCACTCCACGATTCCAGTTCATGCAAGTACCTACGCGATACCCGAACAATGGCGTAACGAGTGGGGGATTCGTCGTTATGGATTTCATGGCTTAAGTCACGCTTACTGTTGTGGACGAGCCCGAGAAATGCTCACACAATCAGGCAGGTCTTGGTCGAAGCTGGTCATCTGTCATCTTGGCCATGGCGGTTCTGCGGCCGCCGTTCTTAATGGACAGAGTGTCGATACGACGATGGGCTTCACACCAATGGAGGGCTTGGTGATGGGGACCCGCTCAGGTTCGATCGATCCCGGTATTCTGTTGCATCTGCTCACAACGCATCACCTCACGGCCGACGAAGTTAATCATGCCCTCAACTATCAATCTGGTGTTCTGGGGTTGTCCGGAATCTCCTCCGATATGCGGAAAGTCATCGAGGCGGCAGTGACCAACGATTCTCGCGCGAAACTGGCCATCGACGTTTATGTCCATCGCGTCCGCCAGACGATCGGAGCATTTTATGCTGTTCTCAACGGACTCGATGCGATTGTCTTTACAGCCGGTGTCGGTGAAAACTCGGCTTTGATTCGACAACGCGTTTGTGATGGACTGGACGCGATGGGGATTTCGCTCGATGCAGAAAGGAATCGCCACTGTCAGCCAGATATGGATATTGCAGACTCAACTTCTAATACGAGAGTCCTGGTAATAGCGACTCGGGAAGACGTGACGATGTGTCGCGAAGTCGCGATGGTTCTTCAGGGGTAACAAACCAGGCCTCTTGGACTAAAGTCCAATACCGGGGCTGATCTCCGCTGCTAGTATCGAGCTTGGCAATTCCGTTCCCCAAGAACGTCAATGCACAAAATTCGCATGATGAACCACATGATGTGTCAGGCACAGATGGATCGCTCTCTTGTTAGCATAGGCCATGCTGTCTTTCTTCTTCTCGTGACACTCTCCCCTGGATGTCGCGACGAAGAAGTCCGTCCGCCAGCAATACGCCCCGTTCGAGCGATGAAGATTGAGGGACTGTCAACATTCAGCGGTCGCTCATTTCCCGGCACGGTTGAAGCAGTTGATGCTGTCGAACTTTCGTTTCGCGTCGGAGGACCGCTCGTTTCTTTCCCGGGTAATGAATTGGGAAAGAAGGTTGTCAAAGGTGACTTGCTCGCTCAAATCGATGCACGTGACTTCGAAGTACGGGTACGCGATGCCTCGGCGACTCTGGAGAAGTCGAAAGCCGAACTGGACGCCATGCGTGTCGCTCGTCCTGAAGACATTCAGAAAATGAAAGCAGAAGTCGATCGAACTCTGGCCGCAGCTCAGTTTGCCAAGGCAGAGTACGACCGCAACAAAGGGCTTTTTGAGCGAAAAGTCCTGACTCCCAGTGAAGTTGAACTCTCAGAAGCTAAGTTTCGCCTGTCCGAAGCGGATGTCGTCAAAGCCAAGGAAACACTTCGTATCGGCGAACAAGGTGCGCGTCCGGAAGAAATTAAGGCGAAGGATTCTGAAATCCAAGGCCTCGAAGCTGCACTACAAAAGGCTCGTGACGAACTCTCCGACACGCGGTTACTTGCTCCCTTCGATGGATCGATCTCAACCACGTATGTCGACAATTACCAACTCGTTCAACCACGTCAGCAAATCGTCAGACTCGTCAATACCAGCGAATTTGAAATGCGGGTCGATATCCCGGAGAACCTCATTGCACTGGTTCCGAAAGTATCCGATCCGATCATCATTTTGAAAACCTCTCCTGACGTGGAAATCCCAGCTAGAATCGCTGAGATCGGAGCAGAGGCTTCACGTACAACACGAACCTATCCAGTCAAACTTCGTTTTGCACCGCAGCCAGGCGTGGATGTTCGACCCGGGCTGACCGGGACTGCAAGAAATCGAGGAACTCCAGTCGAAGGGACGACCGTGGAAGAAATTTCCTCCATCGTTGTTCCGGTTGACGCGGTGTTCGAACATGACTCGAAGCCGTCGATCTGGATCTTCGATCCTTCCTCTAAAACGGTCAAACATCGCTTTGTGACGGTATCTGGTATGACTGGCTTTGGAGTTCAAGTCACCGGCTTGAACGTTGGCGAGTGGATCATCACAGCGGGAGTCCACTATCTTCGAGAAAATCAGACGGTCCGTCTTCTCGACGAGTCCGCCAAAACCGGAGGTGAAACGCCATGAGCATCGCCGCCGGGAGTGTCGAAAGGAGTACCGTCGTTGGATTCGGAATGGTGCTGCTGGTCATTGGCGGACTGGCGGCCTTCTTTGCGCTTGGTCAGTTGGAAGACCCGGAGTTCACGATCAAGAATGCAACGGTCGCGACCTTCTATCCCGGTGCCAGTGCCGCGGAAGTCGAACTGGAAGTCACCGATCGAATTGAGATCGCCATCCAGGAGATGCCACAAATCGAAAAGCTGGAATCTGTCTCCAAGCCCGGCTTTTCCTTGATCAAAATCGAGATTCTGCCTCAATATCCAGCCGCCCAGTTGCCGCAGATTTGGGATGAGCTGCGTCGGAAAATTAACGATGTCATTCCGTCTCTGCCACCTGGTTGTGGTGAACCGTCTGTGGCTGACGATTTTGGAGACGTTTATGGCTTTCTGCTGGCAGTCACTGGTGATGGATTTTCTCTGGACGAGTTGGAGAACTATGCCGACGAAGTAAAAAAGAATCTGAGTCTCGTCAAAGGTGTGGCACGTGTTGAACTCTGGGGAGTTCCGCAGCGATG